>NZ_JBSWYX010000007.1:0-287565 GCF_056161345.1 Salipiger sp. ABF4_146 | reverse complement strand
GGTTGGCGCGTTCGGGCAGGTGGCGGTCGATGCAGTTGTGCGCGACGTTCAACACGCCGTCCTCGAACCACTTGATGTCGACCTTGCCGAAGTCAAAGCAGGTGTTCTTGATCTTCGTCGGCCGCGCCATCCAGTCCAGACGCTGCGCCGCCGCCGCCCAGAACCCTTCGGGGTCCGAGATCGATTGCGCGTACATCTCGTCGTATTGCTCGGCGCCGACATGGGCGTTGGCGACGAAGTCGTCGGACGGGGCGTGAAGGACTGGGTGCGTCATGATGTCTCCTCCTGTTTTGCCGAGCAGGATGCGCCTTGCGGCGTCGAACGCAAGGCCCCTTCGTGCGAAAGACGGTCACGGGATCGCGCGTTGCGGATGCCGGGCGGTGCGCAGACGACGATGCCGAAAGGGAAAATGCGCGCGGGCCGGTCCCCAACGACCCGCGCGCGGACCTTCCGCAGAAGGCCCGGGGCGGCGGCGATCAGATCGCCAGATACTCCGCCCGCAGCTCTTCGTTCTCCAGCACTTCGGCGGCAGATCCGTCGAAGACAATGGAGCCGGTGTCGAGGATGATCGCGCGGTCGGCCAGTTGCAGCGCGCGCACCGCGTTCTGCTCCACGAGGATGGTGGTCATGCCCTGTTCCTTGATGTGGCGCAGGGTCTTCTCGATCTCGTCGACGATCACCGGTGCCAGCCCCTCGTAGGGCTCGTCGAGCAGCAGCACCTTGATGTCGCGCGCCAAGGCCCGGGCGATGGCCAGCATCTGCTGCTCGCCGCCCGACAGTGTCACCCCCTCTTGTTTGCGCCGCTCGCCGAGGCGCGGGAAGAGGTCGTACAGCCGGTCGAGCGACCAGCCGATCGGCGGCGCGATCTGCGCCAGTTGCAGGTTTTCCTCGACCGTCAGGCCCGGGATGATGCGCCGATCTTCGGGCACGAGGCCCAGCCCGGCCACCGCCGCCTGATGCGAACTCATATTGTGCAGCGGCTGGTGGTCGAGCCAAATCTCGCCGCGCTGCACCTGCGGGTTGCCGAGCCGCGCAATGGAGCGCAGCGTCGTGGTCTTGCCCGCCCCATTGCGGCCCAGCAGGGCGAGAATCTCACCTTCGTGCACGTTGAAGCTGATGCCTTGCACGATGTAGCTTTCGCCGTAGTAGGAGTGCATATCCCAGATCGACAGGAAGGCGGGCGCGGTTTCCGCGTGGTTGGCGTTCTTGGAAAAATCCGGTCTGACGTTCATCTCGCTCTCTCCTTACGCCGCTTCGCCGAGGTAGGCTTCGCGCACCTTGGGATGGCCCTTGATGTTCTCGGGGCTGTCCTCGACCAGCGGTGTGCCTTGGGCGAGCACTGTGATCCGGTCGGCGAGGCTGAACACCACGTGCATGTCGTGTTCGATGATCGCCATGGTGATGTCGCGCTTTTCCTTGATCTCTTTCAGCAGGTCGATCGTGTTGTTGGTGTCGGCGCGGGCCATGCCGGCGGTGGGCTCGTCGAGCAGCAGCAGGCGCGGCTCTTGCACGAGGCACATCGCCATCTCGAGCCGCCGCTTGTCGCCGCGCGACATGGAGGCCGAATGCATGTGCCGCTTGTCGAGCATCTTCACGTCTTCAAGCATGGCCTCGGCGCGGCTGCGCAGTTCAGCCTCGCTTTCGACCGCGCGGAAGGCGTGCAACCGGTAGGCGCCGTCTCGGCGGGCAAAAAGCGGGATCATCATGTTCTCCATCACCGTCAGATCGCCGAAGATCTCGGGGGTTTGGAACACTCGCGAAATACCCATCTGATTGATCTCGAACGGCTTGCGGCCGAGCACCGACTGCCCGTCGAACATCACCGATCCGGTGTCGGGGATCAGCTTGCCGACGAGGCAGTTGAGCAGGGTCGACTTGCCCGCACCATTGGGGCCGATAATCGCGTGCACGGTGTTTTCCGCAACGCTGAGGTTCACCTCCGACAAGGCCTTCAGCCCGCCGAAGCGCTTGTTGACGTCTTTGACTTCCAGAATGCCCATCTGCGCCTCCTTATTCCGCGGGTTCATGGTTGGCCTTGCGGGCGGTGCCGTTGTCTTTCGGCTTGTCCCGCTTCAGGGCCTTCGAGATGCGCTGGCCGCCCTCCACCAGCCCGCCGGGCAGGAAGATCACCACCAGCATGAACAGCAGGCCCAGCGTCAGGTGCCAGCCCTTGCCGACGAAGGGGTGAATGATGGCGACGACGAAATCCTCGATCCCGTCGGGCAGGAAGGCGAACCATCCGTGCAGCACACCGTCGTTGATTTTCGAGAAGATGTTCTCGAAGTACTTGATGAAGCCCGCGCCCAGCACCGGGCCGATCAGCGTGCCGGCGCCGCCGAGGATGGTCATCAGCACCACCTCACCCGAAGCGGTCCACTGCATCCGCTCGGGGCCTGCGAGCGGGTCCATCGAAGCCATCAGCCCCCCGGCGAGCCCTGCGTACATGCCCGAGATCACAAAGACCGCGAGCGTGTATGGGCGGGCGTTTAGGCCGGTGTAATAAAGGCGCTGCTGGTTCGACTTGATCGCTCGCAGCATCATGCCAAAAGGTGAGCGGAAGATGCGGATCGCCACGTAGAAGGCGAGGATCATGATCACAGCGCTAAGGTAATAGCCGACCGAGAAGTTGAAGCTCCATCCGGCGATGTCGACAGTGGTGAAATTGCGCATCTCCAGCCCGAAGAGGTTGGTCACCGGAATGCCGCCGTCGGCGGTGGCGGAATTGCCGAGAATGCGCGGATCGTCGAGGGTGATCTGCAGGCCGGTCTCGCCATTGGTGATCGGGGTGAGCACAGAATAGGCGAGGTTGTAGCTCATCTGCGCGAAGGCCAGCGTCAGGATCGAGAAGTAGATGCCCGAGCGGCGCAGGCTGACGTAGCCGATCACCACCGCAAAGAGCCCGGCCACGATCATCGACAGCAGGATCGCCGGGATGACGTTCATGCTCAGCAGCTTGAACATCCACACCGCGGCGTAGGAGCCCATCCCGAGAAAGGCGGCGTGGCCGAAGCTGAGATATCCGGTGAGGCCGAACAGCAGGTTAAAGCCGATGGCGAAGATGCCGAAGATCACGAAGCGCTGCATCAGGTCGGGATAGCCCGCGTTGAACTGCGCCAGCGAACTGTCGGTGGGGAAGGGGTTGAGGATGAACGGGGCGCAAAGCGCCAGAATGATCACGACCACGAAGACGGTGGTGTCTTTTTTGCCAAGTCCGAACATGGTCTTAGTCCTCCATCACGCCCTTGCGGCCCATCAGGCCCCTCGGACGGGTCAGCAGAATGATGATGGCGACGAGGTAGATGATGATCTGGTCGATGCCGGGCAGGATCGATTTGATCTCGTTCATCGACGCGAAGCTCTCGAGCACGCCCAGAACGAAGCCGGCCAGAACCGCGCCGGGCAGCGAGCCCATACCGCCGACAACCACCACCACGAAGCTCAGCACGAGGAAATCCATCCCCATGTGGTAGTTCGGCGAGTTGATCGGCGCGTACATCACGCCCGCCAGCCCGGCCACTGCGGCGGCGAGGCCGAACATGATGGTGAAGCGGCGGTCGATGTTGATGCCCAGCAGGCCCACGGTCTCGCGGTCGGCCATGCCGGCGCGCACCACCATGCCGAAGGTGGTGAACTGCAGGAAGGCGAAGACGGCACCGACGATCAGCGCGGCGAAGCCGAAGTAGACGAGGCGCCAGTAGGGGTAGATGATCGCATTGGGATCGAAGCCCAGCAGCACGCCGAAATCGAACGAGCCGCGGAACACGTCGGGCGCGGGCGTCGGGATCGGGTTGGCCCCATAGAAATACTTGATGATCTCCTGCAGCACGATGGCGAGACCGAAGGTCACGAGGATCTGGTCGGCATGCGGCCGCCGGTAGAAATGCTTGATCAGCCCGCGCTCCATGATCACGCCGATGAGGATCATCACCGGGATCGAGAAGAGGATGGCGAGCGGCACCGACCAGTCGATGATCGCGGCGCCCGCAGCCTCTCCGAACCAGTCGTTGACGTAGGGCACGTCGACCTTCAGCGGGTTGCCAAGGAAATCCTTGCGGCTTTCGTCGACCACCTGATGCGACAGGGTGAGGATGCGGTTGAGGGTGACGGCGCAGAAGGCGCCGATCATGAACAGCGCGCCATGGGCGAAGTTGACCACCCCGAGCGTGCCGAAGATGAGGGTGAGCCCCAGCGCGATCAGCGCATAGGCCGAGCCCTTGTCGAGCCCGTTCAGGATTTGAAGAATGATTGCGTCCATGTCCCGGCCTTCAGGTCAAAGGAAGTGCGTGCGCTCCCGGCGTGGCGCCGGGAACGCGGGAATGAGGCCACGCAACGCGACGTGACCCGCTGTCTGCAAAGGCTCAGGCGCCCGGGTTGCAGGACCCGAGGCTGCCGCCGGCGAACATCGGATGATCGGGGGCATATTCCACCTGTCCGCGCGGGGTGACCTCGACCACCTCGAGAAGGTCGAACTCCGACTCCGGATTCTCCTTACCGCGCACCACCAGCACGTCTTTGAAGCATTGGTGATCGTCGGCGCGGTAGAGCGTCGGGCCGTTGCCGAGGCCGTCGAACTCGAAGCCTTCGAGCGCTGCGGCGACCTCGCAGGGGTTGAACGAGCCTGCGCGTTGGACGGCGTCGGCATAGAGCAGGGTCTGCACGTAGCAGGTGTGCGCGGCCTGGCTCGGCGGGAAGCCGTACTTGGTGCCGAAGCTCTGCACGAAGGCTTTCGAACCTTCGTCCTGCAACGACCAGTGCCAGTTGGTCGAGCCGAAGAT
Source organism: Salipiger sp. ABF4_146 (assembly GCF_056161345.1). Classification (NCBI taxonomy): domain Bacteria; kingdom Pseudomonadati; phylum Pseudomonadota; class Alphaproteobacteria; order Rhodobacterales; family Roseobacteraceae; genus Salipiger; species Salipiger sp. ABF4_146. Next base: position 282,790 of record NZ_JBSWYX010000007.1, on the reverse strand, counting down.
ACCCTTCACGTTCTCACCGGCGCCGCGCGCCATCAGGCGCGAGTAGAGCGGCACGACGATCTCGAAGTTCTTGTTGTTGACCATCTTGTCGCGCAGGCCAAACTGCACGGCGTTGGTCAGCGAGTTGACCATATTGCCGCCGTAGTGGTTCAGGATCAGCACGTCCGCGCCCGAGTTCAGGACCGGCGCGATGTAGGACGAGAAGTCGGTCTGCGCGAGCGGCGTCTTGACCGTGTTGACGGTCTCCCAGCCAAGCGCCTCGGTGGCTGCCTTGATCGACTCTTCCTGCGTCCAGCCCCAGGTGTAGTCGGCGGTCAGGTGATAGGCCTTGCGGTCCTCGCCGTATTGCTTGGCCAGCACCGGCGCGAGCGCGGCACCCGACATATAAGCGTTGAAGAAGTGGCGGAAACCGTTGGCTTTCTTGTCCTTGCCGGTGGTGTCGTTCGAATGCGTCAGCCCGGCCATGAAGATCACGCCCGCCTCTTGGCAGAGGCCCTGCACGGCCACGGCGACGCCCGAGGACGAGCCGCCGGAGATCATCACCGCGCCGTCCTTCTCGATCATCGATTTGGCGCTGGCGCGGGCGGCGTCGGATTTGGTCTGCGTGTCGCCGGTGACATATTCGACCTTCTTGCCGAGGATGCCGCTGCCTTCCAGCATCTTCGAGCTGAAGGTGTTCAGCATGCCGCCGTCACCACCGCCATTGAGGTGTTCGACCGCCAGTTCAAAGGCGCGCAGTTCATCGGCGCCTTCGTCTGCGTAGGGGCCGGTCTGCGGTACGTTGAAGCCAAGGGTGACCGAGCCGCCGGTGGGCTCGTTGGTGAAGGCCGATGCGGACGAACTGGTGAAGATCGTTGGCAGGGCCACACCGGCTCCCGCCACGGCACCAGTTCTCAGCACGCCGCGGCGTGTCAGAGTCGACTTGGACATGAATTTCCTCCCGTTTGAATATTTGCGCCGTCAGGCTCCTCTTCCCGACAGTGCAAAACACGTTTCCGTGCAAAATCAGTATCGGGCCACGAAAGAAAATCACGCAACAACTGCTTTTAGGTTAACGATTTTTTTGTCAACAAATGCACAAGGCATTAGGGTATGATGTAAATAAATTTATTTCGCGCCGCAGAAAGGCCTTGAAAGGGTTCAGAAACCACCATGCCCCGCGATACGCTCACCGGCAGTCGAATCCGCGAAAGACGTACGATTCTCGGCTTGAAACAGGCCGATCTTGCACGTCAGGCGGGTATTTCGGCGTCTTATCTCAATTTGATCGAGCACAATCGTCGAAGAATCGGCGGGAAATTGCTGCTCGATCTGGCGGAAATACTCAAGGTCGAACCGTCTATCCTGACAGAAGGGGCCGAAGCCGCGCTGATTGCCGCTTTGCGCGAGGCGGCGGGCACAATGCGCGGCAACGCGGCGGAATTGGACCGGGTCGATGAATTTGCCGGGCGTTTTCCCGGCTGGGCACGGCTATTGGCCGAGGCGCACGCGCGCATCGAAACGCTGGAACGCAGCGTCGAGACGCTCAGTGATCGGCTGGCACATGACCCGCAGCTTGCCGGCGCGCTGCACGAGATGCTCTCGACCGTCACCGCGATCCGTTCGGCGGCCTCGATCCTCAACGAACCCGAGGCGATCGACCCCGACTGGCAGCGCCGGTTTCACCGCAACATCCACGAAGACAGCGCCCGGCTCGCCGAGAGCAGCCGCAGCCTCGTCAGCTACCTTGAGGCCGAAGGCAAGGCCGCACGCGAAAGCGGCACGCCGCAGGAAGAAGTGACCGCCGTCTTCGAGGCGGCGGGCTATCACTTCCCGGCGCTCGAGAAGGGTCGAGAGCCGGAGGCGCTCGCAGAAGACCTTGGTGGCGATCTCTCGGGCAACGCGCGCATCCTACTGCAGCAGGCGCTGGTCACCTACGCCGAGGACGCCCGCGCCCTGCCGCTGAAGCCGTTGCTGACCGCCGTGTCGGAGGATGGTGCCGATCCGCTGGCGCTGCTGCGCCGCTTTGGCTGTGATCCGGCGCGCGCCATGCGCCGCCTCGCCGCGCTGCCTGCAGAGGCCGCCTGCGGGCCGGTCGGGCTGGCGATCTGCGACGCCTCGGGGGCACTGACTTTCCGCAAGCCGCTGCCGGATTTCCCGATCCCGCGCTTTGGTGCCGACTGCCCGCTCTGGCCGCTGTTCCCGGCGCTTAGCCGTCCCATGGCGGTGCTGTCGCGGCGCGTACAACTGGCCGGGCGGCAGGGCGGCGCGGTGCGCGCATGGGCGGTGGCGCAGCCCGCCGGCCCGCCGCAGGCCAACCGCGATCCGATCTTCGAGGCGCATATGATGATCACCCCGGCGGGCCCGGACCGCGGCGGCGAAGAGACCGAGCTTGTCGGCGCCACCTGCCGCATCTGCCCGCGCGTCAGTTGCCCGGCGCGGCGCGAGCCCTCGCTGCTGGGTGACGCAGCGGAGCGGCCACTGTGATCGTGGTCTCTTTTTGACAGGGGTTGAAACATTGGCGATAACAAGGGCTCATGGGGGAGAAAACCTCGGCGCCGGAAAGGGGAGAGTCCGGGGCCGCGGAGAGAGGGGTGGATGTCCAAACACGTGCTGCTGATCGAAGATGAGCCGAATATCATCGAGGCGATCAGCTTCATCCTGTCGCGCGAAGGGCTCGACGTGGAGACCCATTCCGATGGCACCACGGCCAACGAGCGGCTGCGCGATGTGCAGCCCGATCTGCTGATCCTTGATGTCATGCTGCCCGGCAAGAGCGGCTACGACATCCTGCGCGACCTTCGGGCCGACCCGGCGACCGCCGAACTGCCGGTTCTGATGCTGACTGCCCGCGGCCAGACCCGCGACCGCGAACTGGCCGAGCGTGAAGGCGTCAGCGCCTTCATGTCCAAACCCTTTTCCAACAGTGAAATGCTCGACACCGTGCGCACGCTGGTGAACGCGCAAAAAGAGGCATGAGCGAAGAGGCGCCCCGCCGCGGCACGCCGCCGGTTTTCCTCGAGCGGCAATCCTACCGCCGCCGCCGGGTGATGGATGGGGCGCGGGTGTTGCCGTTTCTGGGCGCGTTGCTCTGGCTGGTGCCGCTGCTGTGGCAGGAAGACCCGTCAGAGGGCGTGCGCAGTTCTGCGGTCATCGTCTATCTGTTCGGCGTCTGGCTGGCGCTGGTGCTGCTGGCCGCCGGCATCGCCTGGGCGCTCGGACGTCCGGGGCCGGGAGACGGGGGAGAGTAGGCGATGCTCAACACGCTGGTCGCCGTCTGCCTCGGCTACGCGCTGTTTCTCTTCGTCATCGCCTTCGCCGCCGAGCGCATCGCCCTGCGCGGGCAGGCCCGCTGGCTGCGCTCGCCGCTGGTCTACACGCTCTCGCTGTCCATCTATTGCACCGCTTGGACGTTTTATGGCGCCGTCGGCTCGGCGGTGCGCACCGGGTTCGAGTATCTGGCGATCTACCTCGGGCCTTCGCTGGTGCTGGTCGGCTGGTGGTGGATCCTGCGCAAGCTGGTGCGCATCGGGCGCTCGCAGCGCATCACCTCGGTGGCCGACCTCATTTCGTCGCGCTACGGCAAATCCAATCTTCTGGCGGTGGGGGTGACCATCCTCGCCGTTGTTGGCACCACGCCCTATATCGCGCTGCAACTGCAATCGGTGACGCTCAGCTTCGAGGTCTTTTCGGCCGGCGATCTGGCCACCGGCGAGGAGAGCGGCCATACGGCGTTGTGGCTAGCGGCCGGGTTGGCGCTGTTCACGGTGATCTTCGGCACCCGCAACCTCGACGCCAATGAGCGGCACAATGGTGTTGTCATGGCAATCGCCGTCGAGGCGGTGGTGAAACTCTTCGCGCTGCTCGCCGTTGGCGTCTTCGTGGTCTGGGGGCTGGGCGGCGGGCTGACCGAGACATTGGCGCGGATCGATGCCTCGGAGCTTGGCCAATGGCGCATCGACGGCGGCCGCTGGGCCGGGGTGATCATGCTCTCTGCGGCGGCTTTTCTTTGCCTGCCGCGGATTTTTCAGGTGCTGGTGGTCGAGAACGACAACGAAACCCATCTGCGCACGGCCAGCTGGGCCTTTCCGCTCTACCTTGGCCTGATCAGCCTCTTCGTCGTGCCGATCGCGGTAATTGGCCTCGATCTGCTGCCCGAAGGTTCGAACCCTGATCTTTTCGTGCTGACCCTGCCGCTGTCGCAAGGGCAGGGCGGACTGGCGGTGCTGTCGTTCCTTGGCGGCTTCAGTTCGGCGACCTCGATGGTCATCGTCGCCGCCATCGCGCTGTCGACCATGGTGTCGAACCACGTGGTTATGCCGCTCTGGCTGCGCTTTGCCGAGACCGGCGCCAACGTATCGGGCGACGTGCGGCATGTGGTTTTGCTGGCGCGGCGCCTGTCGATCGTCGGCGTGGTGATGCTGGGCTATCTCTACTACCGCCTCTCTGGCGGCGGCGAGGCGCTGGCCACCATCGGCTTTGTGTCCTTCGTCGGCCTTGCACAAGTGCTGCCGTCGATGCTGGGCGGCATCTTCTGGCGCGGCGCCTCCCGGCTCGGCGCGGTCACCGGCCTGCTGCTGGGCTTTTGCTGCTGGGGCTATGCGCTGTTCCTGCCGTCCTTCGGGCCGGGCGTCTTCCTGCCGGAAAGCTGGCTGCTCGACGGGCCCTTCGGCATCGGCTGGCTGCGCCCGCAGGGGATGTTCGGCCTGTCGGGCATGGACCCGCTGCTGCATGCGTTTTTCTGGTCGATGACCCTCAACACCGGCGGTTTCGTTCTGGCGTCCCTGCTCAGTTTCCCCCAGCCGATCGAGCGGTTGCAGGGCGCGCAATTCGTCAATGTCTTCGAGCATTCCACCAGCCCGCGCAGCTGGACCGGCAATATCGCGCAGAGCGAAGACCTGATGATCATGGCGCAGCGCATCTTGGGTGCGCGCGATGCGCAGCGGTTGTTCGAGCGCGAGGCCGAGCGGCAGGGCGCGCGCGGCCCGCTGCCAGACGTGACGCCGCGCTTTCTGGAAACGCTGGAGCGCGAACTGGCCGGGTCGGTGGGGGCGGCGACGGCCCACGCCATGGTCGGTCAGATCGTCGGTGGCATGTCGGTCTCGGTCGAGGACCTGATGGCCGTAGCCGACGAGACCGCGCAGATGATGGAGTATTCTGCCCGGCTCGAGGCGCAGTCGCAGGAACTGGCCCGCACCGCTGCGCAGCTGCGCGAGGCCAACGCCAAGCTCACCCGTCTGTCGGTGCAGAAGGACGCCTTCCTCAGTCAGATCAGCCATGAATTGCGCACCCCGATGACCTCGATCCGTGCGTTTTCCGAGATCCTGCGCGACACCGGCGGCATGACGCCCGAGGAAAAGACAAAATACGCCTCGATCATTCATGACGAAGCGGTTCGACTGACCCGGCTTCTTGATGACCTGTTGGACCTGTCGGTGCTGGAGAACGGACAGGTCAGCCTCAACCTGCGGCGCGGCCTGCTGTCGGACCTGCTTGATCGGGCGGTGGCCGCCGCGGCGGCGGATGAGGCCGGGGCGCGGCTGGAAATTCGCCGTGATCACGCCGCCGAACAGATCATGCTGCACACCGATCTCGACCGGCTCAGTCAGGTGTTCATCAACCTTGTCGCCAACGCCCGCAAATACTGCGACGCGCCGCATCCGGTGCTGGAGATCACCGTCAGGCCGGGCGCGCGGCTGGCGGTCGATTTCACCGACAATGGCTCGGGCGTGTCCGCCGAGGCGCAGGACCTGATCTTTGAAAAATTTAGTCGGGTCAGCGATCAGAAGGCGGGCGGCGCCGGGCTGGGGCTTGCGATCTGCCGGCAGATCGTCACTCGTCTCGGTGGTGACATCACCTATGTGCCCGGCCGCGGCGGCGCGTCATTCCGCGTGAGCTTGCCTGCGGATCTGGCCATCGCGGCGCAGTGACCGGCAAAGCTTTTCTGGCCTGCTAAAGCCCGCGGTAACCAATTTGCCCGATAAACGGCGGGGCAAATGCGCAGCAGATCAGACTGAAAGGAAAGATGCCGGACGCCGCCAGACAGTCGAACCCTGCCGGACAGGATGTGCTCAGTCGCAAGGCCGCCGCCGCGCGCCGCGCCTTTGAGGCGCGTGCGATGTCGCCGGCCAAGGCGCTGCGCCGGGCGCTGTCGCGCACGGCTGATCTATTGTGGGATCTGGCGCTGGTCACCCGCGCCGTGGAACTGGATCAGTTCGATCAGGATGGCGTGGTGGCCCAGCTGCGCCCAGAGGTGCTGCTGGTTCTGCTCGATGGACCCGACGGGGCGGTCGGGCTGATCTCGCTCGAGCGTGACCTGGTCACCGGGCTGACCGAGGTGCAGACCATGTTGCAAGTCACCCAGATGCCCGCCGATCCGCGCCCGCTCACCGCCACCGATGCCGCGATGACCGCGCCGCTGATCGACGGCATGCTGGAGCGGTTTCCGCGATTTCTCGAGGATCATCCTCTGCGCGCGCAGCTTGAGGGGTTCCGCTTTGGCGCCATGCTCGAGGATGCGCGCGCCGCTGGCATGCTGCTCGACGCGCCCGGTTACTCGGGCTTCCGGGTCGAGATCGATCTGGCGCTGGGGCGCCGCAAGGGCGAGCTGCGCCTGTTCCTGCCGCAACGGCCTGGTGCGCAGCGGGCCGATGCGGTTGCGGGCGAAGGCGCCTATGAGGCGCGCATGGCGCTGCTGCCAGCGCAGATGCGCGCAGTGCTGGGCGCGCTGCGCCTGCCGCTGAGCCGGGTACAGGCGCTGAAGCCGGGCGATGTGCTGCCGTTGGCGCCCGAACTGCTCGACAAGGTCACGCTTTGCACCGGCGCGGCGCGGGACGGCGGCACCGCCGTCGCGGGCGGGCGGCTGGGCCAGATGAACGGCATGCGCGCGGTGCGGCTCAGTTGGCCGCAAGGGGGGACCGCCGCGGGGCAGGCCGCGGGCGCGCCTCGGGCAGAGCCGGGCTCTGCACCGGTCCCGCTGGAGGAAGACGTCGCGGCGCCCGCCGCTGCTGCGGAGTTTGGCCTTGATGAGATCACCTCAGGGCTTCCGGATCTGCCCGACCTGCCGCCCCTCGGCGATGACGGGGCAGGCGATTTCGCGGCTGATTTTGACGCCGCGCCCGCGGTTTCATCAGACGACTCGGAGGACGGTGGCGGCATGGATTTCGATTTCGATTTTTCCGCCAGCCCGATGCCGCCCGACGAGTGACCGAACCGCAGCGGCGCAAAGGCGGCTGCCGGGCATTTCACAAGCATTTGCAGTGGTCTTCGCATGAGCGAGGCGGCCAAAGTGGGCCTCACACCCGGCGGGCTCCCTTGCCATTTCCCGCGCCATATCGTGTTACTCTGGCCACGACCCACCCGGAGCCTGCCAGAATGACCGTTCACGACACCCCCGCCGCCGACCGCAAGACCCGCGTCACCACCAGCCACTGGGGGGCGTTCGAGGTGACGACCGAGGGGGATCGTATTGTCGGCACCGGACCTTTTGCGGAGGACCCGGAGGCAAATGACATTCCGCTTGCGGTGCCCGCCGCCGTGCATCACCGCAGCCGCGTCTCTCGGCCGTCGATCCGTCGTGGCTGGCTCGAAACCCGAGACCGCGCGGGCCGCGGCCACGACAGTTTTGTCGATCTGCCATGGGACGAGGCGCTGGACATCGCCGCGCAAGAGATTGACCGCATTCGAAAGACCCACGGCAATCAGGCGATCTTTGGCGGCTCCTACGGCTGGTCCTCGGCGGGGCGGTTTCACCACGCGCAAAGCCAGGTGCACCGCTTCCTGAACAGCATCGGAGGGTATGTCGCCTCTTTCGGCAGCTATTCCACCGGCTGCGCACAGGCGATCATGCCGCATGTCTTCGGCGTGCCCTTCCTGCGCTATCTCTATAACGAGCAAGACAGCTGGCAGACCATCGCCGAGAACACTCAGACGCTGGTGATGTTCGGCGGCATCAATCGCAAGAACGCGCAGGTGAGTATGGGCGGGATCACCCGTCACGACACCCAGAACTGGTTCGAGCATTTTGGCGAAAGAAACATGCATCGCGTCAATATCAGCCCGCAGCGGCGCGATGCGCCCGAAGGTTGCGCGTGGCTGCCGGTGCGTCCGGGCTCCGACACCGCGCTGATGCTGGCGCTGGCCTTCGTGCTGGAGCAGGAGGGGCTGACGGATCACGATTTCCTCGCCCGTTACGCGGTCGGCTTTGCGCGCTTCCGGCCTTACCTGATGGGCGAAAGCGACGGTTTGCCCAAAACGCCGGAATGGGCCAGCCCGATCTGCGGCACCGATCCCGAGACGATCCGCGCGCTGGCGCGGCGCATGGCCAGCACCCGCACGCTGATCACTGTCGCATGGTCGCTGCAGCGCGCCGAACACGGCGAGCAGCCGTATTGGATGTCGGCCGTTCTGGCGGCGATGCTGGGTCAGATCGGTCTGCCCGGCGGCGGCGTCGGCTACGGCTATGGGGCCATCGGCGGCATCGGCAAATCGATGAAATCGCTGCGCGGCATCACGCTCGATCAGGGACAGAACCCGGTCGGCACCTTCATTCCCGTGGCGCGGATTGCCGACATGCTGGAAAATCCCGGCGTGCCCTATGACTTCAACGGGCGACGCGAGCCGTACCCGGATATTCGCCTTGTCTACTGGGCGGGGGGCAACCCGTTCCACCACCATCAGGACCTCAATCGCCTGCACGAGGCGTGGAAATGCCCCGAGACGGTGATCGTCAACGAGCCATGGTGGACCGCCACTGCCAAGCGCGCCGACATCGTTTTTCCTGCCACCACCAGCTACGAGCGCGAGGACATCGGGCGCACCGATCTGGATGAATATCTGTTTAACATGCCCGCGCTGATCCCGCCGGTGGGCGAGGCGCGCGATGATTACGACATCTTCGCCGGTCTGGCCGCGCGCATGGGCGAGGGAGAGGCCTTCACCGAAGGGCGCAGCAGCGAAGGCTGGTTGCGTCACCTCTACGAAGGCTACCGCGCGACCGGCGCCGAGGCGGGGATCGACGTGCCGGATTTCGACGATCTGCGCGCACGCAACTGGGTCAAGCTGCCGATCGTGCAAGAGCCTCCGCTGCCCTCGTTCCTTGCCCGCTTTCGCGCCGATCCAGAGGGGCACGCGCTGAACACGCCCTCGGGCAAGATCGAGGTCTTTTCCGAGACAGTCGACGGGTTTGGCTACGCCGATTGCCCCGGTCATCCGGTCTGGCTGCCGCCGACCGAATGGCTCGGCACGGCCAGCGCGCAAACGCCGCTGCATCTTGTGTCGCCGCAGCCCGGCGACAAGCTGCACAGCCAGCTTGAGGCCGCGCTGGCCGATGCGCCCGACGCGCGGCCCGAACGGCTGCTGATCCACCCCGAGGATGCAGGCCCGCGCGGCATTGCCTCGGGCGATCTGGTGCTTGTGCGCAATGCCCGCGGCGCGGTGCGGGCGCGGGCGGTGGTCAGCGATGACATCCGCGTTGGCGTCGTGGCGCTGCCCACCGGCGCTTGGTACGGTGACGCGTCCGAGAACATCGACCCGCATGGCAACCCCAACGTGCTTACCCGTGACAAGGGAACGTCGTCGCTCGGGCAGGGGTCTTCGGCGCATACCACGCTGGTCGAGGTCGGCCCGCTGGGCTGAGCCGCGCGACGCGTGGTTGCGAAACGCAGCGCGCGCGATACCATCACTCTGGTGCCCGGGCGCCAAGTGCGGCGCGGGACCCCGGTTTGGAGGATATCGATGCGCGCCACCGCTCTCACCGCCAGTTTCGCCGCAAGTCTGCTTTTGACATTCGCGCTGCCGCTTGCGGCGCAGCAGGCCGCTGACGCCGTCGCGCCAGAGACGGCCACCGCGTCGGGCGCGTTCGAAACGCTCTCCGCGCCGGCGCAGGCCGCGCTTGAGGCCAAGGCACAGGGACAGCCGACCGAGGGGGACACTTGGATGGTGGCCGCCGCCAATCCTTTGGCAGTGGAAGCGGGCGCGCGGGTGCTGCGCGAGGGGGGCAGCGCCGCCGATGCGATGATCGCCGTGCAGGCGGTGCTGGGGCTGGTCGAGCCGCAAAGCTCGGGCCTTGGCGGCGGCGCGTTCCTTGTCTGGTATGATGCCAAGACGCAGAGCCTGACCACGCTCGACGGGCGCGAGACCGCGCCGCTGGATGCACGTCCCACGCATTTTCAGGATGACGCCGGCGCGCCTTTGGGCTTTTTCGAGGCAGTTGTCGGCGGGCTCTCGGTCGGAACGCCCGGCACGCCGCGGCTGCTGGAAGAGGCGCATCGGCGCTGGGGCACGGCCAATTGGGCAGGACTGTTCGACGAGGCCATCGCGCTGGCGCAGGATGGCTTCACCGTTTCGCCGCGTCTGGCTGAACTGGTGGCGGGCGACGGCGATCGGCTGCGCCGCTTCCCCGAGACCGAGGCGTATTTCTTTCCCGGCGGAACCGCGCTGCAGGCCGGCGACAGGGTGGTCAACCAGCCTTACGCCGAAACGCTCAAGGCCATCGCAGAAGACGGCAGCCGCGCGTTCTACACCGGCGAGATCGCGGAAGCCATCGTGCGCCGCGTGCGCGAGGCGGAGGGCAATCCGGGCAAGCTCAGCACGGCCGATCTAGCGCTTTACGATGTGATCGAGCGCGCGCCTGTGTGCGTGTCCTATCGCGCGCATGAGGTGTGCGGCATGGGGCCGCCGTCGTCCGGGGCGCTGACCGTTGGGCAGATCCTCGGAATGCTGGAGCCCTATGATCTTGCCGCGCTGGGGCCGGACAGCCCCGAGGCGTGGCGGTTGATCGGCGACGCCTCGCGCCTCGGCTTCGCCGACCGGGGCCGCTACATGGCCGACAGCGATTTCGTGCCCATGCCAACCGAGGGGCTTTCCGATCCCACCTACCTGCAGCACCGCGCAGAATTGCTCGGCGGCGAGACGGCGCTGACCCAGGTGGCCCCCGGCGAGCCGGAATGGGACCACGCGCAGCTGTGGGCCGACGACCGCTCGATCGAATTTCCATCGACCAGCCATATCTCGATCGTGGACGCGCAGGGCAATGCCCTGTCGATGACCACGACGATCGAGAACGGGTTTGGCTCTCGGCTGTTCGTGCGGGGCTTCTTGCTCAACAACGAACTGACCGATTTCAGCTTCGCCACGCATGACGAGGGCCGGCCCATCGCCAACCGGCTGGAGCCGGGCAAGCGGCCGCGCTCGTCGATGGCGCCGACCATCGTGATGAAGGACGGCGCGCCGGTGATGGTGCTTGGCTCGCCCGGCGGCAGTCGGATCATCGGCTATGTGGCGCAGGCGGTGATCAACCAGCTTGACTGGGGGATGGATCCGCAGGCAGCGGTGGCCGCGCCGCATGTGCTCAATCGCTTTGGCACCATGGATATCGAGGCCGGCACCGAGGCCGAAGCGCTGTCGGGGCCACTGGCCGAGATCGGCTTTGAAACCAACCTGCGGAGCCTTAATTCGGGGCTTCACGTTATCGCCGTTGGAGAGAAACTGACCGGCGGCGCCGATCCGCGCCGCGAGGGGATCGCCTTGGGCGACGGGGGCAATTTCGCCTTGGGCGACGGCGGCAATTGATGTCGCGCAAGGCACAGTCGCCTGCCGTCTGGTAAGGAAACTTGCGCGCGGAGGGGAACTTCGCGCAGACTTGCAGTGTTGCTTTACCAAAGGCAATCGCAGACGGAGGACGTCCCCATGGCCCAGACTGCAACAAAGACGAACGGCGCACCCAAAACCCCGGAGCCCAGCATGCCCACTGACAGCGAAGCTCTGAGCGAGCAGATCAAGACACTGCGCAGCGACGTGTCTGCGCTGGCCGAACTGGTGGGCGACATCGGCAAGCGCCGCGGCGCCGAGTACAAGGCCGCTGGCGAAGCCAAGGCGACCGAGATGCGCGGCAAGGGCGAAGATGCCCTGCGTGAAGCTGGAATGCGCGTGTCGGAACTTGAAGAGAATGCGCGCGGCCAGATTCAGGCCAGCCCGTTTCAGGCCATCGGCCTCGCCGCCGCTGTCGGCTTTCTGATCGGTTACGTCGGCAGCCGGAGGTAATTGCGCTTGTTCGCCCTGTTTGAGGCAAGACTGAGAGCCGGCCTGACACGGGCCGGCCGCAACATCGCCGGGGCGGTCTGCTTGGCCGTCGCGGCAGTTTTTTTCTCTATCGCCGGCTGGCTGGTCTTGGTCGAGATGTACGGCACGATCCATGCCGCGCTGATCTTTGGCGGCATCTATTTCGTGCTGGCGCTGCTGCTCTTTTACGTGCCCGTGCGCCCGCGCGTGCCGGTCAACCCAGTGCCGCCTTCGGCCCCCGTCGGATCGATGATCGAGGCGTTTCTGGCCGGTCGCGCCGCAGGGCAGGCGATGCGCAAAGAGTGACGGGCGTCGCCCACGACCCCCGGATGGGCCGCCCGAGGCCCGTCCGGTGACGCCAAGGGCAGGCACACGCAGGATTGATCGCGGTGCCCGCAGATTTTTCGGAATGCTTTGAGAAACGGGTGCGGAGAAGCTGCAAATCTCTGAATTTCGCAGCGCCCGGGTCACAGTCGCGCGCCGCTGCATGCATTTGTCGGCAGCCGGTCATTGCCCCGCAGAGGCAACTGTGGCAAAAACTTAGTAGGATATCTGAACGGAAGAGTTTAGCGGATGACCGATTTCGTTACCCTTCGCCGTATGATGGTTGATACACAGGTTCGTCCCTCGGACGTGACCAAGTTTCCCATTATCGATGCGATGCTGCGCGTTCCGCGAGAGCTTTTCGTGCCCAGCGAAATGAGCGATGCCGCCTATGCCGGGCGCAATATCGAGCTTGGCGATGGGCGCGTGGTGCTCGACCCCCGGACCTTTTCGAAGATGCTTGATGCGCTGAACGTCGATGGTGACGATCTGGTGCTCGATATCGGCTCGGCGCAGGGCTACAGCGCTGCGGTCATCGCGCGCATCGCCGAGGCGGTTGTCGCCGTCGAGGACGACGAGGACATGTCGCAGGAGGCGCTGCCGCTGCTGATGGAGCACGCGGACAATGTGATCCAGCACACCGGCCCGCTCGCCGAGGGCGCGCCGCAGCACGGCCCCTACGATGCGATCGTCATCGAAGGCGGGATCGAAGAATTGCCCGAAACGATTGCCGGGCAGTTGAAAGACGGCGGGCGGATCGCCTGTATTTTCATGGACGGAGCGCTGGGAACGGTGAAGGTCGGCTGGAAGATCGACGGCGCCATCACCTGGCGGTTTTCTTTCAACGCCACCGCGCCGGTGCTTGCCGGGTTCGAAAAACAGGTGGCCTTCGCACTCTGACCCAAAGGGCAGGGATGCAGGACAAGGGATAAGAGGGCAGGAAGATGGCGCGTAAAACGCTTAGGACATGGATGACGGGTGTCTGCCTCGCGGCAGGGCTGGCAATGCCCGCTTCGGCGGAAACTCTGGCAGAAGCGCTTTCCGGCGCCTACAACACCAGCGGTCTGCTCGAGCAGAACCGCGCGGTGCTGCGGGCCGCCGATGAAGACGTGGCGCAGGCGATCGCGGCACTGCGCCCGGTGGTCGCATGGACCGGCGATATCAGCCGCAACTACGGCACGACCCGCAGCCTCGCCACCGGCTTCGAGCGCACCGGCTCCACCAGCGACACCGCGTCGATCGCGCTCAGCGCAACGCTGACGCTCTTTGATGGCGGCAGAAACCGGCTGTCGGTCGACGCCGCGAAAGAGGCGGTTCTGGCCACGCGCTCGGGCCTCGTCTCGGTCGAGCAGGACGTGCTTCTGCGCGGCGTTCAGGCGTTCATGGAAGTGCGCCGCGCCATCGAGACGCTGACCCTGCGCCAGAACAACGTGCGGGTGATCGGCGAGGAACTGCGCGCCGCCAACGACCGTTTCGAAGTTGGCGAAGTGACCCGCACCGACGTGGCCTCCGCCGAGGCCCGCCTTGCCGCTGCCCGCTCGCTGCTGGCGGCCGCAGAGGGCGCGCTGGCGCAGGCGCGCGAGGAGTATCGCGCCTCCGTGGGCCGTCTGCCGGGCAACCTCGTGTCGCCCAGTTCGCTGCCGAACATCCCGCCGAACGCCGATGCGGCCAAGGCTATCGCGCTGCGCAACCACCCCGACATCATTCAGGTGCAGCATCAGGTGACGGCCTCCGAGATCGGCATCGCTATCGCGCAGGCGCAGATGAGCCCGACAGTCTCGCTGCAGGGCACCTATGGGTATGACGAGAGCTTCGACAGCGAAGCGGGCTCGCGCGGCGGCACTGTCGGCCTGAACTTTAACGGCCCGATCTACAGCGGCGGGGCGCTCAGCTCGGTGAAGCGTCAGTCGATGGCCACCCGCGATCAGAACCGTGCGGCGCTGCTGCAGCTGACAAAGTCGGTTCCGCAGACGGTGGCCAACGCCTATGCCAACCTGCGCGTCGCACAGGCCGCCCGCGAGGCTTCGGACGAGCAGGTCCGCGCCGCAACCGTCGCCTTCCGCGGCACCCGCGAAGAGGCCACTCTCGGCGCCCGCACCACGCTCGACGTGCTCGACGCCGAACAGGAACTGCTGGACGCGCGCAACACGCAGATCTCGGCCGTGGTCGACGAAACCATCGCTGCCTACACGGTGCTCTACGCGATGGGCCAGCTGACCTCGGAAGACCTCGCGCTGAACGTGCCGCGTTACGATCCGGCCGAGTACTACAATCTGGTCAAGACCGCTCCGGTCCAGTCCCGTCAGGGCGCGGACCTCAACCGTATCCTGAAGGCGATGGGCAAGCAGTAAGCTTGCCTGACACACTGGCGCGCGGATTGCAGCTCGACCGTTGTCGGAGCCGCGATCCGCGTTTACACTTCAGGGACAGGCAAGAGTGGTAAACATATGTCCGATCCCGTGACCAATGTGGAAATCGAGGACGTTCTTTCCTCCATACGGAGGCTGGTTTCCGAAGATTCCCGTGCGCCCGAAGATACGGCGGAGCGCGAGCCTCAGCACAAGGCCGAAGCGCAGCCTGCCGCGCCAGAGCGGCTGGTTCTGACGCCGGCCCTGCGCGTTTCCGACCCCAAGCCGAAGACGCCGCCGGAGCAAGCGGCGCATCCTGCGTTTAGCGAGGCACCGGGACCCGACGAGATGCGCCTCACCAGCCGTTTGCTGCCCTCCGAGGAAGAGCTGTCCACCCCGGCTTGGCGCCGCGCCTCGCTGGAGCCAGTGCGGCCGGAGGTCGGCGAAGAGCCCGCCGCGCGCCACGCCGACAGCATCGAGGTCCCCGAGCCTGATGCCGATGCACCGATGATCGCGCCTGCGAGCCAAGCGGTCGAGGAGGCCGAAGAGGCACCCTTTATCGAGGTTACAGAAGAAGACGCGCAGGAAGATCAGGGCGCGTCCATCGCCGATTTCTTTGCCGCGAAACTGCGCGACACGCCGCGCGGCCCTGCGCCGGAGCCAATTGCCGAGATCGCTCCGAAAGAGGGCAGCCTCGCACGAAAGATCGCCGAGCTGGAAGAGATGATCGCGCGCAGCACCAGCGAGTTCGAGCCCGAAACGGGCGAGGAGGCGCCGGAGGCAATCTTCCGGCATCAGCCGATGGCTGCGCCTCAGGACAGCACGGACGAGCCGCAGATCGCGCCTCAGGCCGAGCCCGACGAGGACGACGCCGAACTGGCCAGCCGCCCGATGCCCGAGCCAGAGCTTGTTGACCGCCCCTTCGAGACCGATGCCACCGGCGAGCCGGATGAGGACGACCAAGAGGATGCGCCGTTCGCCTTCCGCCGGTCGTCTTTTGACCGCGAGCCAATCGCTGGTCGCGACGACTCTGACGAGGCCGAAAGGGCTGCGGAGCTTGATCAGCCGGAGGCCTTGGATGTGCCAGAGGTGCCCAAACCCTCTGCGCGCCGTCCTGTGAAAATTCTGCGCAACCCGGTCTGGCAACGCAGCCAGAGCAACCTGCGCCGCGAAGCGGAGGAGCTTGGCGCCACGCCGCGCGTCGAGCAGCCGGTAGAGCAGCCCGCCGCCCCGGTCGCCGCACAGTCCGACGCCGGATCGGAGTCCCAGAGCGCCGACACTGCGACGCTTTCCGAGAGTGGAAGCACCGATGAGGCGACGGATCTGCTTGCCGCGCTCGATCAAGAGACGCTGCGCAAGCTGGTCGCTGACGTGGTGCGTGAAGAGCTGCAGGGCGCGGTTGGTGAGCGTGTCACGCGCAACCTGCGCAAGCTGGTGCGGCAGGAAATTCAGCGCATCGCGATGAGCGCCGACCTCGACTAAACCTTTGTCCATGTCCGCAACTGCGACCCCGCCAGCCGCGCTGCGCGGGGTTGCGCGTTTTATGGCCGGCGCGTGACGGCAAAACCGGCAGTCTTTTGCCAAAGAGGGTTTCAGAAACGCCGAAGGCGCGCCCTGTTAGGGGCGCGCCTTCGACTGTTCGGGGGATGTCCCCGGACCGGGATCAGGCGGCTTCGGCCTGCTCCGCGGCTGCGGCTGCGTGACGACGCTCGCTCTCCTCGCGCGACAGCGCGACGGAGGTACGAACACCTTTCGACACGAATTCCATCAGGCCCGACACAACCCGCTCGTTGGGGTCGATACCGGCGCAGCTGAGAACTTCACGACCATCGCGCGAGCGTGCCCAGCGGGCGATCTGCTCGGGGCCGTTGCCGTATTTCTTGTCATCGGCGATTGCATCGTCGAGCGCAGCCAGAACCACAGCGGCGAAAAGTTTCCGCGCGCGGTTGCCTTGTTCGGCATGGTAGGCTGTGCTGTCCACGAAATCCTTCATCTTTCGACCTTTATGATTATTGCTCTTGTCTTTTCTGGCGTACGCGGCTGTATGAACTATTCCATTCGATTCGGATACATCACAAACGCATAGCGTCGTTGCATTCGGTGCATGTCTCGGCTTGTAGGGAACACGAGATACGTTGTATTGCACGGGGCGAACCGGCCATATATAGGAGGCCGGAAAATCCCTTCAACCTTACTGCGAAGTTTTGACCCCATGCCCAAGATCAACGGTAACGAGATCCGCCCCGGCAACGTTCTGGAGCACAACGGTGGCCTCTGGGCCGCGGTGAAGGTCGACCACGTCAAGCCCGGCAAGGGCGGTGCCTTCGCGCAGGTCGAGATGAAGAACCTGCGCAACGGCTCCAAGCTGAACGAGCGTTTCCGTTCGGCGGATAAGGTCGAGCGCGTGCGCCTCGAGCAAAAAGACATGCAGTTCCTCTTCGAGAGCGACGGCATGCTCAGCTTCATGGACACCGAGACGTTCGATCAGGTCGAACTGCCGTCCGACATCCTTGGCGAGCGTCGCCCGTTCCTGCAGGACGGCATGACCATCGTTGTGGAATTCTACGAGTCCGAAGCGCTGAACGCGACGCTGCCGCAAAAGGTGGTCTGCAAGGTCGTCGAGACCGAGCCGGTCGTCAAAGGCCAGACCGCCGCCAACAGCTTCAAGCCCGCCGTGCTCGACAATGGCGTGCGCGTCTCTGTTCCGCCCTTCGTCGGGCAGGACGAGGACATCGTCGTGAACACCGAGACCATGGAGTATTCGGAACGCGCATAACCCGCGCGCCGACCACTTTGTCCCCGTGCGATCCGGGGGCGACAGAACGATGAACCAAAGGGCCTCCGGCGCACCAGCCAGGAGGCCCTTTTGATGTTTAACTCTCCGATCTCCCGCTGCGATGTGCAGGATGTGCCGGCGCTGGCCCGCATGCTGCGCGGAACGCCGCTCCCGTCCGGTGGCCAGCACTGGCCTGCCGAACCCGGTGGCGAGGCCGGGCGGCGGGCGTATGTCGCGGCACTGCTGGATGCAGGCGTGCAGCTGCTGGCCTACCACGCCGAGGCGGTGCCGCGCGGCTACCTGATGTGGCGCTGGGGGGAGGCGGGGCGCAGGGCGCGGCTCGAGCATATCTGGGTGGAACCGTCATGGCGCCGCCGCGGGGTCGGTCGGCGGCTGATCGCCGCCTTCGAGGCCGAGATCGCAGGGCAGGGCGCGATCGGGTGGGAGAGCCCCCTGACCGAGGGCAGTGCCCCGACGGGTGCGCTTATGGCGCGTGCGGGTGCGCGCCGGTCGGCGGCCGGTCTGGGGAAGGGGTTTCAGAAACCGGTTTGATCCAGCAGGCCGCGTACCATCCCGGCATAGCTGCCGCCAAACAGGCGCAGGTGCACCAGTGCGGGAAACAGCTGGTAGATCGGGCGGCGCGCGTCGCGGCCCGGGTCTGTCTCGCCATAGCCCTGCCAGAACGCGGCGGGCGGCGTGCCGAAAAGCTCCAGAAGGGCCAGATCGACTTCGGCGTGCCCGTAGTAGCTGGCCGGATCGATCAGCGCGGCGGCGCCTTGCATGAACAGCGCGTTTCCGGTCCAGAGATCGCCGTGCAGCAGCGCTTTCGGCGGTGAGGCGGGCAGCAGGTCCGGCAGGTGCCGGGACAGTGTCTCGACCCGCGTGGCAAGCGCGGTTGGAAGATGCGGCACGAAAGGCAGAAGCCGCGCCGCGGCCCAGAAACCCGGCCAGTCGTCTCGCGGCGCGTTGTCGAGGCGCAGGGTGCCAAAGCCGTAGCTCTCGGCCCAGCCGTAGCTATCGCCACGCGCCGCATGCAGCCTGCGCAACTCTAGTCCGAGCGCCTGCCACCCGGCGGCGCTTGCGCCGGTTTCGGGCAGCGCCTCCAATGCCAGCAGATCGCCCTCCTGCGCCAGCACCTGCGGCGCGCGGGCCCCTGCGGCGGCGATGGCCTGCAGCATCCGCGCCTCGGGCCCAACCAGCGTGCCGCGTTTGATCACGACCGCCCGCCCATCGGCGAGGGTCGCCAGTTGCACCTCCGACAGATCGCCGCCGTGCAGGGCGCGGGCGCCGGTGATTGCCGATCCCAGCGCGCGCTCCAGCGCGGCGCGGCTCAAGAGACCCGGCGCAGGGTGGCTTCGCCCGCGGTCATCTCGCCCTTCGCGCGGTCAAAGCGCAGGTAGGCGATGGCGCGGTCGCCGGACCGGGTGAACAGCGTGCCGGCCGGTTTTCCATCCGCCTCGATGGCGGTGCCGACCGCGGCGTCGCCATCGATCTCGACAGTGGCGAGACCTTTGCGCAGCTCGGTCTTGTGCTTCATCCGGGCGACCACTTCTTGGCCGATGAAGCAGCCTTTCCGGAAGTCGACGCCGTTGAGCCGGTCAAAGCCCGCCTCGAGGATGAACGTGTCGGGGGTCAGTTCGATGCCGGTTTCGGGCACGCAGGCGGCAACGCGCAGCGCGTCCCAGTCGGCCTCTTCGCCGGGCTGGCCGTCGTAGCCGCGCCAACCCATGCGGGGATCGCGCGGGTCAGGATACGCGCCCTCGGGTTCCGGTCCGGTGCCGCGGCTGACGGCGATCTCGGTGGGCGTGACGTCGACCTTGGCGCGCAGCTTGTAGAGCGTCAGCGCCTTGGTCAGATCGGCGGCCAGCGGCTCGGCCACATCGATCAGGATCGAGCCGTCTTCGCGCGGCACGAGGAAGAAATCGGCCCGGTACTTGCCCTGAGGTGTCAGCAGCGCAGTATAGACCAGCCCGTCGCTGAGCCTGCCGAGGTCGTTGGTGACAAGGTTCTGCAGAAAGTCGTGGGCCTCTGGGCCGCTGACGCGCAGAACGCTGCGCTGTGTTTCCGTGGTGGCGGTCATGGGAACTCCGTCCTGAATGTCTTGGGGCGGAGTATAGGTGTGATGCGGGGCAGGTGACAGGGGGCGGCGGTCAGCCGGTCTGTTCATCCTCGAACTGCATGGCGTGCAGACGCGCATAGGCACCGTTTTTCGCAAGCAGTTCGGCATGCGTGCCCTGTTCGACCACTTGGCCGGCGTCCATCACCACGATCTTGTCGGCGCCGCGTACGGTCGACAGGCGGTGCGCGATGACCAGCGTGGTGCGCCCGGCAGAAAGCCGGTCGAGCGCCGCCTGCACCACCTGTTCCGAGGCCGCGTCGAGCGCCGAGGTCGCCTCGTCCAGCAGCAGGATCGGCGTGTCGCGCAGCAAGGCGCGGGCGATGGCGACGCGCTGACGCTGCCCGCCCGACAGATTGCTGCCGCGGGTGCCCGCCGGGCTGTCGAGCCCCTGCGGCAGACGCGGCAGGAAATCGGAGACATGCGCCGCCTCCAGCACGGTCTGCAACTGCTCTTCCGAGACGTCCTCGCGGCCCAGCAAAATGTTCTCGCGCAGGCTGTCCTCGAACAGCAGCGCATCCTGACTGACCACCGAGTAGAGCCCGCGCAGATCGGCAAGGCGCATGGCGTCGGTGCGGATGCCGCCGATGGTCACCTCGCCACTCTCGGGGTCGACCAGCCGGGTCAGCACGTTGAACACCGTCGACTTGCCCGCGCCAGACGCGCCGACCAAAGCGGTGGTCTTGCCCGCCTCGGCGGTGAAGCTGGTGCCGCGCAGCACGGCGGATCGGGCGTAGGACAGGGTCACATCGTCCAGCACGATCTCCGGCACGCCGTCCGGCACGGGCAGCGGATCCGGTGGGTCGCGCAGCGCCGGTTTCATATCCAGCAGTTCCTTGATCCGCTCGATCGAGGCAGCGGCGATCTGCCATGTGCCGCTGATCGCCCCCAGCCGGCGCAGGGGTTCGAAGGCGAGGCCGATGGCGGTGAAGAAGGCCATGAAGTCGCCGACGGTTTTCTGCCCCGAGATGATCTCGCCGCCGCCATAGATCAGCACGGCAAGGATGCCGATGCCGGACATCACGTCGATGAGGCCGGGGATCGCGGATTGCCCGAGGCTCGAGGAGACGGTGGTGCGCACGCGCTCGCGGGTGAGCCGGCGGTAGCGCGCGGCCTGATAGTCCTCGAGTCTATTGAGCTTGATCGGCACGATGCCGTGGAACACCTCGTTGAGCCGCGTCGACAGCCCGGCCGAGATGTCGCGCGCGCGGCGGGCGTATTTGCGCACGTAGCGCTGCAGCAGGATCGACGGGGCGACCATCAGCGGCACGCCGATCAACGCCACCAATGTCCAGCGCCAGTCCATGCCCAATGCCACGCCGAACAGCGAGACCAGCGCGACCACGTCGCGCCCGGCGCCGGTGATCAGGATGCGCCAGACCTTGTTGATCGCTTCCACGTCGCCTTCGACGCGCTGCATCAGGTAGCCGGGGCCGTAGGCTTGGTGAAAGCTGCCGTCGAGCGTCATCAGATGCGACAGCAGATCGTTGCGGATGTCGGCGACGGTCAGCTGCGAAACCCGCGTCAGCATGACCTTCTGCACGATGCTGGCCAGTGCCCGGATCGCGAAGATCGCAAAGATCGCCACGCCCACCCAGACCAGCGCCGACCGGCTGCCGCCGACGAGCACCTCGTCGAACATCGGCTTCATCATGTAACTCAGAAAGCCGAACATCGAGCCTTCGAGCATCATGAACACCAGCGCGACGGAGATCTGCCAGCGATAGCGCCAGAGGTAGTTACGCCCCAGCCAGAGCAGCAGCTTGCGCGAGTCCCCTTTGGGGGTCTTGGAGAGTTTTTTGGTCTCGGACGTGTCCGCGCTCATGCCATCTCTTCCGGCGGGCGCTTCGCGTTGAAGCCCGCCTGTAGTTTCTTGGCATTGTACTCGGTGCGAATCCAATCTTCGAAGGAAATCGGATCACGCCGGTTGCGGGCGGCGTATGTGTCTAGAATGTAGCCCTGAATCCCGGTCTTGGTGAATTCGAGGTGAACGTATTTGAGACCCATCTGCTTGCGCGCCTCCTCGACCGGCACGCCCTCGAACACCATCAGGTAGACGGCGGAGGCGAAGCCAGCCCGATCAGCGCCGGATTTGCAGTGGAAAATCAGCGGCTTTTCAGCGCTGCGCAGGGTATCGATCAGATGCACGACGCGCTCACGCTTGGGCGCCGACCGGGCCCAGAGCTTGGCGTGCAGCAGCGTCAGCCCCAGCTTCTCGCAGCTCTCCTTTTCAAAAAGGTAGTGCGAGAACTTCTCTTCGCCGCGCAGGGTGATCACGGTCTTGATGCCCATCGCGGCGTATTTCTCGAACCGCGCATGCGTCGGCTGGTTCGAGCGCCAGACGCCCGGCGCCAGCTGCCAGAAATTGGTCCAGAACATGCGCAGGAACGCGTGGTCGAACACGTGGTAGTGCAACTTCGACAGCGCCCGCGCACGGGGGGTCGAGATATCCTTGCCGAACGACCGGCGGAAGCGCCGTTCGGCGCTCTCGATCTTGTCCCAGAGCTTCGTCAGCATTGCTCAATTCCTGTACCTGTCGGGCGGTCGTTTACGGGCTAAGGTGCCTGCTGGCAAGCGTCGCGCGTCTTGCGCCCGGAGGTGATTGACCTCGGCGCAGCCGCCGTTAGGTTGGCTCTCGCCCCGGAATTTCAAGGGGTGCTTTCGGAGTTTCCCCATGTCTCTAGCCCACGGTCGCCCCTATCTGGCCATTCCCGGTCCGTCCGTCATGCCCGACGCAGTCCTGCGTGCGATGCACCGCGCGTCGCCGAATATCTATGAGGGCGCGATCGTCGATATGGTTGCCGGGATGATCCCCGATCTGCGCTATGTTGCGAAGACCGAGGCGGCCAAGGTGGCGATCTACATCGCCAACGGCCACGGTGCATGGGAGGCGGCGCTCGCCAATGTGGTGGGCGAAGGCGACAAGGTGCTGGTGCCCGCGACTGGCCGGTTTGCGCATGGCTGGGCCGAGATGGCCCGCGGCCTTGGCGTTGAGCCTCAGATCCTCGAGTTCGGCACCAAGTCCACCTACGACCCTGAGCTGATCGCCGATGCGCTGCGCGCCGACACGGCGCGCGAGATCAAGGCGGTTCTGGTCAGCCATGTCGACACCGCCAGTTCAGTGCGCAACGACATCGCCAGCCTGCGCGCGGCGATGGACAGCACCGGCCACCCGGCACTGCTGATGGCCGACTGCGTCGCTTCGCTGGGGGTCGAGGAATTCCATATGGATGCCTGGGGCGTCGACATCATGGTCACCGGCTCGCAAAAGGGGCTGATGGTGCCGCCGGGGCTGGGCTTTGTCTTCTTCAACGACAAGGCCGAAGCGCGGCGCGCCGAGATGAAGCGCGTCAGCCTCTATTGGGATTGGACGGCGCGCGGCGCGCCGGATTTCTTCTACCAGTATTTCGGCGGAACAGCGCCGACGCACCATCTCTACGGGCTGCGCACCGCGCTCGACATGATCCGCGAAGAGGGAATCGAGCAGGTGTGGCATCGCCACGCGGTGCTCGCCCGGGCGATCTGGGCCGCTGCAGAGACGTGGGGCGAGGGCGGCCCGCTGACGCTGAACATCGAGGATCGCGCCCTGCGCAGCCACGCAGTCACCGCGTTGCGGCTGGGCAAGCCTTATGGCGCGCAGCTGCGCAAATGGTGCGAGAGCGAGGCGGGGGTGACGCTGGGCATCGGCCTTGGCATGGCCGAGCCCGACGATCCCGGCGGCACCGGCTTTTTCCGGCTTGGCCACATGGGGCACGTCAACGCGCATATGATCCTTGGTCTGCTGGGTGTGCTCGAGGCGGGTTTCACCTCGTTGGGCATCCCGCATGGGCAGGGCGCCATGTCGGCCGCCGCGGCGGAAATCGCCAAGGGCTAAGGAAGCGCTAAGGCGCGGGCCATCGCGCTTTCGGCCTGTGTCTTCAGATCCTGTGCCTTCAGAACCTGCGCCTTCAGATACCATGCCGTCAGAGACCGCCTCAAACGCGCCGGCGCTCCGTAGGGGCTGGCGCTATGACTTTTAGGAGAGCGACGTCGCTGGCAGTGCAGGCAGCGTCAGGTCTGCGGTGGGGTCGTCTCGTCGTTGCGGCGGTGGTCGATCACCGAGATGACGTGGTTGATCGCCACGCCGGCGATCACCGCGATGCCAAGGCCGTAGCTGATCCACAGCAACAGCAGAACGGCAAAGATCACCACGAAGAGCAGAACGAGATTGGCGCTGAAGAAGTCGGGGCGCGGGGGTTCGGAATAGGGGGCCATGATGCGATCCTCGGACGGGCCATGTCGAAGGCGGGCAGAAAGACAAAGTTCAATAGAAGAAGGGTAGCGCAACCTTCCCTTTGGTCACGCATCAGGCTGATCAAAACTTGTTTCTAAAAGGTTGCGCGGCGACGTGCTGCCAAACTCCGGCGCAATATTTGTGCACAAGCCCGCAGAGGGCGGGCTTGTAGGGCAGGCTCAGGCGGCGCTGGTGCCGCGCGCCTCTTCCAGTGCGCCGGGCAGCGCCTCGGCCAGCGCGTCGAGGTCGTCGGGCGTGCCAGCGCCGATGCGGATGCAGCGGTTCTGCGGTGCCACGAAGGGCATCCGCACGAAGACGCCGCGCTTGCCGAGACCCTCCAGCACCGCCTTGGCGAAAGCGCCGTCGCCGCCGCAATCTACCGCGACGAAATTGGTGGCCGAGGGCAGGGCGGTTAGCCCGTTGGCCTTGGCGATCTCGGCGATGCGCATACGCGCTTGGGCGACCTTGTCGATGGTCTGCTGCAGCCACGCGCCGTCCTGCAGCGCGGCCAGCGCCCCGGCCTGCGCGGTGCGGTTCATGCCGAAGTGGTTGCGGATCTTGTCGAAGCCGCGAATGAGCGGCGCCGCCGCCAGCGCGTAGCCGACGCGCGCGCCCGCCATCGCATAGGCTTTCGAGAAGGTGCGGAAGCGGATCACCCGCGGGTCCTCAATGTCGATCTCGGGCGCGGTCCCCTCGGGGGCGAACTCCACATAGGCCTCGTCGAGCACCAACAGCGTGCCCTCGGGCACCGCATCGAGCTGCGCGGCGATCTCGGCGCCGGATTTCCACGATCCCATCGGATTGTCTGGGTTGGCGAAATAGACCAGCTTGGCATCAACCTCGGCGGCCTTGGCCAGCAACGCGGGCAGATCCTCGCCGTCGTCCTTATAGGGCACCTTGTGCAGCGCGCCGCCAAAGCCCGCCACGTGGTAGTTGAAGGTGGGATAGGCGCCGTCCGAGGTGACCACGGCGTCGCCCTGCGCCACCACCAGCCGTGTCAGATAGCCCAGCAGCCCGTCGATGCCTTCGCCGACCATGACGTTCTCGGGGGCCACGCCATGATGCGCGGCGATGGCGTTGCGCAGATCGAAGCTGCTCGAGTCGCCGTATTTCCAGATCTCCGCCGCCTCGCGCTGCATCGCCTCGATCGCGCGGGGCGAGGGGCCAAAGACGTTCTCGTTGGCGCCGATGCGGGCGCGGAACGGTGCGCCGCGCTCGCGTTCCTGCGTTTCCGGGCCGACGAAAGGCACGGTCTCGGGAAGGGATGCGACGAGCGGGGTGTAGCGAGGTCCAGTCATGGGCCGGAGATATGCCGCAGCGCCCGCGCTCTGGCAAGAGCCTGCGCGGGGCGGCGGGCACGCAAAACCCCCGGAACCATGGGCTCCGGGGGCACTGACAAAACGATTTTGACGCGTCACTCGTTACCGTTCTGGCCGTCGCGCGGGGCGACGACCGGAATGCGCACTCACTCGGCCTTCATCGCCTCGATCGAGATCTCGACTTCAACTTCGTCGCTGACGTAGGGCGCGAACATGCCGACGTTGTAGTCCGAGCGGATCAGCGTGGTGGTGGCGTGGAAGCCGAGCCAGGGCTTGCCTTCCATCGGGTGCTCGCCCGCTTGGGTCAGAACCGCGTCGAGCACGACTTCCTTGGTCACGCCGTTCAGCGTCAGGTCGCCGGTGATCAGGCCGGTGTCTTCGCCGGTCACTTCGATCGACTTCGAGGTGAAGGTCACGGTGTTCTCGTCGGTCGCACCGAAGAAATCTTCGCTCATGAAGTGATCGTAGCGACCCTGCCAGCCGGTGATCATTGAGGTGACGTCGAAGGAGGTGGTCACGGTCGAGGCGGCGGGGTCTTCGGCGTCATACTCGATTTCACCTTCGAAGCCGCCGAACATGCCGTAGCCTGTCGAGAAGCCGAGGTGGTTGTAGGAGAACACGATCTGCGTGTGGCTGGCGTCGAAGACATAGCTTTCGGGTGCGGCAGCTGCGGCGAACGGGGCAAGCGCGACGGCGCCGGCAAGCAGAAGGGATTTCATATCGGATAACTCCGCTGGTGTTGTGCGTTTTCGATGCCTGAACATGGGGGCATGTGCCGCGCCGCGGCAATTCGGCCTGCGCCCACAGGGTATGTTGAAATTCGAACACTGGACTTCTGCGCATGTGCACCGGTGCTGGATATGCCGCGCCGCAGCCCTAGCATGGAGCGAGGGATTGACCCCGCCATGGGTTGGGGTCAGGTTCCGCCGCGAAGAGATCACCCGGAAAGATTGCCGATGGCCCGTACCCCGCCACCTTTTGCCCCGTTCGAATGGATGATCGCCTGGCGCTATCTGCGCGCCCGGCGCGCCGAGGGCGGGGTCAGTGTGATGACCTGGATCAGCCTGATTGGCATCACCCTCGCGGTCTTCGCGCTGATCGCCACGCTGGCCGTGCGCTCTGGCTTCCGCGCCGAGTTCGTCGACACCATTCTTGGCTCGAACGCCCATGTCACCGTCTACGCCGCCGCGCGCGAGGATGAGTTCGAACGCACCGTGCGCACCTTCCCCGACTATGCCGAGCGCGCCGCCGCCGTGGCCGAAGTGCCCGGCGTGACCCGCGCCGCGCCTCTGGTGAAGGGGCAGGTGATGGGCAACGCCAACGGCCGCAACGCCGGGGTCGAGGTGTTCGGCATCACCGCAGAGGACCTGCAGGGCATCCGCCGCATCGTCGATCCCGAGACCGGGCGCGGCGATCTTTCGCGCTTTGGCGAGGGCATCGCGCTCGGCTCGGGCGTGGCGCGCGAGCTAGGTGTGGACGTGGGCGATGAGGTCAAGCTGATCTCGCCCGAGGGCGTGAAGACCGCCTTCGGCGTCTCGCCGCGCGTAAAGGCCTATGAGGTGACGTGGATTTTCACCGCCGGACGCTACGACATCGACCGCACCCGCGCCTATATGCCCTTCGAGGAGGCGCAGCTTTACTTCAACCGCGAAGGCGTCGCCGACGAGCTTGAAGTGATGGTCGAAGACCCCGAGCAGGTCGACGGCCTGACCACCGCCATCCAGCAGGCCGCGGGGGCGGGCGCGCTGATCTGGACATGGCAGGACGCCTCGGGCGGCTTCCTGCGCGCGCTGGAGGTCGAGGACAACGTGATGTTCGTGATCCTGTCGGTTCTGGTACTGATCGCCACGATGAACATCGTCTCGGGCCTGATCATGCTGGTGAAGAACAAGGGCCGCGACATTGGCATTCTGCGCACCATGGGGCTGACCGAAGGCTCGGTGCTGCGGGTCTTTTTCATCTGCGGCGCCTTCACCGGGGTGATCGGCACGATCATGGGCGTGGTGCTGGGCTGTCTCTTTGCCATCTACATCGATCCGATCTTCTCGTTCGTGAACTACGTCGCCGGTGGCGGCGTCTGGGACCCGGCGGTGCGCGGCATCTACGCGCTGCCCGCCAAGCTGCAGTGGGGCGACGTCTTTGCCGCTATGGCGCTGTCGCTCGGCCTGAGTTTCATCGTGACGATCTTTCCCGCGCGCCGCGCCGCGCGTATGAACCCCGTGGAGGCGCTGCGTTATGAGTGATCCCGTTCTGCGCCTCTCGGGCATCGAGAAATTCTACAACCGCGGCGCGCCCAACGAGGTGCAGGTGCTGCGTGGCGCCTCGCTTGAAGTGCAGCGCGGCGAGGTGGTCGCGCTGGTCGCTCCCTCCGGTGCTGGCAAGTCGACATTGCTGCACATCGCCGGGCTGCTCGACACCGCCGACGCGGGCGAGGTGGCGATTGCCGGTGAGGTGCTGGGCGGCAAGTCCGACCGTCGCCGCACCATCGTGCGCCGTCAGGAGGTGGGCTTTGTCTACCAGTTCCACCACCTGCTGCCCGAGTTCACCGCGCTCGAGAACATCACCCTGCCGCAGCTTGCCAACGGCGTGCCCGCCGCCGAGGCCGAGGCGCGCGCCAAGGACCTTTTGGGCAGCGTCGAGTTGCAGGACCGCGTGGCGCACCGCCCCGCCGCGATGTCGGGTGGCGAGCAGCAGCGTGTTGCCTTCTGCCGCGCCATGGCCAACGCGCCGAAGCTGTTGCTGGCGGATGAGCCCACGGGCAACCTTGATCCCACCACCTCCGACCGGGTCTTCGGTGCCTTGATGACACTGGTGCGCGAGACCGGGCTGTCGGCGCTGATCGCCACCCATAACCTTGAACTGGCAGGCCGCATGGACCGGCAGGTCGAGATGCGCGAGGGCCAGTTGGTGCCGCTCTGAGCGCCGCGAGAAGACCCCTGCGGGGCCGTGGCGCTGCCCGATTTTCGTCAAACTTGAGCATCAGGGTTCCGGGGACTTAGCCTTTGGAGTCGCCTTCATGCCGCTGGAATTACTTGTCGCGCTCGCGGCGCTTTTCCCCTTTGCCGCCGTCGCCTTTCCGATGGGCGGCGACGATGACGACGAGGACACCTCGGACGATGCCGATGTTGCGGAGCTCGGTGAGGGGCTGATCCTTCCGGTGGAGGAGGAGGCCGACGCCGAAGACGGTCCCACTGATGACGTTGTCGAAAGCGGCGCCGACGATGTGGTGGAAGACATCGCGGACGAGGGCGCCGAGGACACGCCAGAGGACACCCCGGACGAGGGCGGCGCCGACACCCCGGACGATGGCACCGGCGAGGACGCTGCTGTTGATGCGCCAGCCGGCCAAGAGGGCGCGACGGACGACGATCTCGGCGCGGACGGCCCTGACACGTCCGAAGACAGCGAGGGCGGGGACACCGCCGCCGAAGAGGCCACGGGCGAAGACACCGGGGCTTCGGGCATGGACGACGCCACCACAGACGCCACCACCGAGGACACTGAGACGGCGGTCGAAGTGGGCTCGAGCGGCGACGCCAGCGATGATGCGGCTGGCGACGACCTCGGCGATGCCTCGGGCGAGGACACAGTCGACGAACCCATCGCCGCCGCCACCGACGGCGACGATACGCTCACCGGCACCGATATCGGTGACATCATCTTGGCGGGCGATGGGGCGGATGTGCTGAGCGGCGGCGGCGGCTCCGACAGCCTGTCGGGCGAGGCGGGCGACGACTACGTCGAAGGCGGCAGCGGCGGCGACACGCTCGTCGGGGGCGGCGGGGCCGACACGCTGCTCGGCGGCTCGGGGGACGATCTGCTCTGGGGGGCGGACGCAGAGGGTGACGACGCCGAGAGCGATCTGCTGATCGGTGGCACCGGTGATGACACGCTGATGCTGGGTGAGGGGGATCTGGCCCTCGGCGGCGCCGGATCCGACAGTTTTGTGCTCTCCGACGGTGCGATCATAGAGGATTTCGACGAGGCCGAAGACCTCATCGTCTTCAGCCACAGCGGTGCCGAGACGCCGGGCATCGCCGCGCAGGTGGCCAGTTCCAGCGGGCTGGTGGTGACGCTCGACAACGGCGCCTCTGTCACGCTGATCGGGCGCAGCGCGCCGATCACCTCGGCCAGCCTTGCTTTCGTGGCCGAAGGCTGAGGCGTCGGCTCAGCGCTGCGCGAGGAACACGCCCGCCGCCATCATCGCAATGCCCAGCCCGCGCTGCGCCGAGATCGGCGCGGGTTTCACGCCAAGCAGGCCGAAATGGTCGATCAGCGCGGCGCTGATCAATTGCCCCAGCAGCACGAAGAACACTGCCCGTCCGACGCCGAAGGTGGGCGCCACATAGGTGATGCTCAGCACGTAAAAAGCGACGAAAAGCCCGGCGAGGAACAGATGTTTCGGCGCGTCCACGGCGCGTGCGATGGGCCGGGGATCGAGCGAGAAGAGCACGATCACGCTGGCGCTCAGCGCCACGCAGAACAGTACCACCGCCGCCGCCGCGGGCGAGCCCATCCAGCCCCCAAGCCGCGCGTTGAGCGCAGCAAGCACCGGAATGCCGATCCCGGCGGCGAGCATGATGAGGGCTTGGGCGGGCATGGCGGTCTCCGGCGGCTGGCTGGCGTGATGTCTGGCGCGAGACTGGCCCGGTGCGGGCGGAATGTCACCCCCGCCGGATGGCCGGCGCGAAAGCCGACCTGCGGTCTTGATCCCCCGCGCGCGGCGCGCGAGACATGGGAAACAGGCAGGACGAGGGATACGCGCCGATGAACACCGAGACGATGAGCACTGAGACGACACACAAGCCGCTGCATCCGCGGAACTGGGCCTTTGGCGCGGCGGCGCTGCTGGCGCTTGGCGCCTGCATGGAGGCTTCGATGCCCGAACCGGCGGACGGGCAGGCGCTCTTTGTCGAGTATTGCGCCGCCTGCCACGGCAATTCGGGCACCGGCGACGGGCCGCTGGCCGCCGATCTGGGCGGTGCCCCGGCAGACCTGACGCGTATTGCCGCGCGCCGCGACGGGGTGTTCCCGCGCGCCGAGGTGCTGTCGAAGATCGACGGCTACACCCGTTCCGATCTCGACGGCCCGGCGATGCCCGAGTTTGGCGAACTGCTGAAAGGCGACGAACTGCCGCTCGACACCGGCGATGGCGTGCTGACGCCGACACCGCGCAAGATGGTGGCGCTGCTGGAATACCTCGAGGCGATACAGGTGGCCGAGTAACGACCGCGCCCGTCGCAAGAGGGGGTAGACGCCTGCCAAGGCGTCTCGTGCCCGATGCAGGCCACTATCCTAGGCCTGCATCCTCTCCATTCTAAGACGGTGCGAGATTGGCGTGGCCCCAAAGGGACTGCGTGCGACGGTGAGGTCGAGGCCGCTGCGCTTCGGGGGGGCGACCGGCTCCGGGTTAGGCCCCCACCGCCTTGCGTGCCATGTCCCAATAAAGCGTCGCGACCTCGTCTTCGGAAAGTCGCCCGCCCTCGCGATACCACGTGTTCACCCCGGTCAGCATGGCGATCAGCGCGAAGGCGGCGATCCGCGTATCGGGCACCGAAAGTTGCCCGGCGGCGCGCCCGTCGCGCAGGATTTGCTCCAGCACCGCCTCATATCGCCCGCGCAGGTCTTCGATCACCGCGAAGTTCTCGGGCTCGAGATTGCGCAACTCCATATAGGAGATGAAAATCGATTCCGGTCGCCGCAGCGTGAAGCCGATATGGAACCGCACAAAGGCCTCGAGCCGCGCCAGAGGGTCGTCGGGGCGCGGTTCGGCCTGCCACGCCTCCAGAAGCTCGTCCATATGCCCCTTCATCAGCGAGACCAGCAGCGCCTGCTTGTCGGGGATGTAATTGTAGAGCGCGCCGGCCTGCACTCCGACCTCCGATGCGATTTTGCGCATCGAAACGGCGGCATAGCCGTGTTTTGCAAAGAGCCGCAGCGCCGCCTCGCGGATCCGCGGCCCGGTGATGTCGGAGTGCGATCCTGCAGTACGAGCCATGCGGGCAGTTTTATCTGAACGATTGTTCAGATCAAGCGCCTTGCGCCGCGGCCTTGCCCTGCGCCACCGCTTGCGGCAAGACGGGCACAGTGTCCAGCGAAAGACGTCTCACCGCCATGCGCCCCGTGCTCCCGTTCAGCCTCGTGCCTTTTTGCCTTTGCGCCATGCTGGCGGCCTGCACCGATTTCCCCGAGTTCGATGGCGCGCAGAGCCGCGGTGTGGCCAGCGCGCCATGGCCCGATCTGGTGCCGATGTCCGATCTGCTGGCCGCGCCTGCGCCGGTCCGGGCACAGCCCGAAACCAGCGAGACCCTGACGGCCCGCGCCGAGGCGCTGCGCCGCCGCGCCGCCGGGCTGCAGGGGGGCGAAGTGGTCGCAAGCGGCGCGCGTGGCCGCATGCGGCAAGGCGTGCGCACCGAGGCGCTTACCGAGGCCGCCATGTCCGGCGAAGAGGGGGCCTTGGCTCCCGACGCAGAGGGTGCCGGCGCAGCAGACAGCAGCGCAGACACCGCGCCGCTGACCGGCACCGCGGCGGACGATCAGACCGACGAGTAAGCGGCGATCCTGCCCTGAATACCCCCAATATGCGCCCCGGCGCTGCCGAGACGCCGTTGCACAGCCGCGGCGATACGGCTAAGGCGGCGCACACCAAATCACACCGCCCTTAGTTTACCGAAGATAGAAGGATCCCGCATATGTCTGAACCTCTCCGCCTGGGGATTGCGGGCCTTGGCACTGTCGGCGCCGGCGTCGTCAAGATCGTCCAGCAAAAGGCCGATCTGCTGCAGACCCGTTCGGGCCGCAAGATCGTGATCAGCGCGGTCTCTGCCCGCAACCGCGACAAGGACCGTGGCGTCTCGCTCGAAGGCTACGCATGGGAAGACGATCCGGTGGCGCTGGCCAAGCGCGACGATGTTGATCTGCTGGTCGAGCTTATGGGCGGCTCGGACGGTCCGGCGAAAGCCGCGACCGAGGCGGCGCTGAAGGCCGGCAAGGATGTGGTCACCGCCAACAAGGCGCTGCTGGCCCATCACGGGCAGGCGCTCGCCGAACTGGCCGAAAGCACCGGCGGCGTGCTGCGCTTCGAAGCGGCGGTCGCGGGCGGCATCCCGGTGATCAAGGCGCTGACCGAGGGGCTGGCCGCCAACCGCATCACCCGCGTCATGGGCGTGATGAACGGCACCTGCAACTACATCCTGACGCGGATGGAAAGCGCGGGCCTGTCGTATCAGGAGGCCTTTGCCGAGGCCGACGGTCTGGGCTTTCTCGAGGCTGACCCCGAGCTTGACGTCGGCGGCATCGACGCCGGTCACAAGCTCTCGCTGCTGTCGTCCATCGCCTATGGCACACAGGTTGCCTTCGACGCGGTCGAGCTTGAAGGCATTGGCCGCGTGTCGATCGACGACATCCGTCAGGCCGCCGACATGGGCTACCGCATCAAGTTGCTGGGCGTCTGCCGCCTGACCGAGCGCGGGCTGGAGCAGTCGATGGCGCCGAGCCTCGTGCCCGCGTCCTCGCCGCTGGGGCAACTCGAGGGCGGCACCAACATGGTGGTGATCGAGGGCGACGACGTTGGCCAGATCGTGCTGCGCGGCGCTGGCGCCGGCGAGGGACCGACCGCCTCGGCGGTGATGGGCGACGTGATGGATGTGGCCCGCGGCACCCGCGTGTCGACCTTCGGGGCCCCGGCCTCGGCGCTGGTGGCGGCGCCCTCGGCGCAGGCCACCACGCCCGCGCCCTACTACCTGCGCATGGCGCTGGCCGACCGGCCCGGCGCGCTGGCCAAAGTGGCCGCGGCGCTCGGCGAGGCGGGGGTGTCGATCAACCGCCTGCGCCAATACGGCCAGAGCACCACGTCCGACACTGCGCCGGTGCTGATCGTGACGCACAAGACGACGCGTGCCGCGCTCGATTCGGCGCTGGTGGCCATGGAAGAGACCGGGGTGGTGCATGGCACCCCCGTGGCGCTGCGAATCGAAGCGGTCTGACTCCGTTCAGACGCCGCGACGCGCGCTTTGTCATCCTGCTGATACCGAACCGCCGTCGCGCCGTCATGCGCGGCGGCGGTTAGCGCGAGCGGGCTTGCCCTTCGTCGACCCTGCGCGCTACACCCTTCCCAACGGTAAATTTTTCAAGGAAGACTCCATGTCGGCTCCCATCGATTTCAATGACCGCATGCTTTCTCTGGGCCTCGCCCGGGTCGCCGAGCAGGCCGCCATCGCCTCTGCCAGCCTGATCGGCCGCGGCGATGAGAAGGCCGCGGACCAAGCTGCGGTCAACGCCATGCGCGACCAGCTCAACATGCTGGACATCGCCGGCGTGGTGGTGATCGGCGAGGGCGAACGCGACGAAGCGCCGATGCTCTACATCGGCGAGGAAGTGGGCACCGGCAATGGCCCGGGCGTGGACATTGCGCTCGACCCGCTGGAAGGCACCACGCTGACCGCCAAGGACATGCCCAACGCGCTGACCGTGATCGCCATGGGCCCGCGCGGCTCGATGCTGCATGCGCCCGACGTCTACATGGAAAAGCTGGCCATCGGTCCGGGCTACGACGAAGACACGGTGACCCTCGAGATGAGCCCGTCGGAACGCGTCGCGGCGCTGGCCAAGGCCAAGAACTGCGCGATGACCGACATTACCGTCTGTATCCTCGAGCGTCCGCGCCATGAGGATCTGATTGCCGAAGTGCGCGCCACCGGCGCGGGCATCCGGCTGATCACCGACGGCGACGTGGCGGGCGTGATGCACTGCGCCGAGCCCGAGATCACCGGCATCGACATGTACATGGGCTCGGGCGGCGCGCCGGAAGGCGTTCTGGCCGCCGCAGCGCTGAAGTGCATGGGCGGCCAGATGTACGGCAAGCTGCTGTTCCGCAACGACGACGAGCGCGGCCGCGCCGCCAAGGCCGGGATCACCGAACTGGACAAGGTTTACAAGCGCGACGAACTGGTCACCGCTGACGTGATCTTCGCCGCCACCGGCGTGACCAACGGCTCGATCCTCTCGGGCATCAAGCGCCAGCCGGGCTGGATCGAGACCGAAACCATTCTGATGCGTTCCAAAACCGGCTCGGTGCGCCGGGTGCAGTACCGCAACCCGTTCGAGGGCTGAGCGCGGGCCGGTCCTCGCCGGATTTGCGTATTTTCAAAGAGAAGAAGGGGCTCGCGTCGCGCGGGCCCCTTTGCGTTGTGCATCGATGATGTTTCGGGTCCATGCGGCTTCTTCTCTTTCCAAATACGCAAATCCGACCGCGCCACCGCGCACTGCCGCCCGTTCCGTTTCCCGCCGTTTCGCGCTAGGAGGGGGCCGATTTCGGGCAGAGTGAAAAGACGCGAGGGCCGCATGAGCTATCTGGGAGTGGAGCAGTCGCTGACCGGGCGGCGCTGGGTGGGGCCGGCGGTCGAGATCGACCGGCAGGCCGAGGCGCTGGTGCAGATGACGCATCTGCCGCGCCCGCTTTGCGCGGTGCTGGCGCGGCTTGGGGTGCCCGGCGAGGAAGTGCCGGGGTTTCTCGAGCCGAAGCTGCGCGACCTGATGCCCGACCCGCGCTCGATGCGCGA
This sequence comes from Salipiger sp. ABF4_146, assembly GCF_056161345.1. NCBI lineage: Bacteria > Pseudomonadati > Pseudomonadota > Alphaproteobacteria > Rhodobacterales > Roseobacteraceae > Salipiger > Salipiger sp. ABF4_146. The sequence continues at coordinate 248,035 of NZ_JBSWYX010000007.1, read as the reverse complement.
CATGGACAAGGCCTCGGGCCGCATCCTGCAGGCGGTGCAACGGCGCGAGCGCATCGCCATCTTCGCCGATTACGATGTCGACGGCGGCAGTTCGGCGGCGCTGCTCATCGACTGGCTGCGCCAGCTGGGGCTGGAGGCGACGCTCTATGTCCCCGACCGGATCGACGAGGGCTACGGCCCCAACGTTCCGGCGATGCAGAAGCTGGCCTCGGCGCATGATCTGATCATCTGCGTCGACTGTGGCACGCTTTCGCATGAGCCCATCGCCGCGGCGCAGGGCGCGGATGTGGTGGTGCTCGATCACCACCTCGGCGGCGAGACACTGCCGGAGTGCGTTGCGGTGGTGAACCCCAACCGGCAGGACGAGGATGGCGCGCTGGCGCATCTGTGCGCGGCCGCTGTTGTTTTTATGGTGCTGGTCGATTGCGGGCGGCTGATGCGCGAGGCGGGCACGCGCGGCCCGGACCTCATGTCGCTGCTCGATCTGGTGGCGCTGGCCACCGTTGCCGATGTGGCGCCGCTGCGCGGGGTCAACCGCGCGTTCGTCCGCGCGGGCCTGCAGGTCATGTCGCGGCGCGAACGCCCCGGTCTTGTGTCGCTGTCGGATGTGGCGCGGCTCGACACGGCGCCGTCGTCCTATCATCTCGGCTATGTGCTCGGGCCGCGGATCAACGCCGGCGGACGGATCGGGCAGGCCGATCTTGGCGCGCGGCTGCTCTCGACCCGCGACCGGCATGAGGCCGAGGCGCTGGCCGAACGGCTCGACAAGCTCAACTCCGAGCGCCGCGAGGTCGAGGAGGCGGTGCGCGCCTCGGCGCTGGCGCAGGCCGAAGAGCGCGGGCTCGACGCGCCTCTGGTCTGGGCGGCGGGCGAAGGGTGGCACCCGGGTGTGGTGGGCATCGTCGCCTCGCGCCTCAAGGAGATGACCAACCGGCCCTCCATCGTCATTGGCTTCGACGGCGGCGAGGGCAAGGGCTCGGGCCGCTCTGTCTCGGGCGTTGATCTGGGCGCGAGCATCCAGAAGCTCGCCGCCGAGGGGCTGCTGATCAAGGGCGGCGGGCACAAGATGGCGGCGGGTCTCACCGTGGCCGAGGATAAGCTGGATGCGGCCATGGCGCGGCTGTCGGAGCTGCTGGCCAAGCAGGGCGCCGGGCAGGGCGGCGCGGCGGACCTGCGGCTCGACGGGCTGATGATGCCGGGGGTGGCCAGCACCGAGCTTTGTGACCGGATGGAGCAGGCCGGGCCGTTTGGCGCGGGGGCGCCGGGGCCGCGCTTCGCCATGCCCGATGCGCAGATTCTTTTCGCCAAGGAGGTCGGCACCGGGCACCTCAAGATCACTGCTGGGGACGGGCTGGGGGCGAAGATCGACGCGATCTGCTTTGGCGCGTTTGACACGCCGATGGGGCAGGCGCTGAGCCAGCACAAGGGCGCACGATTCCACCTCGCCGGACGCTTCGAGATCAATGAGTGGAACGGACGGCGCAACGTGCAGATGCGCCTGGAGGATGCTGCGCCTGCCGCAGGGTAAGTGGCGATCTTTCGGAATTTTCGTTTTTTGTCAGTGATTTGAGAAAAAATCACCGGAGGCTCTAAAAACCGTAAAATTCCGCTTGCAAGGGGGGGGCGCTTTGACTAGAACGCCCCTCACCAGCCGGCACGGCCCGTTCGTCTATCGGTTAGGACGCCAGGTTTTCAACCTGGAAAGAGGGGTTCGATTCCCCTACGGGCTGCCACTGGTTTTGCTTCTGTCCCCGCGGGGACAGGCAAAATCAGGGGTCAGAGACCGGGTCAGCTGGGGTTCATGAGGTTCGCAACAGCCTCTCCGTCGGTTCAAAAGTTTCGGCGGTCGCGTTGCAATGGCCCGTTCGTCTATCGGTTAGGACGCCAGGTTTTCAACCTGGAAAGAGGGGTTCGATTCCCCTACGGGCTGCCATTCCACCACTCACGCACCGGACACCATGAACCAGACGCCGGACAAGACGCTCAGGGCACACGCATTTTCGTGTGCCTTTTTGCGTTTGTGAGGTTCGCCGTCCGGGCAGCGAAAGCCGCTGTCCCCGCAGGGACAGCGCTCCGCTTCGCGCGCTCAGGTGGGAACCTTGTGCCGCCGGCGCACGCTGCCCGGGCGGTCGGGCAAGGCGAGCGTCGCGTCGTTGCGGGCCTGTTTCGAGACCACCTTGCCCTTGGAAATCACGCAAAGCCGGTCGGGCCGCAGGCGCAGCGCCTCAATCGGATCGCCCGCGTCGAGCACCACCAGCGAGGCCATATTGCCGACCGCCAGCCCGTAGCCATCCAGATGCAGGATCTTCGCGTTCTCTTCTGTCACCATGGTGAAGCAGCGCGCCATGTCCTGCGGCGAGGTCATCTGCGCCACATGCAGCCCCATGAAGGCCACGTCGAGCATGTCGCCGGTGCCGAGCGAATACCACGGGTCGCGCACGCAGTCCTGCCCCCAGCCGACGCGGATGCCCATGGCTTGCATCTCTTTCACACGGGTGAGGCCCCGGCGTTTGGGGAAGCTGTCGTGCCGCCCCTGCAGGGTGATGTTGATCAGCGGGTTGGGGATCGCGGAGATTTCCGCCTCTGCAATCAGGGGCAGTAGCTTTGACACGTAATAGTTGTCCATGGAGTGCATCGAGGTCAGGTGACTGCCCGCCACGCGCCCCTGTAGGCCGAGCCGCTGGGTCTCATAGGCGAGGGTCTCGATGTGGCGCGACAGGGGATCGTCGGTCTCGTCGCAATGGATGTCGACCAGCAGGCCGCGGTCTGCGGCGATCTCGCAAAGCTCCTTCAGCGAGGCGGCGCCGTCCGCCATGGTGCGCTCGAAGTGGGGGATGCCGCCGACCACGCCGACGCCCATGTCGAGTGCGCGGATCAGATTCTCGCGCCCCGTCGGCGTGCGCAGGAAACCGTCCTGCGGGAAGGCGACGAGTTGCAGGTCGAGGTAGGGTTTCACCTTCTCCTGCACTTCCAGCATCGCGGTGACGGTCTTGAGGTGATCGGGCGTGGTGTCGACGTGGCTGCGGATCGCCAGAAGGCCCAGAGAGACCGCCCAGTCGCAATACGCCAGCGCCCGCGCGACCATCTCGTCGACGCTCGCCTCTTCGCGCAGTTCCCCCCAGAGATCGATCCCTTCGAGCAGGGTGCCGGAGGCGTTGATCCGGGGGGTGCCATAGCTCAGCGTTGCATCCATGTGAAAGTGCGGATCGACGAAGGGCGGGGCGACGAGATCGCCGCTGGCGTCGATGGTCTCGCCGGCTTCGGAGCCCGCAAGATCGCCGATGGCGGCAATGCGGCCGCCGGTGATGCCGATGTCGGCGATGGTCCCGTCCGGCAGGGTGCCGCCGGTGACGAGGATGTCGAAAGTGGCCATTCAGCGCTCTCCGCGGTTGAAGGGGGTCATCAGCGCCGCGGGCACCTCGGCCCGGCGCGACATGAGAATGAGGGCGAGGATCGACAGCACGTAGGGGATCATCAGGAAGACCTGATAGGGCACCATCTGTCCCATCGGCGTTTGCTGCAGGCGTATCTGCAGCGCGTCGAACCCGGCAAAAAGCAGCGCGCCCAAGAGCGCCTTGCCCGGCTTCCACGCGCCGAAGACCACCAGCGCGATGCAGATCCAGCCGCGGCCGTTGACCATCTCGAAGAAGAAGGACGAGAAGGCCGACATGGTCAGGAAAGCGCCGCCCACGGCCATGAGGCCGGAGCCGACGATGACCGCGCCCATGCGGATCGCCGCCACCGAGAGCCCCTGCGCCTCTACCGCCTGCGGGTTCTCTCCGGCGGCGCGCACCGCAAGCCCAAGCGGCGTGCGGTAGAGCACCAGCGCCACCAGCGCGGCGCAGGCGAAGGCGGCCCATGTGAGCGCGGTTTGCGAGAACACGGCCTGACCCAGCCACGGGATGTCCGACAGCACCGGGATGTGCAGCGGCTGGAATGGATCGATACGCGGTGGGCTGGTGACCTCGGGCAGGGCGAGGCGGTAGGCGTAATAGGCCGACGACGTGGCAAGCATGGTGATGCCCAGACCCACCACGTGCTGCGACAGGCCAAAGGGCACCGTCAGCAGCGCGTGCAGCGCGCCGAAGGCCATGCCCGCCAGCAGCGCCACAAGCACGCCGGGCCAGAGGCCGAGCCCGGCGTAGACCGCCATCCAGCCGGCGAAGGCGCCGAAGACCATGATGCCTTCGATGCCGAGGTTGAGCACGCCCGCGCGTTCGCAGATCAGTTCTCCGAGGGTGGCGAAGATCAGCGGCGAGGCGATGCGCAACACAGCGGCCCAGAAGCTGGCGGAGATGAGAATGTCGATGATCTCGGTCATCCGCGCACCACCCGGACTTTCGTGAGCAGGATCGCCAGCACCATGAACAGCAGCGCCGTGGCGAGCAGGATGTCGGCGATATAGGTCGGCACCCCCGCGGCGCGCGACATGCTGTCGGCGCCGACGAAGACACCGGCCACGAAGAGCGCCGAGACGACGACCCCCAAGGGGTGCAGCAGCGCCAGCATGGCGACAACGATGCCGGTATAGCCGAAGCCGGGCGACAGGTCGGCGGTGAGATTGCCCTTCAGCCCGGCCACTTCCGAAAAGCCCGCGAGCGCGGCGAGCCCGCCGGAGATCAGCGCGGTCTTCACCAACACCCGGCCCACAGGGATGCCGGCAAAGCGTGCCGCTTCGGGGTTGAGGCCGGTGGCGCGGATCTCGTAGCCGAGCGTGCTGCGGGTCTGCATGAGCCAGACGGCGGCGGCCGAGATCAGCGCAAGGCCGAACCCCCAGTGCAGCCGCAGCCCCTCAACAAGGCGCGGCAGGCGCGCGTCCCTCGGCAGGGCGGGCGACTTGGGCCAGCCCATGCCCATCGGGTCCTTCAGCGGGCCTTCGAGCAGATAAGAGATGAACAGCGCCATGATGAAGTTGATCAGCAGCGTGGTCACCACCTCATCGACCCCGAGCCGTGTCTTCAGCAGCACCGGCCCGAGCAGCACCAGCGCCCCGGCAAGCACCGCGCCGAGCGCCATCAGCGGCAGCGCGAGAGGCCCCGGCAGGCCAAGCTGCGTGCCGATCACCACGGTGACCAGCGCGCCCGCGTAAAGCTGCGCCTCGGCGCCGATATTCCAGAGCTTGGCGCGGAAGGCGACCGAGATGGCGAGGCCGGTGAAAATGAGCGGCGTCGCGCGGTTGAGCGTTTCCAGCAATGCGAACTTCGAGCCCGCAGCGCCCTTGACGATCAGACCCAGCGTGGCGAGCGGGTCGGCCCCGGCGATCAGCGCGAGGCCCATGGCGACCAGTACCGTGGCGCCGAGCGCCAGCATGGGCAGGCCGAGCGTGCGGGCGGGTGAGGGGGCGGTGATCGGATCAAGGCGCATGGCGGCCTCTGAGGGTTTGCGCTTTTGCCCCGGTGATGGCCTGGGCGGTGGGCGCGGGATTTGCGTATTTGGAAAGAGAAGAAGCGCGGACGGTCCACAGGTTTTCAGGCGGCATCGTCGAACCCCTGTCCGGCCATCCATTGGCCCAGTTCGGCGGGGGTCTTGCTGCCGCGCCGGAATTCCGGCGAGAGGCGGCCTTCGCAGATCACCCGCACCACGTCCGAGAGCGTCAGCACCTCGTCGAGATCCTCGGAGATCAGCAGTACGGCGGCGCCGGCGTCGCGGGCGGCGATGAGACGCTCCTGCACGTAGGTGACGGCGCCGATGTCGAGGCCGCGCACCGGCTGGTTGGCAAGGATTATCCGCGGCTGCGCACCCAGCACCCGCCCGAGGATGAGCTTTTGCATATTGCCGCCCGAGAGCAGGCGGATACGGGTGTCGGGGCCGGGGCAGCGGACATCGTAACTCTCGATGATCTTCTCGGCTGCGCGGCGCGCAGCGGGCCAGTCCATCCAGCCGCGACGGGCGATGGGGGCCTGCGCATAGCGCTCCAGCACGGCGTTCTCGGTCAGCGTGAAATCGGCGATGGTGCCGGTCTTGTGGCGGTCCTCGGGGATGCGGCCGATGCGGGCTTTGAGCGCGTCGCGGGGGGACCAGGTCGTGACCATTTCACCGGCCAGTTCCATCGTGCCCGCGCTGGGCGTCTCGAGGCCCGACAGCAGATCGGCGAGCGCGCCCTGACCATTGCCTGACACCCCGGCGAGGCCGAGGATTTGCCCGGCCTTCAACTCAAGGTCGACGCCGCGCAGCCCGGTGCGGTTGCCGCGGGCCGGGGTGGAGACGTTTGTCAGGGTCAGCAGGGTGGCGCCGGGGCGGGCCTTGGCGGGGGCGGGGGGCGTGATCTCGGCGCCGACCAGCAGTTCGGCAAGCTGTTGGCGGTCGGTCTGTTGCGTGGCGACCTCTCCCACGAGCCTGCCGTGGCGCAGCACCAGCACCCGCGAAGAGACCGCCATGACCTCGTGCAGCTTGTGGGAAATGAAGATCACCGACAGCCCCTGCGCCACCGCGCGGCGCAGCGTCTCGAAGAGCGCCTCGCTTTCCTGCGGGGTGAGCACGGCGGTGGGCTCGTCGAGGATGAGGATGCGGGCGTCGCGGTAGAGGGCTTTCAGGATCTCGACCCGCTGCCGCTCGCCCACCGACAGCGTCGCGACGCGGGCATCGGGATGGACCGCAAGACCGAAGTCGCGCGACAACTGCTGCACCCGTCGCCGGGCCGCCGCGCGGCCGAGGCCGGGACGCCAGAGCGGGGCGGTGCCGAGCAGAATGTTCTCCAGCACGGTCATGTTGTCCGCGAGCGTGAAGTGCTGGTGCACCATGCCCACGCCCGCTGCCAGCGCCGCGCCGGGCAGGCCCGGGGGCAGCGGCTGGCCGAACACCTCGACCGTGCCCGCGTCGGCGGTGTAGTGGCCGAAGAGGATGTTCATCAGGGTGGTCTTGCCGGCGCCATTCTCGCCCAGAAGCGCCACGACCTCGCCGCGCGCCAACGAGACATTGATGGCGTCATTGGCGGTCAGCGCGCCGAACCGTTTGGTGATGCCGGAAAGGCGCAGGACCACGTCCTGCGCCTTGGGTGCCTGTGCCATCAGGAGGAAGTCGGCTCTTCGTCGTTGATCTCGACCGTGAAGGAGCCGTCCTTGATCGCCGCTTCCTTTTCGGCCACCAGATCGAGCGCCTCTTGCGGGACCTTGCCCTCGAAGGTGCCGAGCGGGGCGAGCGTGCAGCCGCCTTCCTTCATGAAGGAATAGATGCCGTAGTTCTCGGCCGAGAAGCTGCCGCTCGCCACCTTCGCCAGCGCGGCGTCCAGCGTCGGGCCAAAGTCCCAGAGCGCCGAGGCGACCACCGTGTCGGGATAGTCGGCCTGCGTGTCGATGACGTTGCCGATTGCCAGCACGCCCTTCTCCTGCGCTGCGTCCGACACGCCGAAGCGCTCGGCATAGAGCATGTCGGCACCGTTTTCGATCATCGCGAAGGCGGTTTCCTTGGCCTTGGGCGGATCGAACCACGAGCCGATGAAGCTGACCTGGAAGCTGGCCTCGGGTTTCACCTCGCGGACGCCCGCCATGAAGGCGTGCATGAGCCGGTTTACCTCGGGGATCGGGAAGCCACCGACCATGCCGATATTGCCGCTCTCGCTCATCGCGCCGGCGATGATGCCCGACAGATACGAGGCGTCCTGGATGTAGTTGTCGAAGACGCCGAGGTTCGGATAGGCCTCGTCGGGCATGAAGCTAGAGCCCATGAGGAAGGCCGTGTCCGGGTAGTCGAGCACCACCTCGCGGGCCTCCTGCTCGACACCAAAGATCTCGCCGATGATCAGTCGCGCGCCGCTTTCGGCATATTCGCGCATGACGCGCGGGTAGTCGGTGTTGGCGGTGTTTTCCGAGAAGCTGTAGGTGATCAGCCCCGCCGCCGCAGCGGCCTCTGCGGCGACGTGGATGCGGCTCACCCATTGCTGCTCGACCGGCACCGTGTAGATGCCCGCGACGCTGATCGGATCCTGCGCCATCAGCGTGCCCGGCAGCCCGGCGCTGGCCAGTGCGGCAAGCCCGCCGGTGCCCAGCAGCAGCTTTCTTCGGGTCAGCTTCCCTTTGTTCGTCTTGAAGACCATCCGTCTGTCCTTTTCCATCCCTGTGCGATCGTTGGTTTTTTTACCAAGCGGTAAGGAATCCGATGATTCGAGCAATCGGCGGGCACGCCGGTCTGTCGAAATCCGGTGCCAAAAGCGGCGGCATGGATGCGGGTGCCTAACAAATGTGCGCGGTGTCGGGCCCGGGGAGGTCCGGGGGGCGGTTGCGCGGCCGGACGTATGCAAAGCGCCTGCGCGACGGAGGCCGCGCGGGCGCGGCGTTGGCGCGAACAGGCTTGCCATGCGGCGCGGGGCTGCGCACCCTTGCAAGGGCCGGGGGCGACCGCAGCTGACCCGGCCCAAGCAGGAGCCCGCGATGAGTCTCTTTGCCGATCTGCTGAGCACAATCTTCGACCGCCGCATCGGGGCTGCGCCGCGGCTGCGCCGCGATCCGCGCCCGCTCCCTGCCTTGGTGACCGATCTGCTGGAGGCGCGCAGCGAAAGCGTGGTGACGGCGCTCGCCCGGCAGGTGCTGCAGCGCTATGACGGCATGTCGGGGCCGGAAAAGCTCGAAGCCTTCCGCGGGCTGGCGGCGCTCAACATCGATGCGGACGCGCTGCGCGCGGCGCTGGCGGCCTATGAGCAGGCGCCCTCGGGCCGCAGCTACCGCGCCTTCATGGCTGCTGCCGAGCCGCCGCGGGCGGAGCTTTTGCGGCGGCTCAACATGGTGCCCGGCGCCACCGAGCGGCTGGTGCGGATGCGCTCCGACCTGCTGCGGCGCGGGCGCGATGAACCTGAACTGCAGGCGCTCGACGAGGATTTCCGGCATCTGTTCAAGAGTTGGTTCAACCGCGGCTTTCTGGTGCTGCGACCGATCAGCTGGGAAAGCCCGGCGCATGTGCTGGAGAAGATCATTGCCTACGAGGCGGTGCATGCGATTCACAGCTGGGACGATCTGCGCCGCCGTCTTGCGCCGCCGGACCGGCGCTGCTTTGCCTTCTTCCACCCGGCGATGCCGGACGAGCCGCTGATCTTCGTCGAGGTGGCGCTGACGCGCGGCGTCCCGGGCTCGGTGCAGGCGCTGCTGCATGAAGAGCGCGAGCCGCTGGACGAGGCGAGCGCAGATACCGCGGTGTTCTATTCGATTTCCAACTGTCAGCCGGGGCTGGCGGGCATTTCCTTCGGCAATTCTCTGATCAAGCAGGTGGCCTCGGATCTGGCCAGCGCGCTGCCGGGGCTCAAGACCTTTGTGACCCTCTCGCCGATCCCGGGTCTGGTGGCATGGCTTGAGGAGCGGGGTATTGCCTTCGATCCGCAGGACGGCAAGCGGATGAGCCAGCTTGCCGCGCATTATCTGCTCACCGCCAAGCGCGGCGACGGGCGCCCGCGCGATCCGGTGGCGCGTTTCCATTTGGGCAATGGCGCCATAGTGCATGCGGTGCATGGCGGGGCCGACACCTCGGAGAACGGCCAGCGCCAGTCGGGCGGGGCGATGGTGAACTATCTTTACGATCTGTCGAAGGTCGAGCTTTATCACGACCGTTTTGCGGGCACCGGCGAGGTGATTGCCTCGTCGGCGGTAAAATCCCTGTCGGCGGGCCGCGAGAAAGCCCAAGCCTGAATGCCCCCCGCTTAAACGTCCCTCTCTGAACGCGCCTGTCCCTTTCTTCTCTTCAAAAATACGCATGTCGCAGGCTCTGTACCCGAGCGGCGCTCGGGTACAGAGCGATGGACCGAGCAGAGAGCCAACTCTCTTGCGCCTCGCGTCGAATCCGGGAATATTTCTCATCATAGAGATTCTCGGAGCCTGCTTTGCATGACAGATACAACCCCCTTCACGCCGGTCGATGACCTTTCCGGCTTTGCGGCGCGCCTTGCCCGCCGCCTCGCCGCGCTGCGCGCCGAGCGTGGGCTGACGCTTGAGCAGTTGTCCGAGCAAAGCGGCGTTTCGCGCGCTGCGCTCTCGCGCTTCGAGAAGGCCGAGACCAGCCCCACCGCCGAGGTGTTGGGCAAGCTCTGTTTGGCCTATGGGCTCAGCATGTCGCGGCTGATGGCGATGGTCGAAGAGGGGTTCACCGCGCATGTGCCCGCTGCCGAACAGCCGGTCTGGGAGGATGCCGAGACCGGCTTCCTGCGCCGGGTTGTGTCGCCCGGGGCGACCGGTCTGGCGGCGGAGATGCTGCAGTGCACGCTACGATCGGGCGCCGAGATCGCCTATGACGCCGCGCCGGTGCCGGGGCTGGAGCATCACCTGCACCTGCTCTCGGGTAAGCTGCGGGTCGAGGTCGAGGGCGCGGTGCATGATCTCGCGGCGGGGGACACGCTGCGCTACCGGCTTGAGGGGGCAACCCGTTTCGCGGCGCTCAGCAAGAAGAAACCGGCGCATTATGTGCTGGTCTTGGTGACGCCATGAGCGCGATGACGCGCGGGGTGGAGATCCGGGCGCTCGACGCGCCGGCGGCACGGGCCAATCTGACGGATCTGGCCGAGGTGCTGGTCGCCTGCGTCGAGGATGGCGCCAGCGTGGGGTTTGTGCTGCCATTCTCGGTCGGCGAGGCCGAGGCGTTCTGGCGCGGGCTGCTCCCCGAGGTAGAGACCGGCGGGCGCGTGCTTTACGGCGCCTTTGTCGACGGGCGCTTGGTGGGCACGGGCTCGCTCGTGCCGGCGGGCATGCCGAACCAGACGCACCGCGCGGAGGTGTCGAAAATGCTGGTGCATCCGGCGTTCCGGCGGCGTGGATTGGCACGGGCACTGATGGCGGCGCTGCTGGCGCAGGCGGCAGAGATGGGCCGCGATCTGGTGACGCTGGACACCCGCACCGGCGACGCGGCGCAAAAGCTCTACGCCAGTTGCGGCTTCCTGCCAGCCGGGGAAATTCCCGATTACGCGCTGGCGCCCGAGGGAAGCGCCCGGCGCGATGCGACGCTTTTCATGTACAGGCTAGGTTGAGCTCGGCCGGTCCGAGCCTCAGCCGGTCGGCGTCGACCAGTCTTTGAGGTCGAGGCCGGTCATCCGGCGCAGCGCGGCGTGTTCCGACACGTAGCGCCCGGCCAGGGCGCGGCGGGTCCGCTCGCTGAGCGTCGGCTGCGCCACCTGCGTGCGGCCGGGCAGGGCGCGGTCCAGTAGCCGCTGCACGGTTCCGGCGCGAGACGGCTCCGCGGTCGGCTCCACGGTCGGGGCCGCGGTGTAGACCACCTGCGCCGGGGCGAGCCGCAGATGGCTGCACAGGGCGTCCCATGCCGGGGCGGGGTCGTCCTGCAACGCCTCGAAACTCAGGAAAAGGATTTGGGCGCGCGGAAACGCGTCGAGGTAGCGCTGCAGTTGCGTCACGTAGTGGCTTTGCTGCGCGTAGCCGTGTTTCGCGCTCCAGCCGCTGGCCAGCCGCTGCGGCTCGGCGGCAAGCGCCTCTTCGAAGCTGGGGCTGGGATCGAGCCCCTGCGCGCGGTGCTGGGCATATTGCGCGAAGGCGCGGGCCACCGGGTCGCGCAGGGCGATGACGATGCGCGCGTCGGGCCGGGACTCGGCGATGCGCGCGGCAGCGGCGGGATGGGCAAGGTAGCACGGCGAGACGTCGCCGCGCAGCCTGTCGGCCTGACCGGCATAGAGCGCCAGATAGGCGGCTTCGTCGGTCACCGCCGCTGCGGCATGTTCGCGGTCATAGGGCCCGGCGGTGGGCCGTGGGTCGTCTCCGGCGTGGGCAAAGAACCCCGGCGCGCGGGGGCTGGGCAGGAACACATCCGGGTGCTGCGCCAGCCATGCGCCAAGCGTCTCGGTGCCCGATGCTGCCGCGCCGACGATATAGAAGTCCGGGTAGTCCTTCAAAGCGGAGCGTGCCATGGAAACCGTCACTGAAAACATGCCTGTCGCAGCATGTTACAGCGCGGAAAGCGGGTCCGTCCGCTCCGGCGGCGGACAGGGGCGGGGGGCAAGTGGATGCCCCTCTAATCCGTTTGGGGAGGGTCAGCAGTTTGGCACGTTCACCGCCAGCCCGCCCAGCGAGGTCTCCTTGTACTCGTGTCCCATGTCGCGCCCGGTCTGGCGCATGGTCTCGATGCAGGCGTCGAGCGACACAAGGTGCTGCCCGTCGCCGCGCATCGACAGCGAGGCCGCCGAGACCGCCTTGATCGCGCCAAGCCCGTTGCGCTCGATGCAGGGCACCTGCACGAGACCTTTTACCGGATCGCAGGTCATGCCGAGGTGATGCTCAAGCGCGATCTCGGCGGCGTTCTCGATCTGCGCGGGCGTGCCGCCCATGACGGCGCAGAGCCCGGCGGCAGCCATCGCCGAGGCGCTGCCGACCTCGGCCTGACAGCCCGCCTCGGCACCGGATATGGAGGCGTTGTATTTCACCAGCCCGCCGATGGCGGCGGCGGTGAGCAGGAACTCGGGGATGCGTGAGGGGGCCGCGCCGGGCACGAAATCGAGCCAGTAGCGCAGCACCGCGGGCACCACGCCCGCCGCGCCATTGGTCGGCGCGGTGACCACCTGACCGCCGGCGGCGTTCTCCTCGTTCACCGCCATGGCGTAGCAGCTCATCCAGTCGTTGATCACATGCGGCGCGGTGAGGTTGCGCCCGCGCTCGGCCTGCAGCTGCTCGTGGATGTGTCCGGCGCGGCGCTTGACGTTCAGCCCGCCGGGCAGGATGCCGCCGCCCTCCAGCCCGCGGTTGAGGCACTCCATCATCACCTCGGAAATGCGCAGCAGCCCGGCGTCGAGCTCGGCGGCGGGGCGGCGCGACAGCTCGTTGCGGCGTTTCATCTCGGCGATGCTGCGACCGGATTTCTCGGCCATCTCCAGCATCTCCGCGGCGGTCTTGAACGGGTAGGGCACGGCGGGGCCGTGGTCCTTGTCCTCGCCAGAGCTAAGCTCGTCTTCGGTCAGCACGAAGCCGCCGCCGACCGAGTAGTAGGTTTCCTGCGCGATCACGTCGCCCTGTGCATCGGTGGCCATCAGGATCATGCCGTTGGCATGGCCGGGCAGGTTGCGGTCATAGTCGAAGCGCAGATCGCTTTTGGGGTCGAACTTTAGCGGGGCCAGCCCGTCGGGGCGCACCATGCCGGTCTCGGCGATCTCCGCCAGCGCCGCCTCGGCGGCCTCGGCGTCGTAGGAGTCCGGCATGAAGCCCGCCAGCCCGAGAACGGTGGCGCGGTCGGTGGCATGGCCGACGCCGGTGAACGCCAGCGAGCCATGCAGAGACCCGCGCAGACCATGCGCGGCGAAAGGGGCCGCGCGCAGCCGGTCGAGAAAGCGCCCGGCCGCCACCATCGGTCCCATCGTATGCGACGACGACGGACCGATGCCGACCTTGAACATCTCGAAGACGGACAGAAACATGAAAAACCTCGGCTGGCATTGGGCTGTTTCGGGCGACCCTAGCCGCTGGCGCGGCGATGTCACCCGCGGAAAGCGGCATTCCGCCGGGGAAAAACGCTGCTGCGCGGGTGCTGGCGCACGCCAAGGCAGGGATTTTGGCTATCGCCCGCAGCAGCGATCTTTCCTATAAGCGCGGCGAACTCACAGGAAGGGGAATCGCGGCGATGTCCGGACAGCTTTCGGCCAGCGATCTGGCCAAATTCGTATGCGCCCGCCGTGCGGCGGATTTCGTCGAGGACGGCATGCGCGTCGGTCTCGGCACCGGCTCCACCGCCGCGTGGCTGGTGCGCAGCTTGGGCAAACGAGTGCGCGAGGACGGGCTGAAGATCCGCGCCGTGCCGACCTCCAGCCGCACCGCAGACCTGGCGCGGCAGGTTGGCATCGAGGTGATCACGCTGGACGAGGCAGGCTGGCTTGATCTCACCATCGACGGCGCCGATGAATTCGATCCCGATCTGAACCTGATCAAAGGTGGCGGTGGCGCGCATCTGCAGGAGAAGATCGTCGCCAGCGCCTCGGACCGCATGGTGGTCATCGCCGATGCCGCCAAGGACGTGGCGACGCTGGGCGCCTTCCCGCTGCCGCTCGAGGTGATCCCCTTCGGCGGCGCCTCGACGCGCAAGCTGGTCGAGCGCGCGCTGGCGGGTATGGATGTGGACGGCCGCGAGACCACTCTGCGCACGGCGGGCGACGCGCCCTTCATCACCGACGAAGGCAACCATGTGCTCGACCTGCACCTGAAGCGCATCGGTGATCCGCGCGCGCTGTCGCTGGCGATCAACCAGATACCCGGCGTGGTCGAGAACGGCCTGTTCCTCGGCATCTGCGACACGGTGGTGATCGGTCACGCCGATGGCCGCGCCGAACTGCGCGGCGGCGCGGCGGGCGAGAGCACGGTCGATCTCAGCGAGGCCCAGACGCTGCTCTGAGCCCTGCGCCCAGACTGACACCAACCAGACCGACACCAAAACGACAGGCCGCCCGAGGAACCCCCGCGGGCGGCCTTTCATCTTTCCACAAATACTCCGGGGGCGCGGGGGCTGGCCCCCGCCTCGGCGCATGACCTCTGCACGCGCAGCGCGCATCGCGCACGGCGCCGCGGCCATCGGGCCCGCCTGCTCTGGTCATCCGCCCGGCTCTGTGGTCTACCTCCCGCCGACTGATAACGAGGCGACCCAGAGGCGACCCATGAGCGATTTTGACTATGATCTCTTTGTGATCGGCGGCGGTTCGGGCGGCGTGCGCGCCGCGCGCGTGGCGGCGGGCGACACCGGCGCCAAGGTGGCCCTCGCGGAAGAGGACCGCTATGGCGGCACCTGCGTCATCCGCGGCTGCGTGCCCAAGAAACTGATGGTCTTTGCGTCCGAATACGGCACCGTGGCCGAGGACGCCAAAGGCTATGGCTGGGAGATCGAGGAAGGCAGCTTCAACTGGGGCAACTTCCGCCAGCGGCTGAACGACGAGTTGGACCGGCTTGAAGGCATCTACCGCAACCTGCTGAAAAACTCCGGCGTCACCTCCTATGACGCGCGGGCCAAGGTGAAAGACGCGCACACGGTCGAGCTTTCGACCGGCGAGACGATCACCGCCAAACACATCCTCGTGGCCACCGGCGGGCGCCCCATGCGCCCCGAGATCCCGAATTCGGAGCTGGGGCTGGTGTCGGACGACATCTTCCACCTCGAGGAACTGCCGAGCTCGATCCTGATTGTCGGCGGTGGCTACATCGCCTGCGAGTTTGCCTGCATCCTCAACGGGCTGGGCGTCGAGGTGACGCAATATTACCGGGGCGCGCAGGTTCTGCGCGGCTTTGACGAGCAGGCGCGCGGGCTGATCGCCGACAGCATGATCGAGAACGGCGTGCAACTGCACTGCGGCACCGACATCGTCGAGATGCGCCACGCCACCGCCGAAGACCTTGAAGAGCACGAGATCGCCGGTGTGCCGATGGGCGCGCGGATGCAGGAAATGCTCGCCGACCACAGCGGCGGCACGCCGGGCGAAGGTCCGGTCTGGGTGAAAGCGTCGAACGGCGACGTGAAGGTCTTCGACAAGGTGTTCTTCGCCACCGGCCGTCTGCCCAACACCGACGATATGGGCCTTGAAGAGGCGGGCGTGAAGCTGGGCCGCAAGGGCGAGATCCTCGTGGATGATTTCAGCGCCACCGATGTGCCCTCGATCCACGCCATCGGCGATGTCACCGACCGGGTGAACCTCACCCCGGTGGCGATCCGCGAGGGCATGGCCTTCGTCGAGACGGTATTCAAGGACAACCCCACAAAGGTGGATCACGAACTGATCCCCTCGGCGGTGTTCACCCAGCCCGAGTTCGGCACCGTCGGGCTTTCGGAAGAAGAGGCGGCCGAGCAGGAGCCGATCGAGGTCTACGCGACGTCGTTCCGGCCGATGCAGACTGCCTTTGCCGGGCGGCCCGACCGGGTGATGATGAAGCTGGTGGTTTCGAAAGAGACGCGCAAGGTTCTTGGCTGCCATATCGTCGCGCCCAATGCCGGGGAAATGATCCAGCTGGCGGGCATTGCCGTAAAGATGGGGGCGACGAAAGAGGATTTCGATCGTACCGTGGCGGTGCATCCGACCATGTCGGAAGAGATTGTGACACTGAAGTCTCCGGTGCGCACCGCTTGAATTGGCGGCAAAAATGCACAGGTAGGGGACACACAGACGTGAGTGAGAGGGAAGGAACCTAATGGCAGGACACGGCGGCGGCCCCTGGGGCGGCGGTGGCAATCAGGGCGGCGGCAGGCCGCCCAGCGGTGGCGGAGGCGGCAACAACAACGGCGGCCGACGCCCGGAGGATCCGCAGATCCCCGAGATCGACGAGCTGATGAAGAAGGGCCAGGAGCGGCTGCGCGTGCTGATGGGCGGGCGCGGCGGCAACAACGGCGGGCGCACCGGTGGCACCGGTGGCGGCTCGGGCGGGCCCAAATTCAATCGCGGCACCGTGGCCCTGATCGCGCTGGTCGCGGTTGGTGTCTGGGGCTGGATGAGCTTCTACACCGTGCGGCCCGAAGAGCAGTCGGTGGAGCTTTTCCTCGGCAAATACTCTTCGACCGGCAATCCCGGTCTCAACTTCGCGCCTTGGCCCTTCGTCACCCATGAGGTGGTGAATGTGACCTCGGAGCGGACCGAGACCATCGGCAACAGCCGGGATGCGTCGGAGAGCCTGATGCTCACCACCGACGCGAACATCGTCGACATCGAGTTTCAGGTTGTCTGGAACATCAACGATCCGGCGAAACTGCTGTTCAACATCCGCGACCCGCAGCTGACCGTTCAGGCGGTCTCTGAGGCGGTGATGCGCGAGATCATCGCGGCCAGCAACCTCGCGCCGATCCTCAACCGCGACCGAGGCATTATTGCCGATACCGCGCGCGAGCAGATTCAGGCGACGCTGGACGAGTACGAGAGCGGCATCAACATCGTGCGGATCAACCTCGACACGGCCGACCCGCCGCGTGAGGTGATCGACGCGTTCCGCGAGGTGCAGGCCGCCGAGCAGGAACGTGACCGGCTCGAACGTCAGGCCGACGCCTACGCCAACCGCGTGGTCGCCGAGGCCCGCGGTGAAGCGGCGCAGATCCGAGAGGAAGCCGAGGGCTACCGCGCGCAGGTGGTCAACGAGGCGCTGGGTGAAGCCAGCCGCTTCTCGGCCGTGCGCGAGGAATACGCCAAGGCGCCCGAAGTCACCCGCCGCCGTCTCTATCTGGAGACGATGGAGGACGTGCTGGGCGGGGTCGACAAAACGATCCTCGACGAGGGCGTGACCGGCGAGGGCGGCGTGGTACCGTATCTTCCGCTGAATGAGCTGAACCGCAGCCGAACCACCACCGAGGAGGGCAACTGACATGCGCAAGTCGACTTATGTGCTGCCGGTGATCGTCGTTCTGGCGGTGATTGCCCTGTCGTCGATGTTCGTCGTGGACGAACGCGAGAAGGCTCTCGTGCTACAGTTCGGCCAGATCAAATCGGTCAAGGAAGAGCCAGGGCTGGCGTTCAAAGTGCCGCTGATCCAAGAAGTGGTGAAATACGACGACCGTATCCTGTCGCTCGACACCCAGACCATCGAGGTGACGCCGTCGGATGATCGCCGCCTTGTCGTCGACGCCTTCGCACGCTACCGCATCGCCGACGTGGTGCAGTTCCGTCAGGCGGTTGGCGTTGGCGGTCTGCGTACCGCAGAGGACCGCCTGCAGGGCATCCTCAACGCGCAAATCCGCGAGGTGCTGGGTGCCGATCAGGTGACCTCGGACGTGATCCTCTCTGAAGATCGCCGTGAGCTCACCAACCGCATCCGCGATCAGGCACGCCAGCAGGCGCTGTCGCTGGGTCTCGATGTGGTGGACGTGCGTCTCAAGCAGACCAACCTGCCGTCGCAGAACCTCGAGGCGACCTTCGCCCGGATGCGCGCCGAGCGGGAACGCGAAGCCGCCGACGAGATCGCCCGTGGTAACGAGGCCGCGCAGCGCGTGCGCGCGCTGGCCGACCGGACCGTGGTGGAGACGCAATCGGAAGCCAACCGTGATGCCGACATCATCCGCGGTGAGGCCGACGCCGAAAGCAACAACATCTACGCCGGGGCCTATGGCGCCGATCCCGAGTTCTTTGCCTTCTACCGGTCGCTGCAGGCCTATCAGCGGGCGTTGCCGGGCGGGAACTCGTCCATGGTGATGACCCCGGACGGCGAGTTCTTCGAGTACTTCCGCAGTCAGGGTGAGGGCGTCCCCGCACCGCTGCCGGAAACCTCGGAAGACGACGGCGAAGATTCCGCAGCTGCGGCACCGTCGGAGCCTTCGGAGCCCACGGTCACGCTTGGCAACAGCGGCGGTACCACCGGCGGCGACAGCGCCAACACCGGCGCCACCGCTTCCGAGTGAGCGGAAGCGACATACTGACGGGGATCGCCTTGGTCCTCGTGATCGAGGGGCTGGTGTACGCACTGGCCCCTTCGCTTGTGGAGCGCCTGCTGGAGGCGCTGCGCGATATGCCGCTGGAGACACGGAGATTTCTGGGCCTGGTGACGCTGATCACCGGCATTCTGCTGCTGTGGATCGCGCGGCGCTAGGCGGCCCGGTGCCGCATCGGCAGGCGGTGCACCGCCGAGGTTTTCACCGCCCTGTCACATGGGCTTGAAACCTTGAAACCTTTTCTTTGGTGGCCGCTCAAACCTCCTATGTTAGGCTTGTTCATGAGGAGGCAGCGTGCCGCGTGGGGGCACCGCGCTCAAGGCTGCCGAACAGAAGGAGTTCCCTGTGAAACCACAAAAACTTGCAGTGACGGAGGGTGCGAGCCCGGTGCGGCTGTTCTGGCTCGCCACTGTCTCCGCATTCATGATCGTCTCGCAATCGCTGATGGCAGAGGCGCAGAGCGCGCCGGACAGCTTTGCCGGTCTGGCAGAGCGGGTCAGCCCGTCGGTTGTCAACATCACCACGTCGACGATGGTTGCGGGCCGCACCGGCCCGCAGGGCATCGTGCCCGAAGGCTCGCCCTTCGAGGATTTCTTCCGCGAGTTCCAGGATCGCAACGGACCCGGTCCCGACGGCGACCGCCCGCGCCGCTCCTCGGCGCTCGGCTCGGGCTTCGTGGTCTCGGAAGACGGCTATATCGTCACCAACAACCACGTGATCGAGGGCGCCGACGAGATCACCATCGAGTTCTTCTCCGGCCGTGAGCTGGACGCCGAACTGGTCGGCACCGATCCCAACACCGACATCGCGCTGCTGAAGGTCGAAGCGGAAGAACCGCTGCCCTTCGTCAAATTCGGCAACTCTGACGACTCGCAGGTCGGCGACTGGGTGATGGCCATGGGCAACCCGCTGGGGCAGGGCTTTTCGGTCTCCGCCGGGATCGTCTCGGCGCGCAACCGCGCGCTGTCGGGCACCTATGACGATTACATCCAGACCGACGCCGCCATCAACCGCGGCAACTCGGGCGGCCCGCTGTTCAACATGGACGGCGACGTGATCGGCGTGAACACCGCGATCCTGTCGCCCAATGGTGGCTCGATCGGCATCGGCTTCTCGATGGCCTCGAATGTGGTGACCAAGGTTGTCGACCAGCTCAAGCAATACGGCGAGACCCGCCGCGGCTGGCTTGGCGTGCGCATTCAGGACGTCACCCCGGATATGGCCGAGGCGCTTGGCCTCGAAAACGCCGAAGGTGCGATGGTCTCTGACGTGCCCGATGGCCCGGCCAAGGACGCTGGCATGAAGTCGGGTGACGTGATCGTCTCCTTCGACGGCAAACCGGTCTCCGACACCCGCCAGCTGGTGCGCATCGTCGGCAACACCGAGGTCGGCAAATCGGTCCGCGTGGTGGTCAACCGCAACGGCAACACCGAAACGCTTCTCGTCACGCTCGGCCGCCGCGAGGAAACCGCCACTGCTGTGCCCGCCTCGCAGCAGCAAGGCGACGTGGAAGAGCCCGCCACCAAGGACCTGATGGGCCTGACCCTGTCGCCGCTCACCGCCGAACTGCGCGGCGAGCTGGGTCTGGATGATGCCGCCAAGGGGCTTGCGGTCACCGATGTGGACCCGGCCTCGGAAGCCTACGAGAAGGGCCTGCGCGCCGGCGACGTGATCACCGAGGCCGGCCAGACCGAAGTGCTGAGCCTGACCGACCTTGAGGACCGCATCACCGAGGCGAAGGACGCGGGCCGCAAGTCGCTGCTTCTGCTGGTGCGTCGTGGCGGCGATCCGCGCTTCGTGGCTCTGAACCTCGACGCGGCCGAATAACCCAACGGTTCCACAGGCAACGCTCATGAAAACGGGGCGGGGGGAAACCCTCGCCCCTTTTCGTGTCGCCCGGGTGTCTCTGGCGGCGCTTGGCTTTCATCTTTCTCCAAATACTCACGTCCGGTGATCTGAGCCGGTGGCGACATGAGTATTTTTGGAAAGATGAAAGCTTCAAGGAAGCACCCGGCGCAGACCCGCCTGCACCTTGAGGAGAGCGGGCAGATAATCCTGTGCGAGATCCTCCGGCTCGGCCTGCATGGCGGGCAGGCCGGTGTTCAGCGCCGCCACCACGCGGCCATGCACATTGTAGAGCGGCACGGCGATGGAGCGCAGGCCCATCTCCACCTCTTGATCGATGATGGCAAAGCCCTGCGTGCGGGTCTGGGTGATGCGGGCGACGATCTCTTCGGGGTCGGTCAGCGAACGCGGCGTGCGCGGGGTGAGGTCGGAGCGTTCGAGCAGGGCGCGCATCTCGGGCTCGGACAGGGCGGCGAGCAGCACCCGGCCCATAGAGGTGCAATGGGCGGGTAGGCGCGAGCCGGGCATCAGCCCGATGCTCATCACCTTCCGCTGCGCGGCGCGGGCGAGATAGACGATCTCGGTCTCGTCGAGGATCGACACCGAGCTTGATTGGTGGATTTGCTCGGACAATTGGTCGAGCCAAGGTTGCACCAGCTGCGGCAGGGGCAGGGCGGCCAGTGCGCCCATGCCGAGCCGCAGGATACGCGGCGTGAGCTGGAAGAACTTGCCGTCGTAATCGGCGTAGCCCAGCCGGTGCAGGGTGAGCAGGCAGCGCCGTGCGGTGGCGCGGTCGAGGCCGGTGGTCTCGGCCACCTGCGCGATCGACAGCCGCGGGGTTTCGGCGCGGAAGCACTCGATCACCTGCAGGCCTTTCGCCAGCGAGGCGATGAAATCGGTCGGTTTGTTCAACATGCGCACGATCTCTGCCGGGATGTGAACAAATGTCAACATGCGCACGCAGAGGTGTGGCGTCTGTCACCGGCAGGTCATATTTCCCCTTCCGAGGGCGACACGCGCCCACAGGAGGATTTTCATGGACAAGACCATCGCCAGCGCCGCGGAGGCCGTTTCGGCCATTCCCGACGGTGCGACCGTGATGATCGGCGGCTTCGGCGGCTCCGGCGCGCCGATCGAGCTGATCCACGCGCTGATCGACCACGGCGCCAAGGACCTGACCGTCGTCAACAACAACGCCGGCAACGGCCATGTCGGCCTCGCCGCGCTGATCGAGCAGAAGCGGGTGAAGAAGCTGATCTGCTCCTTCCCGCGCTCGGCGGACCCGCGGGTCTTCACCGAGGCCTATCTGGCCGGAGAGATCGAGCTTGAGATCGTGCCGCAGGGCACGCTCGCCGAGCGCATCCGGGCGGGCGGCGCGGGCATTCCCGCTTTCTACACCGCGACGAGCTACGGCACCGAACTGGCCGAGGGCAAACAGGTCGAAGAGTTCGAGGGTAAGCACTACGTCCGCGAACGCTGGCTGAAAGCCGACTTCGCGCTGATCAAGGCCGAGAAGGCCGATCCGCACGGCAACCTGACCTACCGGATGGCGGCGCGCAACTTCAATCCGGTGATGGCCATGGCCGCAACGCACACCATCGCGCAGGCGTCGCAGATCGTGCCGCTGGGCGGCATTGATCCCGAGCACGTCATCACCCCGGGCATCTTTGTCGGCTCGGTGGTCGAGGTGGCCAAGCCCGCACAGGAAGAAGAGCTGAACCGGGCGGAGGCCGTTTACCCATGAGCGATACTGCAAACGAGACCATGACCGACATCTCGGCCCTCAAGCTGAGCAACGCCCAGATCGCCTGGCGCGCGGCGCAGGACATCGAGGATGGCGCCTACGTCAACCTCGGCATCGGCTTTCCGGAGATGGTCGCCAAGTTCCAGCCCGAGGGCAAGCAGGCGATCTTCCACACCGAGAACGGCGTGCTGGATTTCGGCAAGGCGCCGGAGCCGGGAGAGGAAGATTGGGACTGCATCAACGCCGGCAAGAAGGCGATCACCATCAAGCCCGGCACCGCGTTTTTCCACCATGCGGACAGCTTCGCCATGGTGCGCGGTGGCCATCTCGACGTGGCGATCCTCGGGGCCTATCAGATCGCGCAGACCGGTGATCTGGCGAACTGGTCCACCGGCAAGGGCGGCGTGCCCGCCGTCGGCGGCGCCATGGATCTGGTGCAGAGCGCCAAGCGCGTCGCGGTGCTGACCGACCACGTCACCAAAAAGGGCGATCCGAAGCTGGTAGACGCCTGCACCATGCCGCTGACCGGCGTGGGCTGCGTGACGCGTATCTACACTTCGCTGGCGGTGGTCGACGTGGAGGGCGGCAAGTTCGTCCTGCGCGAAAAAGTTCCGGCCATTTCCTTCGACGAGTTGCAAGCGCTCACCGGTGCGCCGCTGCATGTCGAGGGCGAGATCGGCGATCTTGTCTGCCCGGAGCTTTGAGATGACCGACGCTTATATCTGTTCCTATATCCGGACGCCCATCGGCCGTTTCGGTGGCGCGCTTTCGCAGGTCCGCGCCGACGATCTGGGCGCCATCCCGCTGAAGGCGCTGATGGCCAAGCACGACATCGACTGGGCGGCGGTGGACGAGGTCTATTTCGGCTGCGCCAACCAAGCCGGTGAAGACAACCGCAACGTCGCGCGCATGTCGTCGCTGCTGGCAGGCCTGCCGGTGACCGTGCCGGGCACCACACTCAACCGCCTGTGCGGTTCGGGCATGGATGCGATCATCGCCGCGGCGCGGGCCATCAAGGCGGGCGAGATCGAGCTGGCCATCGCGGGCGGCGTCGAGAGCATGTCGCGCGCGCCCTTCGTGATGCCGAAGGCGTCTTCGGCGTTTTCGCGCAATGCCGAGATCTACGACACCACCATCGGCTGGCGTTTCGTCAACAAGCTGATGAAGGCGCAATACGGCGTCGACAGCATGCCCGAGACTGGCGAAAACGTGGCAGAGCAGTTCGGCATCTCGCGCGAGGATCAGGACGCCTTCGCCCTGCGCAGCCAAGAGAAGGCGGCGGCGGCGCAGGCCAATGGCCGTCTGGCGCAGGAGATCACCGCGGTGACCATCCCGCAGCGCAAGGGCGATCCGCTGGTTGTGGACACCGACGAGCACCCGCGCCAGACCTCGCTGGAGAAGCTCGCCAAGCTGCCAACGCCGTTCCGCGAGGGGGGCTCGGTGACGGCGGGCAATGCCTCGGGGGTGAACGATGGGGCCGCGGCGCTGATCGTCGCCTCGGAAGCGGCGGTGACGGCGCACGGGCTGACCCCCATCGCGCGCATCGTTGGCGGTGCCACGGCGGGCGTCGAGCCGCGCATCATGGGCTTTGGCCCGGCGCCGGCGTCGAAGAAGCTGATGACGCGGCTGGGTCTGACGCAGGACGCGTTCGATGTGATCGAGCTGAACGAGGCCTTCGCCTCGCAGGGCCTCGCGACGCTGCGCGATCTGGGCGTTGCCGATGACGATCCGCGAGTGAACCCCAACGGCGGCGCCATCGCGCTTGGCCACCCGCTGGGCATGTCGGGGGCGCGCATCACCGGCACCGCCGCGCTGGAGCTCAAGCCCGGGCAGAAGGCGCTGGCGACCATGTGCATCGGCGTCGGTCAGGGCATCGCGATCGCGCTCGAAGGGGCGTGAAGAAACCAGCCCTCGAAGGGGCGTGAGCGAACCTGCGCGACAGCGCGTGATCAACATGTGCTTTGGCGCGAATGGCGTGGCAGACAGTCGAGAAGGGGCGGGGACATCTCCGCCCCTTCTTGTTGTGGGTCTCGCGATGCGCGGGGAATTGCCTATGTCACCGAATAATGTTCCGTTAATGACACGTCGCATCCCGCCGTGCCGCGCGCCCCTTGTGTCGCCTGCGCGGCATTGCGAAGCGTAGACAGAGCCGGGCGCAGACCCGGCAGGCAGTTCCTCAAGAAAACGGATCCGGCAATGACGAATTCTGGCTTTATCGGTGTGGCCGGTGTCGCGGCAGCGCTCGCTCTTGGCGCGGCCCCGGCGGCTGCGGACGGCACATTCTTACAGCTCGAGCAGGCGGACAGCACGTCGGGCGCGGTGCTGGCAGTGACCCGCGACAAGCTGAACTACGGCGCCGTGGTGAGCCACTGGGATGGTGGCTATTCGGTTGTCGGCAGCCTTACCTACGCGTTCGACACGCCGATCGAGGCCGCCTTCAAGATCGGCCCGGCCTTGGGCGGCGTCTACAAGGATGGCGAAGAAGACGAGTATGAGCTGGGCGTCCGGGCCTCGTTGGACCGCTGGATGCCCACGTCCTTCGGGTCGTTCTACTATCTTGGGGAGGTCAACAGCATCGAGAACAGCTGGTTCGGGCTGGTATCCTTCGGCTGGGGCGACTCGGGGTTCAACACCGAGTTCTCACGCGGGGGCAGCGACAGCTATCTGGATACGACCCTTGCGGTGAACAAGCATTACGACGGGCCGGTGAGCTGGCGCGCGGGCTATCGCTTCAATTCCGGCGAGTATTTCATCGGCTTCTCGATCAACACGTTCTGAGCGCCGCGCGCGGCGCGCTCAGCCCGGCAGGCCGAAGCTGATGCGCCGCGCGATATCCGCGATCACCGCAGAGGTTCTTGTACTGACAATCCCCGGCGCGTCGCCCTCGGCATAGAAGCGCAAAAAGAGCGCCTCGCGCTGTTCCGGCGTCGGTTCGAGCTTCAGGCGCGCGCCGTCGGTGGTGGTGGAGATCACATAGGCCTCGAGATCGCCCACGTCTGGCAAATGCAGCACGCCGCGGGTCTGCAGCGGGTAAAGTTGCCCGCGCAGCCGTGCCGTGTCGAGCGTCAGCGACGAGAGCCACAGCGCATCGTTGCGGCCATTGGCGGTGAAGCTCACGCGTTCGGGCTGGTCCGCGACATGCGCCTCGGCGCGGGGCAATTCGATGCAGGTGAAACAGGTCACCGTCAGCACCGCCATGTTGTAGACAGTCCAGAAGAGAATCACCCATTTACCGTCCCCGGCGTCGTCATGCGCGAACCTGTCGTCGAAGATGCCAAGGCTCAGGCCGATCACGCTCAGCGCGAGACAGATCGCAAAGGGCATCATCAGGCGCCACTGCACCACCACCTTCGAGCGATCCCCGCCCTTGGCTGTGACCGAAAACTTGTGCCCCTTGGGCCGGAGCAGACCCGAATATGCGGCGCGGGTGATCGGGATCGCACCGATGAGCTGGCTGACATCGTGCATGATGGGGATCATCAGCCCGCGCGACAGCAGGTTCATCACCATGGTGATCCAGACGTAGTATGGGCCGAAAAAGGTCAGCACGTCGGGCAGCCGCGCGTCCACAACGGTGATGTTGAAGAACCAGTAGAGCAGCGGAAAGGCGATGGCCGCGATGCGGAATGGGAAGGTGGTCGCCCAGAAGAACACCGTGTCGAGCACGCTCCAGCGGTCGCGCAGGCGCACCTTGGAGCGGCTGAACGGACCGACATGTGAGCGGGCGATCTGCATCAGGCCAAGGCACCAGCGGGCACGCTGGGTGATGTATTCGGCCATGCCCTCGGGGGCGAGACCCTCGGTCAGCGGCTCGTTGAGGTAAACCGTCTTCCAGCCGATCGTCTGCAGCTCGACGGTCAGCATGAAATCTTCGGTCACGCTTTCCGTCGGCAGCCCGCCAAGCTCGCGCAGCGCCTCCCACCGGCTGACCGACGAGGTGCCGCAGCAGATCGCGATGCCCCAAGCATCGCGCGAGCATTGCAGATGGTCGAAGAAGAAGCGTTGCTCGTCGGGGTAGGAGGCCGCGAGCCCCAGATTGTGCTGGATCGGATCGGCGTTGAAGAAGTGCTGCGGCGTCTGCACCAGCCCGACAGAGGGATCGTGGAAAAGCGCCAGAGAGCGCGAGATGAAACCGCGGTGCGGCACGAAGTCGGCGTCGAGCACGGCGCAGAACTGCGGCGGTTCGGGATCTTCGGCCAGCCGGTCAAGCGCGTGGTTGATATTGCCGGCCTTGGAGCCCTTGTTGTCGGGGCGGCGCATGTAGCGGACGTTCTGCACGGCGCAGTAGTCGCGCAGCCAATCGCGGCGGCTGTCGTCGAGGACGATCACCTCTTTGTTGCGATGCCGCAGGGACTTGGCGCCGATGATGGTGCGTTCCAACACCTCGCGGTCCTCGTTGTAGGTGGCGATCATCACCGCCACCTTGGGCTCGTGCTCACCCCACCAGCCGGCGTGCGCGTCGGCCTCGTCGCTGCGCTGGCGATAGCGCGTCAGCATGGTGAAGGCGCTGAGTGATCCGATCAGCGTGGCCAGTTCAAGCGCGAAGAGACTGTAGCTGAAAACCGCGTTCGCACTGAACTCGAGCGGGGCAAGCGTTTCGGTGCCGCGCCACCACGCGTAGCGCGCCGCAAGGATGAAGGCGATGCCGAAGAGAATGGCGCGGTCGCGGGTGCGGTAGGGGTTGACGATGAACGGCAGGATCAGTCCGAACCCGGCCACCAGCAGCAGATACGCGCTGCTTGAACCCAGCTCGCCGAGATGGGGAAAAGGGGCCAGATCGAAGTTCATCTCAGTCGAACCAGCCGCGGAAGAGGTCCAGCGGGCGCCCGTCAAAGAAGGCACGTCCGGTGCGGCCGACGGCGCAGCCGATTTCGGGGTCGGCATTGAGCGAGGGCACCAGCAGCGTCACGTCGAAGCGCTGCAGGTGCTTGTCGCTCGGCGCCACGGCAAGATTGGCATAGATCGACTGCGCGCCGCTGCCCGCAAGGCGCCCGACGGTGGCGGGATATAGTTGTGACTGCCCGATGAAGCGGAAGCTGGCATCCTGCCCCACACGCAGCGTGTTGAAGGTGCGTTCGGTCACCGACAGGGTGATCATGCTGCGGCTGCAATCCACAAGGCGCAGTACCGGGTCGCCGCGTTGCACGTTCACCGCGTCGGCCTCCAGCGTTTCCCAGAACAGCATGCCTTCGGCGGGGGTGCGCAGTTCGGCCCGCGACTGGCGACCAAGGCTCGAACGGGCGCGGGTCATCCGGCGTTCAAGCGCGGTGCGATGGGCCTCGTTTTCGGTGAGGGCGGCGTTGAGGCTGTCGAGTTCGGCGTCGATCTGGGCCAGACGCTGCCCGGCATAGGGCGCATCATTGTAGCCGTCGCCGAGGTAGACTCCGTCGCGCGCTGTGGCGAGTTCGATCTCCAGCGTCGCGACGCGTTCGCGGGCATGCGACAGGGCTAGCGCACGGGTCACAGGCTCGCCCGGGCGGCGGCTGTCTTCGACCGCCACAGCGTCGGCCAGCGAGGCGGCGGCGGTGCCCGTAGCCTCATCCGTATCCTCGAGCATGGCAACGCGATCCCGCGCCGCGTCCAGTCGCGCTTCGATCTCTTCGAGTCGTGCGTCGTGGAAGCGCTCGGCCCGGTCCTGAAGTTCCGCGCGGGTCTTCTGTTTGGCTTCGATGTCGGATTCGAGCCGCGCGTGCGTGGCTCCGGCAACATCGGATTCGAGCTGCAGATCATAAAGGCGCACGGAATCGGCCAGCGGATCGGTAACGGTGGCCAGCAGTTCGTCCTGCGCGAGCCGTGCGCCCAGCACGTGGCCCTGCATTTCCAGCGTGCCCGCCACCGGCGCGCGCAGGGTGACCACCGGCGCGTTGACCGTGGCGTTTGCGCTCGCAGCGGTCATCTGTTCGCCGATGATCACCCAAAGCGTGACGAGGATCGCGGCGATGCCGATGATAAGGCGGGTATATTTCATGAACTGCTCGCGGTGTTTTTTGCCCGTTTGGGGCGATTTTCATGGCGGCGCCGCAAGAGTGCAAGCCGTTGTGCGGCAAAAGTTTACGCAGCGCCGATCCGCGGTAGGTTTTCCTTCATGAATATGGCGCGAACGCGGCGATCAACAGGTGTCGCGTTCACGGTCCGCCACGTTCGCGAGAAGTTGAAGCGTGGCCGGGTAATAGCTCTGCGCGGAATCCTGCCGGGTGGGCTCGGGCAGGGCGGCGCAGCGCGAGAA
The DNA here is from genome assembly GCF_056161345.1 of Salipiger sp. ABF4_146. Classification (NCBI taxonomy): domain Bacteria; kingdom Pseudomonadati; phylum Pseudomonadota; class Alphaproteobacteria; order Rhodobacterales; family Roseobacteraceae; genus Salipiger; species Salipiger sp. ABF4_146. Next base: position 219,932 of record NZ_JBSWYX010000007.1, on the reverse strand, counting down.
CGCGGCGACCGCGCGATAGCCGGCGCTGTCGGACACCGCCCGCACCTGTCCCTCCGCACCAAGCGAGACGGCGACCTTACCGCTGGGACCCGCGCGATCAAACCCGGCAAGCGCGGCGGCGACGGCAGGGTGCTCCGGCCGCCCTGACCAGCACAGGTTGAGCGCGATGCGCATGGCGTCGTAGCTTGAGCGCAATTCGTGATCCAGCGGCGCTGCGAACCCGTCCGAGGTGAGGTCGATCCAGTCGGGCAGAACTGGTCGCTGCGCAAGCTCTGCCAGCAGCGTCTCGCCATGATCGGCGGCGCGGATCAGCAGCGGCTCGTTGGCGGCGACGCCCAGCTCGCGCAGCGCGCGGGGCATGATGTAGGAGGGGTTGAACAGCACGCGGCCTTCGGCCGAACGGGACTCGGCACCGGGTTTCAGCACCAACCGTTCGGACGCACGCGGGTCGGGCGCAAGGCACAGCCGGGCGATATCGCGGGCGATGGCAAGGGCCGTGTCGTGGTATTCGTACCAGCCGTTTTCCCGCGCGCCGCGCAGCAGGGCCCATGCGCGCATCAGATCGCCATCGGTGGCGCTGTGCCAATCTTCGACATTGTCTGCGCGGCGGCGCGGCACCCATTGCCATGCCATCAGCCGATCCTTGCGGACCGCAAGGTTCAACTGCGCCCATTCATCAATGCGCCTGAAGCTGCGCTCGTCGCCGTGCGCCTGCGCCAGAAGCAGCCCATACCCCTGACCATCGGAATGGCTGGTTCCGCCCTGAAGGTCGTCCACCACCCGGCCATCGGGCTGCAGGAAACGGGCGCGCCACAGGCGCCAGCACTCGTCAGTTTCATACGCGGCAACTTGGCCGGGGGCCGCGCTGCAGGCCAAGGCGGAAAGCCCGGCAATAAAAGTGCGTCTGTTCATAACTGCTCGATCATTTTGCGGCATGTTTTTCAGCAAGTGCGCTCGATGCGGTCGATAGTGCGCGCAAATTCGCCTATAGCCATAGGTTACGCGAGCGTAACTTGATTTTTTCTACTTGAGCGTGAGGCCGATTGGCAACGCTTGGCCGGTGGGCCGCAATCGGCTTTTGTTTGTACATATATGAATTTTCCGTGCCGCGTTTGTGTGCGCGCTTGATTTTTTGGTTCAATTTTTGGGCGTTTCTGGGCGAATGCCGCCGGGAAATTCTCTGATCGACCGCGCCTCACTGCCCAAGTCTCCGAGCCCGCGCCAAGCTGATCGTGCATCCGGCACACTTATGAGGCCGGGCATTCAACAGGGATATTTCGGAGGTTCTGATGCTTCGTCTGAAAGCAGGCATCGCGGCGCTCGCCGTCGCTGCCACCATGGCCAGTGCCGCAATGGCACAGGGCACGCTGCGCGTCGGCATGACCGCAGCCGACATCCCCCTCACCACCGGTCAGACCGACCAGGGCGGCGAGGGGATGCGTTTCATGGGTTATACCGTGTATGACTCGCTGATCGAATGGGACCTGACCAGCGCCGACAAACCGTCGGTCCTGATCCCCGGGCTCGCCACCGAATGGTCGGTGGACGAGGAAGACAAGACCAAGTGGACCTTCACGCTGCGCGAAGGCGTGACCTTCCACGACGGCGCACCGTTCACCGCTGCGGACGTGGTGTGGAACCTCGACAAGATCCTCGACGAAGAGTCTGAGCAGTACGACCCGCGTCAGGCGGCGCAGGGCAAGTCGCGCATTCCCGCCGTGGCCTCCTACGAGGCGGTCGACGATTACACGCTGGTGATCACAACCAAAGAGCCCGACGCCACGCTGCCCTACCAGATGACGTGGATTCTCATGTCGTCGAAGGCGAATTGGGAAGCGCTGGACAAGGACTGGGAGCAGGTGGCCGCCACGCCATCGGGCACCGGCCCTTGGAAGCTGGAAACCTTCGTGCCGCGCGAGCGCGCCGAGCTGGTTCCCTTTGATGACTACTGGGACGAAAGCCGTATCCCGCAGCTCGACAAGCTGGTGCTGATCCCGCTGCCCGAGCCCAACGCCCGCTCGGCGGCGCTGCTGTCGGGTCAGGTTGACTGGATCGAGGCACCGGCGCCCGACACCATCCCGGCGATGGAAGGCAATGGCTTTGTCATCTCGTCCAACGCCTATCCGCACAACTGGACATGGCACCTGTCGCGCCTCGAAGGCTCGCCGTGGAACGACATCCGCGTGCGCAAGGCGGCCAACCTCGCCATCGACCGTGAAGGCATGGCGCCGCTTCTTGGCGGGCTGATGGTGCCGGCCAAGGGCTTCCTGCCGCCCAGCTCGCAGTGGTTCGGCGAGCCGGAGTTCGACATCTCCTATGACCTCGACGCCGCCAAGGCGCTGATGGAAGAGGCCGGCTACGGCCCCGACAATCATCTCGAGGTGAAGGCGCTGATCTCGCCGTCGGGCTCGGGTCAGATGCTGCCGCTGCCGATGAACGAATACATCCAGCAAAGCCTTGCGGAGATCTGGATCGACGTCGAATTCTCGGTGGTCGAGTGGAACCAGATGATCAACCTGTGGCGTGCCGGTGCGGAGGACCCTTCGGCCGATGGCGCGCACTCGATCAACTTCACCTACTTCATTCAGGACCCGTTCACCGGCCTGATCCGTCACCTCGACGAGAACCTGATCGCGCCCAATGGCACCAACTGGGGCCACTACAGCGATCCGGAGATGCAGGAGCTGTTCTCGCAGATCAAGACCACCTTCGATCCCGAGGCACAGGACGAGGTGCTGCGTAAGACGCATGAGAAGTACGTCGATGACGCGCTGTTCCTGATGGTCACCCACGACGTGGCGCCGCGCGCCATGGCGCCCAAGGTGAAGGGCTTCGTGCAGGCCCAGAACTGGTACCAGAACTTCTCGTCGATCACGATCGAAGAGTAAGGCTCGCAAGGGCGACACCCCCGCCGCGTGCGCCGCGGCGGGGGATCACTTCAAGCCAGGGATCCCACCCGTGCTCAGCTATTTCTTCCGCCGCCTCATCCTCGTGCTGCCCGTGGCCTTTGGCGTGTCGGTCATCTGTTTTCTGCTGGTCCAGATCGCCCCCGGCGATCCGTTGACCGCGATCATGCCCGTCGACGCCACCGCCGAAGAGCAGGCCGCCATGCGCGCCGCCTACGGCCTCGATAAACCGCTGCCCATCCAATACGCCGTTTGGATCGGCAACCTGATGCAGGGCGATATGGGCAAATCCATCGCCACTGGCCGTCCGGTCGCCGACGAGGTGTTCGGCGCGGTTCAGAACTCGCTGCTGCTGGCGGTGAGCGCCGCGGTCATCGCCTTTCCCATCGGCATCTTTCTCGGCTTTCTGGCCGGCTATTTCCGCGACACGCTGCTTGATCGCGCGGTCACCGCGCTGTCGATCACCGGCGTGTCGGTACCGAATTACTGGCTCGGCATCGTGCTGGTCATCATCTTTTCGGTGAACCTCGGCTGGCTGCCCTCGATGGGCGCCGGGCCGGGGGGCTCGCAAAGCTGGGCGTGGGACTGGCTACACATCCGCCACCTGATCCTGCCCGCCGTGACGCTGGCCGTGGTGCCTATCGGTATCGTCGCGCGCACCGTGCGCGCGCTGGCCGGCGACATCCTGACACAAGACTTCGTGCAGGCGCTCTATGCCAAGGGCATGAGCCGCGGCGATGTGCTGCGCCACGTGGCGCGCAACGCCGCCGCCACGGCGCTGTCGGTCATGGGCCTGCAACTGGGCTACCTGCTGGGCGGTTCGATCCTGATCGAGACGGTGTTCAACTGGCCGGGCTCGGGCTTCCTGCTGTCCAACGCCATCTTCCAGCGCGATCTGCCCCTGCTGCAGGGCACGATCCTCGTGCTTGCCCTGTTCTTCGTGGCGATGAACCTCATCGTCGACGTGGCGCAGGCCGCCATCGACCCCCGCATCAAGAGGACCTGACCCATGGCGCTTGTGGAAACCGAAAACATGCAGGGCGCCAAGGCCGAAAAGCCGCAGGGCTACTGGGCCGGGGTTGGCGCGCGCGTGGTGCGCGACCCGGTCTCGATGATCTGCTTCGGCGTGGTGCTGCTGCTGATCCTCTCGGCGATCTTCGCGCCCTATCTGGGCCTTGCCGATCCCTACAAGGGCTCGATGATCGCCCGCCTGAAACCGCTCGGCACCGAAGGGCACATCCTTGGCACCGACGAGCAGGGGCGGGACATGCTCGCACGCCTGATCTACGGCGGGCGGCTGACTCTGTTCATCGGGCTGATGCCGGTGGTCTTTGCCTTCTTCATCGGCTCGGCGCTCGGCATCGTCGCCGGCTACGTCGGCGGCATGACCAACACCATCATCATGCGCGTGGTCGACGTGTTCTTTGCCTTCCCCTCGGTGCTTCTGGCGATCGCCATCTCGGGCGCGCTGGGGGCGGGGATCGTCAACAGCCTCGTGTCGCTGACCATCGTCTTCATCCCGCCGATCACCCGTGTTGCCGAGGCCGTCACCTCGGGCGTCCGCGCTCTCGACTATATCGACGCGGCACGGGCCACCGGCGCCAGTGCGTGGACGGTGATCCGGGTGCATGTGATCGGCAACGTGCTGTCGCCGATCTTCGTCTATGCCACCTCGCTGACGAGCGTGTGCATGATCCTTGCAGCGGGCCTGTCGTTCCTTGGCATCGGCGTGCGCCCGCCCGAGCCCGAGTGGGGCCTGATGCTCAACACGCTGCGCTCGGCCATCTACATCAACCCGTGGCTCTCGGCGCTGCCGGGGGTGATGATCTTTATCACTTCGCTCTGCCTCAACCTGCTGAGCGACGGACTGAGGAGCGCGATGAATGTCCGCGACTGACCTGTCACCGAGCCAAGTTCAGGCGATCAAACCGAAAACCGCCGCCCCCGAGAGCCGCGACAAGGGCGGCCCGGCGCAGCCGCTGGTCATCGTGAAGGACCTGCAAAAGCACTTCCCCGTCCGCGGCGGCGTCCTTGGTCGCACGCAGGCGGTGGTGCAGGCGGTCGACGGCGTGTCATTCGAGGTGAAGAAGGGCGAGACGCTGGGCATCGTCGGCGAGTCTGGCTGCGGCAAGTCGACCACGGCGCGACTGCTCATCGGCCTGATCGAGAAGGACAAGGGCGAGATCATCTTCGACGGGCAGGGCCTTGGCGAGCGGCTGTCGCTGAAGGACCTGCGCAAAGACGTGCAGATGGTCTTTCAGGACAGCTACGCCTCGCTCAACCCGCGCCTGACCATCGAGGACAGCGTGGCCTTCGGCGCCAAGGTGCAGGGGCTCGACGATCCCAATGGCCGGGCGCGCAGCCTGATGGCGCGCGTGGGGCTCGATCCTGATCGCTTCGCCCACCGTTACCCGCACGAGCTGTCGGGCGGCCAGCGCCAGCGGGTGAATATCGCCCGCGCGCTCGCCATGTCGCCGCGACTGGTGGTGCTCGACGAGGCGGTCTCGGCGCTCGACAAGTCGGTCGAGGCGCAGGTGCTCAACCTGCTGACCGACCTGCGCCGCGAGTTCGGCCTGACCTATATCTTCATCAGCCACGACCTGAACGTCGTGCGCTATATCTCGGACCGTATCTTGGTGATGTATCTCGGCGAGGTGGTCGAGGTCGCGCCGGTGGACAGCATCTGGCGCGAGCAGGCGCATCCCTACACCCGCTCGCTTTTTTCTGCGATGCCGGCGATGGACCCGGACGACCGCACGCAGGAGCCGCCGCTGGCTGGCGACCCGCCAAACCCGATCGACCCGCCCAAGGGCTGCCGCTTTCACACCCGCTGCCGTTTCGCCAGCGAGGTCTGCAAGAGCAAGGTGCCGAAGCTGCAGGCGATCACCGCCAATGCCGAGCATCTGACCGCCTGTCACCTGCATGACGCCAGTTCGGGCCATCCCAAGGCCGGGCAGGGGGTGCCGGAATGATCTTCTCGGGCAAATGCACGAAATCGCGGCGAGAGGTCTTCTGGACCGCGCCGAAGAGCGCCTCGCAACAAGAGGAGAGCAAATGACCAAGCTTCTCGACATCCAGAACCTCACCGTCCGCTTCAAGGGCAAGCGCACGGTCAACGCGATCAACGATGTCTCGCTGGGCATGGAGCAGGGCGAGACGCTGGCGCTGCTGGGCGAATCCGGCTCGGGCAAATCGGTGACGCTGAAGGCGCTGCTGGGCCTCTTGCCGCCAAAGCGCACGGACATCGAAGGCTCGATGCACGTCAACGGCACCGACGTGCTCAGCCTGTCGGGCAAGAAGCTGCAGAAGTACCGGGGCGGCGAGGTCTCGATGGTGTTTCAGGAGCCGGCGCTGGCGCTCGATCCGGTCTATACCATCGGCCATCAGATCGCCGAGTCGGTGATGCGCCACAAGGGCGTCAGCAAAGCCGACGCCATGTCGACCGCGCTTGATATGCTCGACCGGGTGCGCATCCCCTCGGCCAATCGGCGGCTGCACAACTACCCGCACGAACTGTCGGGAGGCATGCGCCAGCGGGTGATGATCGCGCTCGCGCTGGCCTGCCGTCCGCGCCTGCTGCTGGCCGACGAGCCGACCACGGCGCTTGATGCTACGGTGCAGATCCAGATCCTGCTGCTTCTGCGCGAGTTGCAGAAAGAGTTCGGCATGGGGGTGATCTTTGTCACCCATGACATTGGCGTGGCAGTGGAAATTTCGGAGCGGGTCGCGGTGATGTACGCCGGGCAGATCGTCGAAGAAGGGACCACGCGCGAGATCATCAAGGACGCGCGCCATCCCTATACGCAGGGGCTCTTGGCGGCGAACCTGCATGATGTCGAGCGCGGCGCGCGGCTCAGCGCCATTCCCGGTGCGCCGCCCTCGCTGGAGACCAAGCCCGACAGCTGCTCTTTCGCGCCGCGTTGCCCGCATGCCATGCCAGAGTGTCGCGCCGCGCTGCCGCCGGTCTACACGCCCAGCCCGCGCCGCCGGGTGGCCTGCGTGAAGGCCGAGCCCGCCGTCGCGGCCGAGTGAGACCCCGGTCATGTTGATTAACGAAGACCCGTTCCGCTGTTTCATGCCCTACGCGCCCGTGCCCGTGGCCAGCGCCGAAGAGGGGCCGCTCGCCGACCTGACGCTGGCGGTGAAGGATATCTACGACGTGGCGGGCTATCGCACCGGCTCGGGCTGTCCGATGCGGCTGGCGCAGAGCCCGGTTTACACCCACACCGCCCCCGCGGCGCAGAAACTGCTCGATGCCGGCGCGCGCTTCGTCGGCAAGACGCATACCGACGAGCTTGCGTGGTCGATGTATGGGATGAACGCGCATTTCGGCACGCCGGTGAACCCTGCCGCGCCGGACCGCATCCCCGGCGGCTCGTCTTCGGGCTCGGCGGTGGCGGTGGCCGCGGGGCTGGCGGATATCGCCATCGGCTCGGACACCGGCGGCTCAGTGCGCGCGCCCGCCAGCTTTTGCGGCCTTTGGGGCATCCGCCCGACGCATGGGCGCATTTCGCTGCAGCACGTGCAGCCGCTGGCCGAGAGCTACGACACCTGCGGGCTGTTCGCGCGCGACGGCGAAACCTTGCTGCGCGCCATGTCGGTGCTGCTGGATGGTGAAACCACGGCTCTGCCCGACAGCCCCGACTTTCTGCGACCGGCGGACATGCTGGCGCAGATCGGCCCCGAGCAGATGGCGGTCTGGCAGGCAGGCTTTGGCGCGCTGTCGGCGCGCGAGGTCAGCGTTTATCCCGAAGGCGTCGAGGCGGCTTATACCTCCTTTTTGCGCACCCTTGGTGCCGACGCGCGGAGGTGGGTCGTGCCGTTCATTCGCGAAAGCGGCATGCCGCTGGTGCGCGGGATCGAGGGGCGCGCCGAGGCGGCCGAGGCTCTGACCGAGGCCGAGATCGCCGGCGGCGAGGCCACGCGTCGCGCGTTCACCGCGCATCTGGATGCGCTGCTGGGTCCGTCGGGTGTTTTGCTGGCGCCGGTGGTGCATGACGCGCCGTTCCGCCTCGACCCGCCGCTCGAGGTCTTTGACCGCTTCCGGCATGACTGCTCGCGGCTCCTGTGCGTTGCCGGGCTGGCTGGGCTGCCGCAGGTGGTCTTCCCGGCGGGCAATGTGGACGGCGCCCCCTACGGCCTGTCGCTGATCGGCCCGCGCGGTTCGGACCTGTCGTTGCTGGCGCTGGCCTGCCGGATCGTGGCAGACGCACCGGTGGCAGCATGACGGAGAAAACTATGGACCGCATCGAGAGCAAACTTGCCGACATGGGGATGGCCCTGCCGCCCTCGGCCCCGTCGCGGGCGCTGTTCCTGCCGGGCAAGATCAGTGGCAATCTGCTGTTTCTGTCGGGGCAGATCTGCGAATGGGAAGGTGTGCCGAAATACTTCGGCCCGGTGCCCGACGGCTTCGACGTGAAAACCGGGCAGGAGGCGTCGCGCATGTGCGCGCTCAACCTTCTGTACTCCATCAAGGCGGTTGCTGGGTCGCTCGATAGGGTTGTCTCGGTTGTGCGGCTTGGCGGCTTTGTCGCGGCGCCTGCGGGGTATCCGGACGGGCCGATGATCGTCAACGGTGCCTCGCAGTTGTTCATCGACCTTTGGGGCGATGCCGGGCGGCACGCGCGGACCGCGGTCAATGTGACCTCGTTGCCGGCCAATGCGCTGGTCGAGATCGAGGCGACGGTGGAACTTGGCTGACCGGCCTGCCGCCGCAGGCGCGGCGCAGGTCGTGTTGATGAACCCCAACAGCAACGCCGCGACCACCCGCGCAATGTGCGCCATTGCGGCGCGCGTTCTGCCCGGCGTGACCGGTTGGACCGCGCCCGCAGGTCCGCCACTGATCACCACGCCCGAGGCACTGACAGCCGCGGCGTGGCATGTGGCGCAGGGCGTTCTGCCCGAGGCAGTCACGGGGGTGATCGTCTCGGCGTTCGGGGATCCGGGGCGGGCGACGCTTGCTGCGCGGCTCGACGTGCCGGTGGTCGGGATCGGTGAGGCGGCCGCCCGCGCTGCGGCGCGCGGCGGGCGAAGTTTTGCGGTGGTGACCCACACGCCCGCCTTGGAAATGAGCATTGATGCCCTGATGAGGCAGGCGGCACCGGAAGCAGAGTACTTGGGAACCTATCTTGCCGAAGGCGATCCTGTCGCCCTAGCTGCCGATCCGGAAAAGCTAGACAAGGCATTGCTTTACGCGGCGCAACGCGCGCATCGTGATGGTGCGCGGGCGGTGATCATCGGGGGCGGACCGCTGGGCGAGGCGGCAGACCGACTCGCTGATCACGCGCCCTGTGCACTTGTTTCGCCTATTTTATTTGCGGCGCTCGAAATGCAGGCAAAACTCCGCTTGTCAAACGTCTGACTTTGCGGCAATCCGCCTGTGGATTGTCTGCGAAAGCGCAGTATGAGCGGGGATTCGGCGAAGTTTCGCTGCCGCGCAGCGAAAGCTCGCTTTTGCAGGGAACCCCTTGGAATACCGGGTGTTGTCTTTCCCGTAGTCCATATCATTTTCCCGGCAGCACTATCCCTTGGAGCAGACATTTGCGGAAGTATCCGATCCAGAGTCCCGTTGTGTCCGGACGCGCAGCCGTGGCGCGTCAAAACAGACGCCAATTTCTGACCCGCTTGGCGGGGTCCGTTGCCGTGCCCGCGCTTGTCGCAGGTGGCCCGCTTGCCGCGCAGGAGGTAGCGGACAGCGAAGCTGCGTCCGACGGTAACGCGCCGGAAGCGCAGGGCGTTCCATTCTCGTTCGACATTCTGTCGGAGCAGATGGCGCAAGCCGCGCAGGAGGCTCCGAAAGAGCCGGAGCAGGTCGAGGGGTTCCTCGCCGAGCTTGATTACGACGGCTACCAGCGCATTCGCTTTGATCCAGATCAGGCTCGCTGGGCCGATCAGCCCGATGACACCTTCCGCTTGCATGCCTTTCATCTGGGCTGGCTGTTCAAACAGCCCGTGCGGCTGCACGAAGTGGTCGACGGGCAGGCCACGCTGATGAACTTCTCGACCTCGGATTTCGACTATTCCGACGTGCAGACAGAGATCCCGGCCGATGCCGAAATGCCCGGCGTCGCCGGCTTCCGGCTGCACAACCCGCTCAATCGCGCCGATGTGTTCGATGAGTTGGTCGCTTTTCTCGGTGCCAGCTACTTCCGCGCGCTCGGACGCGACACTCTCTACGGCCTGAGCGCGCGCGGACTTGCGGTGAACACCGGCCTGTCCGGCGTCGAAGAGTTCCCGCGCTTCAATGACTTCTGGATCGAACGTCCGGGGCCGGGCGCCGAACATATGACCATCTACGCGGCGCTCAGCAGCGCCTCGGTCACCGGGGCCTACCGCTTTGTCATCCGCCCCGGCGAGGACACCCGCATCGACGTCACTGCGCGGCTCTACCTGCGCAACGACATCCAGCAATTGGGCATCGCGCCGCTGACCTCGATGTTCCTCTTCGGCGGGCCCGACATGGGCGATTTCGACGATTTCCGCCCGGCGGTGCACGACAGCGAAGCGCTGGTGCTGACCACGCAGGGCGGCGAGACATTCTTCCGCCCGCTGAACAACCCGCCGCGTCTGGCCAGTTCCTATTTCGGCGCGCTCAGCCCGGTGAAGTTCGGGCTGGTGCAGCGCAACCGCGAGTTCGAGCACTACCTCGACGCAGAGGCGCATTACGAAAAGCGCCCGACGCTTATGGTCGAGCCGATCGGCGATTGGGGCGAAGGCTCGGTGCGGCTGGTCGAGATCCCCTCGGACCTCGAAGGCAACGACAATATCGTCGCCTTCTGGATCCCCAAGGCCGAGACCAAAGCCGGCGATGCGCTGGAGTTCGCCTATCGCCTGCACTGGGGGATGTCTCCCGAAGGTGACGGTGCGGTAGACCGGGCCCGCGTGGTGCGCACGCGCGTCGGCAAGGGCGGCATTTCCGGCACCGACGAGGACAACGGTCGGCGGAAATTCGTCATCGATTTCGAAGGCGGTACTTTGGGGGAACTTCCTGCCGGTGCCGAGGTTGAACCTTCAGTGAGTGCCGCGAACGGCGAGATTGCCGAAGCGGTTGTGAGCCGGATCTCTGGAACAGAGACGTGGCGCCTCGTGCTCGAAGTCGAAGCCCCCGACGGGGCGGTGGCAGAGCTGAAGGCCGGGCTCAAAGGTTATGGACGTACTCTTACCGAAACCTGGACTTATCAATGGGTGAAGGAATGAATGCTGAACCGATGAAAGATCAGGACGTGACCGAAGCTCGGCCCGTCGAAATGCCGCATTGGGCACCGCCCGAGGCGCCAATGGAAATGCCACGCCAGCACGTCGAGGCGCAGCGCCGCGAGCGCGTCTCGCTGCAGGAATGGCTCCAGCGCGTTGTCCTCCCGGGCCAGAAGGCCTGAGGACGCGCCAATGCCCGTTCTGCCTTCGCCTGACCGCAAGACGGTCGTCATCCGTGTCGCTGCGGCGGTGTTTGCTCTGGCTGCCGCTGGTACCGCTACCGCGTTGCTTCTGGAGGTCGCGCTGCAGGACGGCGTCTCGGTCTGGGACTTCGTGCGAGCGGGGCTGATCCTCGTGACCACCGCATGGCTGGCCTGGGGCGCGGCACTTGCGCTCTCGGGGCTGGCGCCCATGCGTCGGCGCGCGCCGGTGGACATGCAGATGCCGCAGCCCAAGACTGCGGTGCTGGTGCCGGTCTGCAATGAAGATCCTGTGTCCACCTTCGCGCGCATTGCGGCGATGGATCGCTCGATCCGCGCGGCGGGCGTTGAGGCCGATGTCGCTATTTTGTCGGACACGCGAGACGAGGCGGCCGCAGAGGCGGAGCGTAAGGCGTTCGTGAAGCTCCTCGACACCACGGGGGGGCAAGGCCGCATCTTCTACCGCCGCCGCGAGGACAACCGCGGGCGCAAGGCGGGCAATATCGAGGACTTCTTCCGCCGCTCGGGCGGCGCGTACGAGTATGCGGTCATCCTTGACGCCGACAGCCTGATGGAAGGCAATGCCATCCGCCAGATGATCGCTCGGATGCAGGCCGATCCGAAGATGGGCCTGTTGCAGACGCTGCCGCGCGTCGTCGGAGGGCAGAGTTTCTTTGGCCGTGCCATGCAGTTCGCCGCTGCATTCCACGGGCCGGTGTTCACCCGCGGGCTTGCGCGGATGCAGGGCGCAACAGGTCCGTTCTGGGGCCATAACGCCATTGTTCGTGTGCGCGCCTTCGCCGAAAGCTGCGCCCTGCCTGAACTGCAGGGCAAGGCGCCCTTCGGCGGGCACATCCTCAGCCACGACTATGTCGAGGCCGCGCTGCTTGCGCGGGGCGGTTGGAAGGTCGAGGTGGATGCCAGCATCGACGGGTCGTTCGAGGAAGGCCCGGAAAACCTGCTGTCCTTCGCCAAGCGCGACCGGCGCTGGTGTCAGGGCAACCTGCAGCACATCCGGCTGGTAATGGCGCCCGGTCTGGCACCTTGGAGCCGCTTCGTTTTCATCCTGGGGATCTTCTCCTATCTCGTCTCGCTCCTGTGGTTCGGCTTCCTCGTGGCCTCGGTGATCGCCGCAGTGACCGCACCGCCACCGGACTATTTCCCCGAGCCGCACCTGCTGTTCCCGGTCTTCCCCAGCGACCGCACCAAGGAGATGATCGCGCTGATGATCGGCATCTTCGGTCTGCTGATCATGCCCAAGTTCGCGATTCTTACCGAGAGCGCGCTGACAGGGCGGGTTGGCGGATTTGGCGGGGTGATGCGCGCCTTCTGGTCGGTGATTACAGAGGTGCTGCTGACCTCGCTGATCGCGCCGCTGATGCTGATGTATCAGACCAAGGCGGTGCTTCAGGTGCTGTCGGGCCGCGATGGTGGTTGGCCGTCGAGCCAGCGCGGCGAGGGGCAACTGTCGCTCATGGAGGGGCTGCGCGCTGGTCTTTGGATTACCGTCACCGGCGCCGTGGCGCTGGGGGTGACCTTCTGGCTGTCGCGTGGGCTGGTGCCGTGGCTGCTGCCGGTCTGCCTGCCCATGCTGTTCGCGCCGGTGCTGATCTCTTGGACCTCGCGCCCGCTGACCCACATGCTGTTTGTCACGCCTGACGAAAGCAATCCGTCGCCCGTGGTGGCCTCCTACCGCGAGATCCTCGCGCAGTGGACTGGCGCGCCGCAGGCCCCGCAGCCGGAGCCGGGGTCCGGCGCCAAGGAGCCAAACCATGCCGCAGCCTGATGGCAGCAGGCAGACGCCCGCCCTAGCGGGCGCTGGGGCGGGTGCTGGCGTCCGGCGTCCGCGCGACCCGCGCATCGACGCCTTTCGCGGGCTGGCGCTGGTGATGATCTTCATCGACCATGTGCCCGGCAATCCCTACGAGTATCTGACCATCCGCAACTTCACCCATTCGGACGCGGCAGAGGCCTTCTTTCTGATGTCGGGCCTTGCCGCCGCGCTGGCTTATTCTGGACGTCTGACCTCTGAGGCGCGCGCCGAGCATGGGCTGTGGAATGGTATCGCTCCCATGTGGAAGCGCAGCTGGACGCTTTACCTCGCGCATATCTTCATGACGATCTGGGCCATCGCCATCTTCGCCGCCGGAGCGGGGATCTACGCGATGCCCGACCTCTTAGAGCAGATCAATCTGCGGCAGGTCTTCGGCAACACGGGTGAGGCGCTGTTCGGCATTGCCGCGTTGACCCACCAGCTTGGCTACGTCAACATCCTGCCGGCTTACTCGGTTCTGTTGCTGTTTGCGCCGCTGATGTTGATGATCGGCCTCTGGCGGCCATCGGCGCTGCTGGCGCTGTCGCTGGCGATCTGGATGGCGGCGGGGCTGTGGCGGCTCAACCTGCCGAACTTCCCCAATCCCGGAGGCTGGTTCTTCAACCCGATCTCGTGGCAGTTGCTGTTCGTGCTGGGGGTGCTGACCGGGCTGGGCATGCGCCGCGGCGAACGGTTCGTGCCGCAGTCGCGCGCGCTGTTCTGGACCTGCGCCAGCTTCTGCGTGCTGGCGGTGGTGTGGAAGTTCGTTCCGGCCATCGGCGACACGATCAACCACCAGATGGCGCGGCTCTATCAGGCGGGGATCCCCTTCCACCTGACCACGCATGACAAGACCTTCGTGGCGCTGCCGCGGCTGCTCAACATCCTTGCGCTGGCCTATGTGCTGTCGTGCCTGCCGTGGGTGAAACGGGTCTGTGCGCAGAAGGTCGCCGCGCCGCTGCGCCTGCTGGGCCAGCAAGGCCTGCTGGTGTTCTGCACCGGCACCGTCGTGTCGCTGCTGTTCCAAGTTTATATGGCTGGCAACCCGCTCTCCGCGTGGATGGGCTGGGGGCTGCCGCCGTTGGGCATCGTGATCATGCTGATCGCAGCGTGGCTGGGCTCGGCGCGCAAACGGGCGTCCCGCACCGGGGCGGGCGCGGCGGAGGCCCCCGGCGGGATCGTTGCGCGGGCCGGGCAGCGGCGCACCGGCTGACACGCCCGGACGGGCAGAAGTTGAACGGAAATAAAAGCGGCGTCCCCGTCAGGGGGCGCCGCTTTCACGTCTTCACGATGATGCGTGATTGATTGTTTTGGAAAACTCGCGACGGAACGTCATCCTCGCGGCGTACTACGGTTCCGTGCGGGCCCCTCCCAGCCCGTGCGACCGACAGAAGGAGACTACACAAATGGCGCAAAGCCGTTCCGCTCGCCTCCCGCGGGCTCTCGTCGCAGCTCTTGCGCTGACTTTTCCGCAGCTTGCATCGCTTCCCGCATCGGCTCAGCAGCCGGCCCGCGAGGTCGGTGTGGTCACGCTGCAGACTGCCGACGTGCCCTATTCGGTGACCCTGCCGGGGCGCTCCACGGCGTTCGAAGAGGTGGCGATCCGCCCGCGCGTCGACGGGGTGATCTCGGAAATCCTCTACGAGCCGGGCAGCGACGTGGAAAAGGGCGAGGTCCTGTTCCGCATCGACGGCGACACCTATCAGGCTGATGTGGCGGCGGCAGAGGCCGATGTGGCAGGGGCCGAGGCGGCGCTGCGCAGTGCCGAGGCGACGCTGTCGCGCTATCAGCGGCTGGTCGGCACCGGGGTCACGGCGGCGGATGTGGACACCGCCGAGGTCGATGTCATGCAGGCGCGGGCAACGCTCAGTTCGGCGCGGGCGGCGCTGGAACTGGCCAACCTCGATCTTGCCCGCACCGAGATCGCCAGCCCGATCGACGGGATCGCGCTGCTGCCAGAGGTTTCAGTCGGCGATCTGGTGACAGCGAACCAATCGGATGAACTGACCACCGTGACGCGCATCGATCCGATTTATGTGGACGTGCAGGAATCCATTACCCGCATCCAACAGACCCGCGCGCGGCTCGAACGCGGCTCGCTCAATCGTGGCGCGCGGATCGAGGCCGAGCTGGAGCTGGAGAACGGATCGATGTTCGAGGGGCAGGGCACTTTCGTGTCGCCCCCGGTCAGCGTGTCGACCACCACCGGCACTTCGGTGGTGCGGCTGCGCTTTGACAATCCCCGCCGCGGCATCCTGCCCGGGCAGTTCCTGCGGGTGAAGCTGACCTTTGGCACCACGCCTGCCGTGCTGGTGCCGCAGAACGCCACCGCGCGCGCCTCCGACGGAACGCTGACCGCCTTTGTCTACCATGAGGGCACGGCGGTGAAACGCGCGCTCACCTACGACGGCAGCTACGCCAACGCATGGATGGTGACCGAGGGGGTGGAGGCCGAAGAGCGGCTGATCGTCGACGGGCTGCGCAATCTGCAGGACGGGGCCGAGGTAAACCCGGTCGAGGTTGCGATCTCGGAAAGCGGTGTGGTCACGCGCAGCGACGGCGAGCCCGAGAGCTTTGGCAGCGCGTCTGCGGACGACGAGGGCTGATCCATGGGCAATTTCTTTATTGCGCGCCCGGTCTTTGCCTGGGTTCTGGCGATCCTCACCATGCTGGGGGGCGCGCTGGCGGTGGTGACGCTGCCGGTCAGCCAATACCCCGACATCGCGCCGACCACGGTGCGCGTCTCTGCCAGCTATTCCGGCGCTACCGCCGAGGCGGTGCAAAACTCGGTGACGCGCGAGATCGAGGACGTGATGACCGGCCTCGACGGCATGCTCTACATGACCTCAAGCTCATCGCTGGGGCGCTCTTCGATCCAGATCATCTTTGACGAAAGCGTCGATCCGGTGGATGCGCAGAACGAGGTGCAGTCGCGGGTCAGTCAGGTCGAAGGCCGGCTGCCGACCCCGGTGCAGAGCCAGGGGGTCAGCGTCTCGCGCTCGTCGTCCTCGATCCTCATGGTCGGCGCGCTGGTCGACACCACCGGCAGCTACAGCACACTGGAACTGGGCGACATCATGTCGACCACGGTCGAGGGACCGATCGAACGGCTCGAAGGGGTGGGCGGGGTGCAAAGCTTCGGCTCGGGCTACGCCATGCGCATCTGGCTCGATCCGCTGTCGCTGGCGCGCTACCAGCTGACCGCCTCGGATGTGACCAGCGCGGTCTCGGCGCAGAACTCTACCGTCTCGGTCGGGTCGCTGGGCGAGCAGCCGACGACCACCGGCCAGCAGTTCACCGCGACGATCACCGCCCAAAGCCAGCTAACCACGGTCGAGGAGTTCAACTCGATCCTGCTGCGCTCGTCCGAAGAGGGCGGCGTGGTGCGGCTTGGGGATGTGGCGCGGGTCGAGATCGGTCAGGAGGACTATGGCGGCGACGCACGGTTCAACGGCCTCAGCTCCTCGGGCTTCGGGGTGAACCTTGAAACCGGCGCCAACGCGGTCGACACCGCCGCGCGGGTCCGCGCGCAACTCGAAACGCTAAGCGCGGCGCTGCCCGATGGCGTCGAGTTCCGCACCGCCTACGACACCTCGCCCTTTGTCGAACTGTCGATCGAGCAGGTCTACCACACGCTCTTCGAGGCGATCGTGCTGGTGCTCGCGGTGCTGCTGATCTTCTTGCAAAGCTGGCGCGCCACGCTGGTGCCGCTGATCGCCGTGCCGGTGGTCTTGCTTGGCACCTTCGCGGTGCTCATGGCGACGGGGTTTACCATCAACACGCTGACCATGTTCGCCATGGTGCTGGCCATCGGCCTGCTGGTGGATGACGCCATCGTGGTGGTCGAGAACGTCGAACGCCTGATGGAGGAAGAGAAACTGTCGGCCCATGAGGCGACGAAACGCTCGATGGGCCAGATCACCAGCGCGCTGGTCGGCATCAATGTGGTGCTCGCGGCGGTGTTCCTGCCCATGGCGTTCTTCGGCGGCTCGACCGGGGTGATCTACCGGCAATTCTCGATCACCATGGTGGCGGCGATGGCGCTGTCGCTGGTGATGGCGATCATCCTTTCGCCGCCGATGTCGGCGCGGCTGCTGAAGCCCGCGCATGGCCCGACGAAATTCGCCCCGGCGCGCTGGTTCAACTCTGGCCTCGCCAAAGTCACCGAGGGCTATGGCCGTGCGGTGGCGTGGTCGCTGAAGATGCCGGCGCTGGTGTTGCTTGTGCTCTTCGGATCGCTCGGCGGGGCATGGATGGTCAACGAGCGGCTGACCTCTTCGTTCATCCCGCCCGAGGATCAGGGGGTGCTGATCACGATCATCAACCTCACCGAAGGCGCGACCACGCAGCAGACGCTTGCGACACTGGAGCAGGTCGAGGACTATCTGCTCGAACAGGAAGGCGACGCGGTGGAAAGCACCTTCGCTTCGCTGGGCTTCGGTTTCGG
This sequence comes from Salipiger sp. ABF4_146, assembly GCF_056161345.1. NCBI lineage: Bacteria > Pseudomonadati > Pseudomonadota > Alphaproteobacteria > Rhodobacterales > Roseobacteraceae > Salipiger > Salipiger sp. ABF4_146. The sequence goes on along the minus strand of NZ_JBSWYX010000007.1, from coordinate 202,373 downwards.
TGGGTCCGGGCAGAACCGGGCGATGGTTTTCGTCAAACTGCGCGACTTCGCGCAGCGCGAGGACACCCCCGAGCTGTCTGCCAGCGCCGTGGCGGCGCGCGCCAGCGCGGCCTTCGCGTCGAGCCGCGCCGGGCAGATCATGGTGATGCAGCCGCCCGCGATCCGCGGTCTGGGCAACACCGGCGGCTTTTCCTTCTACCTCGTCGATCAGGCTGGCAACGGCATCGTGGCGCTGCAGGACGCCGCCGACGATCTCGAGGCGCAGGCCGCGGCGCGGCCAGAGATTGCCAACGTGCGGGTGTCGGGGACCGAGGACGAAAGCGCGCTGCGCATCCAGATCGACCGCGAGAAGGCCGAGAGCTTTGGTCTTACTCTGTCGGAGATCAATGCGATGCTGTCGGTGATCTTCTCGGGCAGCGAGGTGAACGATTTCATCCTCGGCTCCGAACTGCGGCCGGTGATCGTGCAGGCCGACGCCGAACACCGGATGCAGCCCGACAACATCATGGATTGGTACGCCCGCAACTCCGAGGGCGAGATGGTGCCCTTCTCATCTTTCATGACCACCGAGTGGGAGCCTGTGGCCCCGCGCCTGCAGCGCTACTCGGCCACCTCCGCCATCGAGGTTTCTGGCTCTCCGGCCGCGGGCGTCAGCTCGGGCGAGGCGATGGAGGTGATGCAGGGGCTGGTGAGTGAGATGGACGGCGGCTATTCGCTGGCGTGGACGGGGCTGTCGTACCAAGAGCAGCAGTCGGGCGCGCAAGCGCCGCTGCTCTACGCGATCTCGGGGCTGGTGGTGTTCCTTGCACTGGCGGCGCTCTATGAAAGCTGGGCGATCCCCTTCTCGGTGATGCTGTCGGTGCCGGTGGGCCTGCTGGGAGCGCTTCTGGCAGCCTACCTCTTTGGCCAGTCGAACGACGTCTACTTCAAGGTGGGCATCCTGACGACCATCGGGCTTGCGGCGCGCAACGCCATCCTGATCGTGGAGTTCGCCGAAGACCTGCGGCGGCAAGGGCGTAGCATCGCACAGGCCGCGCAGGAGGCGGCGCAACTGCGCCTGCGTCCGATCCTGATGACCGCGCTGACCTTCATCCTTGGCGTGGTGCCGCTGGCGACCGCCAGCGGGGCCGGGGCGGCGGCGCAGAATGCCATCGGCACCGGTGTGATCGGCGGCATGCTGGCCTCGACGATCATCGGCATCTTCCTTGTGCCGGGGTTCTACGTGCTGGTGATGCGTCTGGTCCGCCGGGTCGGCGGAGGCAAAGCCGCAGCCTAGGCGGCGGCGCGGGCCTCAGACCAACTTCTGCAGCAGGCGGATCAAGGTCTGACGCTCGCGCGCCCGCAGCGGAGAGAGGGTTTCAGCAGCGACGTCGAGCGCCTTGCTGACGGTGGTTTCGACAAGCGCCTGTCCTTCGGCGGTGAGCGAGACCAGATGGCGCCGTTTGTCAGCCGGGTCGCGCTCGCTGCGCAGGAGCCCGCGGGCACCCAGCCGGTCGACCACGCCCTTCGTCGTTGCGCCGTCCATTGCCACCGAGCGGCCGAGCAGGTTCTGCGACATCGGCCCGGCTTCGGCGAGGCGCTGCAATACCGAGAACTGCACCGGGGTCAGCGCGCCGCCGACCCTGTCGGAAAAGATCGTGCAGTTGCGCTGGTAGGCGCGGCGGAGCAGGAAGCCGACCTGATCGTCGAGGTGATAGCGCGGGGCGCCGGTGCGGTCGTTTTCGGGCGTGTAGGCCAAGGGGCAGGATCCTCCTTATCCTTCAGACCTAGGGTGCCCCTCGTGCAATCGCAACGGGAACTGGCGCTACATGGCGTCACGCCTAGACCGAAAGATAGGCGTCGCGGATTTCCGGCTGTTTTTCGAGCGTTTCGAAACTGCCGTCGAACTTCTTCTGGCCGCTCTCGATGATGATCGCGCGATCCGCGACGGCGCGGGCAAAATGCAGGTTCTGCTCGGAGATGAGCACCGTCAGCCCTTCGGACTTCAGTTGCAGGATGCTGCGCGCCATCTGTTCGACGATGACCGGAGCGATGCCTTCGGAGGGCTCGTCGAGCAGCAGCAGTGCGGGGTTTCCCATCAGTGTGCGGGCGATGGTCAGCATCTGCTGCTCGCCGCCGGACATCTGTTTTCCGCGGTTGGCGCGGCGCTCCGCTAGGTTGGGGAAGAGCTCGAACAGTTGCGGGACGGTCCACTGCGGCGCTCCCTCGCGGCGCGGCTGGCGCCCGACCTCGAGGTTTTCCAGCACCGTCAGATCGCTGAAAACGCGGCGATCCTCGGGCACGTAGCCGATCCCCGCCTTGGCGACCCGATAGGCGGGCAGGCCGATCAGATCGCGCCCCTCGAACCGCACCGCGCCGCTGCGCGGGCGCAGCAGCTGCATGATCGATTTCATCGTGGTGGACTTGCCAGCGCCATTGCGCCCAAGCAGGGCGACGACCTCGCCGCGCCCGACCTCGAAGCTCAGCCCGTCGAGGATATGCGCCTTGCCGTAATAGCTGTGGACACTGTCGAGCTTAAGCATGTTTGCCTTCCGCAAAGAGGGTTCCGCCGCCGAGGTAGACCTCCTGCACCTTGGGATCGTTGCGCACCGCTTCGCTATCGCCATCGGCGATCAGGCGACCGCGGTTCAGCACCATGATATGATGCGCATGGGCAAAGACCACATCCATGTCGTGCTCGGTGAAGAGCACCGAGAGCCCCTCGCGCCGAACGATATCCGCCACCAGTTGCATCAGGGCAATGCGCGCCGAGGGCGCCATGCCCGCGGTCGGCTCGTCCATCAGCAGCAGCCGTGGGCGATGGCACAGCGCGATCGCCAGTTCCAGCCGCTTCAGATCACCGTAGGCCAGCACCGAGCAGGGCCGGTCGGCCTGATCCTGCAGCGACACCGTGCGCAAAAACGCCATCGCTTCGTCGCGGTAGAGCGTCCACGCCCGGCGCCCGAAGGAAAAGATGCGACGGTGGTGGCTGATGAGCGCCATCTGCACGTTTTCGATCACGCTCATCGAACGGTAGGTGCCGGTGATCTGGAAGGTGCGCCCGACGCCCATGCGCCAGATCTCGCGCGGTGGTTTGGCGGTGATCCTTGCGCCGTTGAGGAACACCTCGCCGGCGGTCGGCTTCAACTGCCCGGTGAGCATATTGAAACAGGTGGACTTGCCCGCTCCGTTGGGGCCGATGAGTGCCTTCAGCTCACCTTGCCGCACGGCAAACGACACGCCATCGACGGCGAGAAACCCGTCATAGCTCTTGCGCAGGCCGTCGGCGCGCAGGATCTCGGTCATCGCGTTGCCTCCTTATCGGTGCGGCGCAGCCGTCCGGTCACGCGACGCAGCGTGCCGACGATGCCCTCTGGCATGAGGATCACCACGGCGATGATCACCAGCCCGAGCACCAGCCGCCAGTACTCCAGCCGGGTCAGCCAATGCTCGACCGAGGTCATGAAGCTGGCGCCCACCACGCCGCCGGCCAGGGTCTTCACCCCGCCGAGGAAAACGACGATCAGCGCATCGAAGCTCTTGGCGATCTCCAGTTCGGTGGGAAAGACCGAGCCTTTGGAAAAAACGAAAATCCCCCCCGCAAGACCGGCCATCATGCCCGCCAGCGCAAAGGCCACCAATTGCACGCGCTTGACGTCGATGCCCATCGCCTCGGCCTGCCGCGGGCTGTCGCGTCCGGCGCGCAGCGCATAGCCAAAGGGCGCGTGGATGATATGGCGCAGTGTCAGAATGCCGCCGACGCCAAGGATCAGGGTGAAGTAATAATAGGGCACGGTGGCGTTCAGCCAGTCGGCGGGCCAGATGTTGATCAGCCCGTCATCGCCGCGCGTCACGCTGCGCCACTGGAATGCAAGGCTCCAGACCAACTGGCTGAAGGCGAGCGTCAGCATGGCGAAATAGACCCCCGAGAGCCGGATGCAGAACCAGCCGATTGCCAGCGCCAGAAGCCCGGCGGCGAGCGGCGCGAAGAGAAAGGCCAGTTCCATCGGCGTGCCGGTATGAAACACCAGCAACGCCGCCGCGTAGGCGCCGCCGCCAAAGAAGGCGGCGTGGCCGAAGCTGATCAGCCCGCCGCTGCCAAGGATGAAATGCAGGCTTGCCGCGAAAAGGGCGAACACGACGATGTCGATCACCAGAACCATCAGGAACTGGTCGGCAAAGAGCGGCAGCAGCGCAAGCGCCGCCAGCAGCGCCGCGGTCAGCCCGATGCCCTTGGCGCCATACGGGCGGATGGGCGTTTCCGGCGCGCCGACCTGCCCGTGCTCGCCCGCCACTTCCTCGCGGCCAAGCAGGCCGTAGGGGCGGATGATCAGCACCACGGCCATGACGACGAACATCAGTACCAGCGTCGATTGCGGCAGGTAGGTCACGCCGAACGCGTTGAGCACCGAGATCAGCACCGCGGCGATGAAGGCGCCGGGCAGGCTGCCCATGCCGCCGATCACCACCACCACGAAGACCGCGCCGATGATGTTGAAATCCATCAGCAGATCGGCGCCGCCCTTGGGCAGTTGCAGCGCGCCGCCCCAGCCCGCCAGCGCCGAGCCGAGCGCAAAGACCCCGGTGAACAGCCACGCCTGATTGACGCCCAAAGCGCCGACCATCTCGCGGTCCTGCGTCGCCGCGCGCACGAGGGTGCCAAGCCGGGTGCGGGTGATCAGATACCAAAGGGCGAAGAGGATCACCGGGGTGATGGCGATGAGCACGATGTCATACTTCGGCACCGGCTCGCCAAAAATGCGCCAGACGCCGCGCAGTCCGGGCGCGCGGGGCCCGAGCCGGTCCTCGGCGCCCCAGATCATCAGCGCCAGATCCTGAATGACGAGGATCACCCCGAAGGTGGCAACCAGTTGGAAGAGCTCCGGCGCGTGGTAGATGCGGCGCAGCACGGTGATCTCGATCAGCGCGCCGATCAGCCCCACCGCCAGCCCGGTCAGCACGATGGCCCCCCAGAATCCGACATGTCCGGGCAGAAGCTCCATCAACGTGACCCCGATGAAGGCCCCGAGCATGTAGAACGAGCCATGCGCGAAATTGACGATCCGGGTGACGCCGAAGATCAGCGACAGCCCCGAAGCGACAAGAAACAGCGCCGCGGCATTGGCAAGACCGGTCAGGAACAGGGCGAAGAAGAAGGCCATGGTGCAAGAGACTCGGAGAGGGAACCGGGGAGGGGCGCTGCCGCTCTTGGCCGCAGGGCCGTCACCCCGGAGCGTTTGGGGAAGGGTGTTTTGGGGAAAGATGAAAGCGGGCGCCTTCGCCCGCTTCCCGCTGTCTCACTCGGCAGGGCGCATCTCGCGGATCTCGTCGTCCGAAGGCATGTAGGCGCCGGGCTCTTTATACGACCAGTCGACCATGACGCCTTCTCCGGCCTCGTTCAGTGCTGTGGTGCCGACGAAGGCACCCAGCGTCGATTGGTTGTCGATCTCGCGGTAGTGCAGCGGGCCGACGGGGGTGTCGGGAATGTCGAGCCCCTCGAAGGCGGCGCGGATCGCCTCGGTCTCGGTGCTGCCAGCCTTTTCAATCGCTGCGGCGACCGACAGCGCGGTGAGGTAGCCGACGTTGCTGCCGTTCTTCGGGGTCTCGCCGAACATCTCCTCGTAGGCGGCGACAAAGGCACCGCCGGGCGTGTCCGCGGCAAAATCATACCAAGGGTAGCCGGTGACGAACCAGCCCTCGGGCGCCTCGTCGCCGAGTGGCTCGAAGTACTCCGGCTCGCCGGTCAGCAGACCGTAGACATCCCGCCCGTCGAACAGGCCGCGGTCGCCGCCCTGACGCACGAATTTGGCGAGGTCGGTGCCGAAGGTGACATTGTAGATTGCATCGGGCTTGGCGCGTTCCAGCGCCTGAGCCTCCGCCCCGGCGTCGATGTTGAACAGCGCCGGCCATTGTTCTGCGACGAACTCGACCTCTGGCTTCAGGCGCTTGAGGTTGGCTTTGAAGGCCTCCACCGCCTCGGTGCCATAGGCGTAGTTCGGGGCGATGGTGGCGTATCGAATGGCATCGGTGGTCGCGGCCTGCTCGGCCAGCATCGCCGCCTGCACCCATGTCGAGGTGCGCAGGCGGAAGGTGTAGGGGTTGCCCGAGGCCCAGACCAGCGTGTCGGCCAGAGGCTCGGAGGCAAGATAGACATAGCGCTTTTCGGCGGCGTAGGAACTGAGCGCGAGGCCGACGTTGCTGAGGATCGTGCCGGTGAGCATCACCGCGCCATCACGGGTCATCAGTTCCTCGGCGATGCGCACCGCCTCGGCCGGATCGCCCTGATCGTCACGGAAGATAAACTCCAGCGGACGGCCCAGCACGCCGCCTGCGGCGTTGATCTCGCTCTGCGCCAGTTCGATGCCCTTGCGGTAGGGCTCGGCGAAGGCGGCGAGGCGCTTGTAGTGGTTGATGTCGCCGATCCTGACCGGTGTCTCCTGTGCTAGCACGGCCGCCGGGGCCAGCGTCAGGGCGGCGGCGGCTGCCAGAACGGTGCGTCGAAGCAGGGTCATGTCCATGTCTCTCCTGTTGGGGGCGCGGCTCGGGGCGGGGCGCTTTGCCCCTCTTACGCCGGAATATGCCGTCTTACCAAGGTGCCGTGACGCAGTTTTCGGTCGGCGGCCAGCAGAGGGGGCGCTGCCCCCGCCGCGCGGGGCGCGGCTCCCCCGGCGTATTTGCCAAGAGAAGAAGACCGCTGGCGTCATCGTTGGGGGCGTTGCGCGGGCTGTCGCTTGGCGCTAGGACTGCGCGCCAAACGCACGCACGCGCGAGCCTTAGGAGAGACGATCATGACGCGAGCTTTCATCTTCCCCGGTCAGGGGGCGCAGACCATCGGCATGGGCAAGGCGCTGGCCGAGGCATATCCGGCGGCGAAAGCCGTGTTCGACGAGGTGGATGCGGCGTTGGGCGAGAGCCTTTCGGCGCTGATCTGGGACGGTGACATCGAAACGCTCACGCTCACCGAAAACGCCCAGCCGGCGCTGATGGCGACTTCGCTGGCGGCGATGCGCGCGCTCGAGGCGGAGGGCATCGAGATCACCGCCGCGGGCTATGTCGCCGGTCACTCGTTGGGCGAGTACTCGGCGCTGACCGCCGCCGGAGCGCTGAGCGTCGGCGATGCCGCCAAGCTTCTGCGCACCCGCGGCAAGGCCATGCAGCAGGCGGTGCCGGTGGGCGAGGGGGCGATGGCCGCCCTGTTGGGGCTCGATCTGGCCACCGCCCGCGCCGTCGCCGACGAGGCCGCGCAGGGCGAAGTCTGCGCCGCGGCCAATGACAACGACCCGTCGCAGGTGGTGATCTCGGGCAACAAGGCCGCGGTCGAACGGGCGGTGGATATCGCCAAGGAAAAAGGCGCCAAGCGCGCGCTGCTGCTGCCGGTGAGCGCGCCGTTCCACTGCGCGCTGATGGCCCCCGCCGCCGAGGTCATGGCCGAGGCGCTGGAGCAGGTGGAAATCACCGCTCCGAGCGTGCCGCTGGTGGCCAATGTGGTCGCCGAGGCGGTGACCGATCCCGCCCGCATCCGCGCGCTGCTGGTCGAGCAGGTCACCGGCTCGGTGCGCTGGCGCGAGTCGGTGGACTACATGGCCGCGCAGGGCGTCACCGAATTTTGGGAGATCGGCGCGGGCAAGGCGCTGTCGGGCATGGTGAAACGCATCCACCGTCCGGCCACGCTGCGCAACGTCGGCGCGCCGGATGACGTGAAGGCCGCGCTCGAAGCGGTCTGAGGCGCGCCTCAACTCTGCCAAGAGAAAACAGGGGGCGGTGCCATGTGGCGCCGCCCTTCTTGCATTCCGGGCGTGTGCATTCTGGTCGTATGCATTCTGGGCGTGGCATTGTCTTCATCTTTCCAAAAATACTCAACAACGCAGTGCCGCCCGCGCGCCGCTGGGCAGAGACCCTACCTTGACGCCCCGCCCGACTCGCCGCAGGGTGGCGCCACTCACCCGGGGGGTCCCGACAAGGGGCTGAGATTCTGCTGGCGTCCGCGCAGCGCAGTGACCCGACGAACCTGATCCAGTTCATACTGGCGTAGGGATGGTGCACTGGCGTTGCCGGGGGCTCTGTGCCCCGGACCATGCGGATAGGAAAAGCGGGGCACACCCGCGCCTTGGCCGCAGCGATGTCACCCCATTCACGCACGGAACTGGGTCTCCACCGCTTTGAGCTTGGAGGCTCCGACCGATGAAAGACCTCACTCCCACCGTCACATGCGGGCCGCTGCCCGCCTCTCGCCGCGTCTGGCACAAGGGCGAGCAGCATCCGCAGATCCGCGTGCCCATGCGCGAGATCGACCTGCACCCTTCGGCTGGCGAGCCGCCGGTCACCGTCTACGACAGCTCCGGCCCCTACACCGATCCCGCCGCCGAGATCGCCATCGACCGCGGTCTGCCGCGGCTGCGCGAAGAGTGGATCGTCGCCCGCGCCGATACCGAGAGCTACGACGGCCGCCATGTGAAGCCCGAAGACAACGGCTTTGCCGAAGGCGCCCGCGCCGTGCCCGAGTTTCCCGTCCGCCACGCGCCGCGCCGGGGCAGGGATGGCAAACCGGTCACCCAGATGGCCTATGCGCGCGCCGGCATCGTCACGCCGGAGATGGAGTATGTCGCCATCCGCGAAAACCTCGGGCGCAAGGCGGCCAAGGCGCAGCTGGTGCGCGATGGCCACGATTGGGGCGCGTCGATCCCAGACCACGTGACGCCCGAGTTCGTGCGCGACGAGATCGCCCGCGGCCGCGCCATCATCCCGGCCAACATCAACCATCCCGAGCTTGAGCCGATGGCCATCGGCCGCAACTTTCTGGTGAAGATCAACGCCAATATCGGCAACTCGGCGGTGACCTCCTCGATGGCGGAGGAGGTGGAGAAGATGGTCTGGGCGACGCGCTGGGGCGCGGACACGGTGATGGACCTGTCGACCGGGCGCAACATCCACAACATCCGCGACTGGATCCTGCGCAACAGCCCGGTGCCGATCGGCACGGTGCCGCTCTATCAGGCGCTGGAAAAGGTCGGTGGCATCGCCGAGGACCTGACATGGGAAGTGTTCCGCGACACGCTGATCGAGCAGGCCGAGCAGGGGGTGGATTACTTCACCATCCATGCCGGCGTGCGTCTGCATATGATCCCGATGACGGTGAACCGGGTGACCGGGATCGTCAGCCGGGGCGGCTCGATCATGGCCAAGTGGTGCCTGCACCACCACCGCGAGAGCTTCCTCTACGAGCATTTCGAGGAGATCTGCGAGATCGCGCGCGCCTATGACGTGTCGTTCTCGCTGGGCGATGGCCTGCGCCCCGGCTCCATCGCCGACGCCAACGATCAGGCGCAGTTCGCCGAACTGGAGACGCTGGGCGAGTTGACGCAGATCGCTTGGAAGCACGAGTGCCAGGTGATGATCGAGGGGCCGGGCCATGTGGCAATGCACAAGATCAAGGCCAATATGGACAAGCAGCTCGAGACCTGCGGCGAGGCGCCGTTCTACACGCTTGGGCCGCTCACCACGGATATCGCGCCGGGCTATGATCACATCACCAGTGGCATCGGGGCTGCGATGATCGGTTGGTTCGGCACGGCCATGCTGTGCTACGTGACGCCCAAGGAGCACCTCGGCCTGCCGGACCGCGACGACGTGAAAACCGGGGTGATCACCTACAAGATCGCCGCCCATGCCGCCGATCTCGCCAAGGGCCACCCGGCGGCGCAGATCCGCGACGATGCGCTGTCGCGCGCGCGGTTCGAGTTCCGCTGGGAGGATCAGTTCAATCTCGCGCTCGACCCCGACACGGCGCGGTCCATGCATGACGAGACCCTGCCCAAGGAGGCGCATAAGGTGGCGCATTTCTGTTCCATGTGCGGGCCGAAGTTCTGCTCCATGCGGATCAGCCACGACATCCGCGCCGAGGCCCAGAAAGAGGGCATGGCGAAGATGGCCGAGAAATTCCGCGAAGGGGGCGAGCTTTACCTGCCGCTGAAGGAGGACGAGGCATGACATCCGGTCTCTTGCTCAAGGACCTGCGCCAGACCAATCCGCTGGTGCAATGCATCACCAATTACGTGGCGATGAACATCGCCGCGAACGTGCTGCTGGCGGCGGGCGCCTCGCCGGCCATGGTCTCGGATGCAGAGGAGGCCGGCGAGTTTGCCGGCCTCGCGCACGCGCTGACGGTCAATATCGGCACGCTGTCGGGGCCCTTCGTGGACGGCATGCGTGCCGCCATCGCCGGGGCGCAGGCGGCGGGCACGCCTTGGGTGCTCGACCCGGTGGCCTGTCAGGCGACCGCGCTGCGACGGCGGGTCTCGGCAGAGCTGCTGGCGCTGAAGCCGACGGTGCTGCGCGGCAATGCCTCGGAGATCCTCTCGCTGGCCGGCGAAGCCAGCCGCGGGCAGGGCGTTGACGGGCGCGACGGGGTTGCCGCCGCCGAGGCCGCCGCCCGCATGCTGGCGCGGCAGACCGGCGGCGTGGTGGCGGTGACCGGCGAGACCGACTTCGTCACCGATGGCGCGCGGGCGGTGCGCATCGGCGGCGGCTCGCCTTGGATGCCGCTGAATACCGCGCTTGGCTGTGCGCTCACCGGGCTGTGCGGGGCCTACGTCGGGCTTGGCGGCGATCCCTTCGAGGCGGTCGTGGCGGGGCTGTCGCATTACGCTGTGGCGGGCAGCCAAGCGCATGAGGCGGCGACGGGGCCGGGCAGCTTCGCGCCGGTCTTCCTCGACGCGCTGCACGCGCTGACGCCCGAGGCGCTGGACGCCAACGCCGAGGTGACGGTGCTTGAGGTCGGGGCGGCATGAAACGCTTCGATCTCTCGGTCTATCTGGTGCTCGATCCCGGCCTTTGCGCCGGGATCGGCATGGTCGAGACGGCGCGGCTGGCGGCGCGAGGCGGGGCGACCATGGTGCAACTGCGCGACAAGGACGGGGGCACCGCGCGGATGATCGAGACCGGCAGGGCGCTGAAGGCGGCACTGGCGGGCTCGGGCGCGCTGCTGATCGTCAATGACGACGTGGAGGCGGCGCGGGTGATCGGTGCCGATGGGCTGCACGTCGGGCAGGGCGACATGTCACCCGCCGAGGCGCGGGCCTTGGTCGGGCCGGAGATGCTGCTGGGGCTTTCGGTGGAAAGCCCCGCTCTGGCAAGGGCGGTCGATCCCGCGCTGGTGGACTATGTGGGGGCGGGGCCGGTTTTTGCCACGCCCACCAAGCGCGACCACAAGCAGCCGGTGGGCTGGGAGGGGCTGGCTTCGCAGGTGGCGGCGAGCCCGGTGCCCGCCGTGGCCATCGGTGGGCTGAAAGCGCATCACGCGGCGCAGGCCAAAGCGGCTGGCGCGCAAGGCTTGGCCGTTGTCTCGGCGATTTGCGGTCAGCCCGAGCCAGAGGCGGCGGCGCAGGACATCACCCGCGCCTGGGCCGCGGCCTAGCCCCACATGGCGTGAAAATGGTGCAGCGGCCCGTGGCCGCCGCCCACCTCCAGCTGGTCTGAGGCTGCGAGCGCGCGCTGCAGGTAGCGCTTCGCCTCGGCCACCGCGTCTGGCAGCGCCATGCGCGGCAACAGCGCCGCGATCGCCGCCGACAGCGTGCAGCCGGTGCCGTGGTCGTTCTTGGTGGCAATGCGCGGCGCGCTGTAGCTGCGGGTGGCGCCCTGCCACCACAGCAGGTCGGTGCTCTCGGGGCTGCCCGACAGGTGCCCGCCCTTGAGCAGCACCGCCTCGGGCCCCATGGCGGAGAGCGCGGGCAGTTCCGCGGCCATCTCCTCGGCGGTCCAGTCGTCGCCGTGCTCGAGCAGAACAGCGGCCTCGGGCAGATTGGGGGTGATCAGCGTTGCCAGCGGCACCAGATCCTCGCGCAGCGCCGCCACCGCCTCCGGGTCGAGCAGCGCGTCGCCGCTCTTGGCCACCATCACCGGGTCAAAGACAATGTTTCGCGCGCCATGCGCCCGCAGCCGGTCGGCAACGGCGCGGATGATGCCGGGGTTGGCGACCATGCCGATCTTCACCGCATCCACCCGCACGTCGTCGAACACAGCGTCGATCTGCGCCGCGACGAACTCGGGCGACAGCGCCTCAAAGGCCCGCACGCCGCGGGTGTTCTGGGCCACCACGGCGGTGATGACGCTCATGCCGTAGGCGCGGTGGGCGGAGAAGGTCTTGAGATCGGCCTGAATGCCCGCGCCGCCCGAGGGATCGGTGCCGGCGATGGTCAGCACGTTGGGGATGCGCGCGGATGTGACGGGAGATTGGTCCATGGTGTTCAAGGGTTCGGCCTCCAAAATGAGGCCGGCGAGGGCATGCGGTCGCTCCACCTGTCCCTTCGCCGGCATGACCCGGATCAGGTTCAAAGGGTCACTGCGCCGCGAAGATGCCAGCAGTATCTCAGCCCCTTGCCGGGACCCCCCTAGGTGCGAGGGATCTTAGCAGATGAAGGGACCGGTTAAAGGGGTAAGGTCTCGGAAAGCCGGGGGCGCTGCCCCCGGACCCCCGGGATATTTGGGTCTAGACGAAGGCGCGGGGGCGTGGGGGGCTTATTCGCCCCAGGTCTTGCGCAGCACCCGCAGCCAGTTGCCGTAGCAGAGCTTTTCCATCAGCGCGGCGTCGAAGCCATGGGCGGTCATGGCATCGCGCAGGTTGGGCAGGCCGGCGATGTCGGTGATGCCTTCGGGCACCGTGGCGCCGTCGAAATCCGAGCCGAAGCCGACGCGGTCTTCGCCCAGCGTCTCGATCAGATGGTCGACGTGGCGCAGCACGACGTCGAGGCTGCACGAAGGGTCCATCCGCCCGTCCGGGCGCAGGAAGGCCGAGGCGAAGTTGACGCCGACCATGCCGTCGCTTTCAGCGATCATCGCAAGCTGCCGGTCGGTCAGATTGCGCGCGTGCGGGGTGACCGCATGGGCGTTGGAATGGGTGGCGACCAGCGGCGCCTCGCTGAGCGCGGCGACGTCATCCACCCCCTTTTCGTTGAGGTGCGACAGATCGATCATGATCTTCAGCTCGCAGCATTCCTTGACCAGCCGCTTGCCCGCTTCGGTCAGCCCCTCGCCGGTGTCGGGGGTGGAGGGGTAGCGGAAAGGCACCCCGTGGCCAAAGATCGTCGGGCGCGACCAGACCGGGCCCAGCGAGCGCAGGCCGCGGGCGTGCAACTCGTGCAGTTCGGTTAGGTCCGGGCCGATCGCCTCGGCGCCTTCGAGGTGCAGAACCGCGGCCATCTTCGGGCCGGTCAATGCCGTCTCGATCTCGGTGGCGGTGGTGCAGGGGGTGATGGCGCCCGCCTTGGCCAGCGCCTCGAAGGCCTCGACGCCCTGCCATGTGGTCGCCAGCGCCTCGGCATGGGGGATCATCTGCGGCAGGGGCAGGTCGTATTGCGGCTGCGCCATGGCGTCCATGTCGTCGCCGGACTTCGAGGGGCTGGGCACGAAGACCGCGAAGAAGCCGCCGCCGAACCCGCCCGTGCGGGCGCGCGGCAGGTCGATATGGCCGCTGGCCATGCCGTCCACCACATCCGCTGCGCTCACGGTCCCGCGCAGCAGGCGCAGCAGCAGGTCGTTGTGGCCGTCAAAGATGGGCGGGGTTTGGGCAAGGCTCATGGCGGAACTTTCGCGAGTTGGAGGTCAGAGGATGAAATAGCCGAGCGCAAGCACCCAGGCCGACAACAAGAGCAGCATGCAGATCATGTAGCTACCGTTCCAGCGCAGACCGACATGCCGCGCGCTGACGTTGCCGAAACTTCCCACCAGAAGCGTGGTGGCGGTGAAGGGCGAGCTGATGCCGCCCAAGGCCCAGCCGGCGGTGATCGACACCACGATGGCCTCGGGTGCTACGCCCAGATCGGAGGCGGCGGGCACCAGCGGTGCAATCAGCGTCACGGCGAGGATCGGGTTCATTCCCAACTGGCCGAGCAGCGGGATGATCCAGACGAAGCTGACCAGCACCAGCGCCGGGGGCAGGTCTTCGGGATGAAAGCCCGAGGCCTTGACCAGCGGTGCCAGCAGCGGCGCGCCAACGGTGCCGATGAACCCGGCCATCATCAGCAGCGTCACCTCGCCGCGATAGGCGGGCAGTTCCTTGAAGGCGAAGGCGCGGGCGCGCTGGCCCAGCGGTGCATTGCCCTCGCGCTTTTGCAGCACCGCCCATGCGGCGGCCATGCAGGGCACCACCAGCAGCACCAGCGCGATGATGCGCAGGCCGGTGAGGCTCTGCAGGAGCAGCACCGAGGTGACCAGCAGGGCAAGCAGGATCAGCAGCGGTGCCATCAGCGCCCAGCTGCCGTCTGGCTCGGCGCGCGGGGCGGGCGGATGCGACAGCTTGGGTTTGAAGATCGTATCGAGCGCCCAGCCGGTCAGGGTGATCAGCGCCGAGGTGCCGATCGCCGGCAGCACCACCGAGCCCCAGCTGGTGCCGGGGATCAGCGCGGTGGTGATCGCCACCGAGAACGACATGGGTGACCACGGCAGCGAGGCGACAAAGCCGCGCTGGATCGCAAGGAGCATGCGCCGGGTGCGGTGGTGGCGGATTTCCTCGTCGGGCTCGTCCGCCGCGGCGGCGGTGGCAAGGCTGCCGAGCAGCGCGATGGCGCCGTAGTTGAGCAGCAGAGCGAAGGCCTGCCCGCCGAGGGTCAGCGCGAGATAGCGTCGTCCCGGCGGCTGCAGTGCGAGGAAATTGCCTGCGGCGCGGATCGAACTGGCCTGCTGGGCAGCGCTGCGCAGCGTCGCCAGTGCGGCAAAGAAGGCGGCGATGAAAGCAGCCGAGTGAAAGGCGTTCAGCAGCACCTGCTGCCAGTCCGAAGCGCGCCAGACCAGCGCGAGGCTGAGCACGATCGCCAAAGCGACGAAGAACCGGCGCCCCGGCGCGACCTGCGACGCCAGCAGCCCGACCACCGCTGTCACGGCGGGGATGAGCCCCCAATCCAGACCGGGTGGTGCGATGTGCCATTCCGTGAGGATCACCAGACCGGTGATGAGGATCAACAGGCCGCCGATCAGCCGGTCGGTGAATTTTGGCGGGGAAGTAGGGGTCGTCGTTGCGCTCAGGGGCACGGGGCAGGGTCCAGTTTCGTGCGGGCTTTAGTCCGGACATAGACCACTGTTGCCAAGGGAGGGCAATGCCCCTGCGTCATCGCCGCCCGGCGAGTCTGCCGCGATGCCCGCGCGTTCGCCGCCAAATCATGCCTGTTTCAAGGGCAAAGCGCGGGTCACAAGGTCCGGATATGCCGGCGGTGCGGCGGCGTTAGAAAAGCTTCATCGAACCGACATGGAACCGATTCCGAAGCGTCACAGCCTCGATACCGTTCGGCGCGACACACCGCCCCGGACAGTCTGGGGGAAATATGCTCACCGTCGAGAACCTGACGAAGCGCTTCGGCGCGAATACCGCCGTGGACAACGCGAGCTTTACGGTCGACCGGCCCATGATGATCGGCATCATCGGGCGCTCGGGCGCTGGCAAATCGACCTTCCTGCGGATGATGAACCGTCTGACCGACGCCACCGAGGGCAAGCTGATCTTCGAAGGCCGCGACGTGTTGCAACTGAAGGGCGGAGACAAGCGCCTGTGGCAATCCGACTGCGCGATGATCTTCCAGCAGTTCAACCTCGTGCCGCGCATGGACGTGGTGTCGAACGTGCTGCACGGCACGCTGGCCAAGCGCGCGACGCTGGCCACGATGTTCAACCTCTACCCGCGCGAAGACGTGCACCGCGCGATCGACATTCTCGAGCGTCTGGGCATCGCCGGTCATGCCGCCAAACGCGCCGAGGCGCTTTCGGGGGGGCAGCAGCAGCGCGTCGCCATTGCGCGCGCCTTGATGCAGGACCCGAAGGTGGTGCTGGCCGACGAGCCCATCGCCTCGCTTGACCCGATGAACGCCCAACTGGTGATGGACGACCTACGCCGCATCCACGAGGAAGACGGCCGCATGGTGATCGCCAACCTGCACACGCTGGATACGGCGCGGCGCTACTGTGACCGGGTCATCGGCATGCGAGACGGGCGCATCGTCTTCGACGGCAGCCCGGCACAGCTGACCACCGGCGTGGCGCGCGACATCTACGGCGCCGGCGCCGATTTTTCGGAAAGCGCCACCTCCACCGAGATCCGCGACCCCGTGGCCGTGGCAGAAATTCGGGCTGCGGAAGTCGCGGTCTGACCACCCGGGCCCATCGGGACGGGCCCATTCCTTACATGAGGGACAGAAGATGAAGAAACTGATCGCAGCCGCTCTGGCCAGCACCGTGCTCGTGGGCGCCGCCCAGGCGCAGGAGATCTCCGAGTTCCGCCTCGGCATCCTCGGCGGCGAGAACGCCCAGGACCGTCTGGCCTCCAACCAGTGCTACGCCGAGAAGATCGCAGCGGCGCTTGGCGTCGAGGTGAAGATTTTTACCCCCGCCGACTACAACGGCGTGATGCAGGGCCTGCTGGGCGGCACCATCGACGCCGCATGGATGGGCGCCTCGTCCTACGCCGGCACCTATATCGCCGACCCCGAAGCGGTCGAGCCGGTACTGGTCAAGCAGAACCTCGACGGCTCCATCGGCTATTACTCGATCGGCTTTGCCCGCGCCGACAGCGGCGTGACCTCGCTGGACGATCTGGCCGGCAAGGAGTTCGGCTTCGGGGATCCGAACTCGACCTCGGGCTACCTGATCCCCTCGATCGAGATCGCCGACGCTGGCTACTCGATGGAGCCGGGCGATTACTTCTCCGATGTCGTCTTCACCGGCGGCCACGAGCAGACCATCGTCGCGGTCAACAACGGTGACGTCGACGCGGGCGTGACCTGGGCCGACGGTCAGGGCAACTGGGAAGACGGTTACAACTCGGGCGCGCTGCGCAAGGCTGTGGATGCGGGCCTCGTCGATATGAACGATCTCGTGCAGATCTGGCAGTCGAACGTCATCCCCGAAGGACCGTTCGTGATGCGCAAGGCGCTGCCGCAGTCGGTCAAGGACACCGTGACCGAGCTGACCGCCAACCTCTGGGAAGACGATGCCGATTGCGCCTATGGCGTGGCCGCCGGCGATGCCAAGGATTTCATCCCGGTGACCCACAAAGAGTACGAGTCGATCGTTTCGGCCCGCCGCTCGAAGATCAACTGATCGCCCAAGACCGAAGGGGCCCCGCCGATCCGCGGGGTCCCTTTTCGTTTCCCGGACCGCCGCCGCCAGAAAGCGCCGCCCCAGACGGGGGCAGGCCGGGCAGGGCGCGGGCCAGCCGCAGGACCGCCGCATGACACAGACCCCAGACGCCCCCCACGATCCGCGCGCCAATTACCTCGCGCTGATGGCCCGCAAACGCCTTTACGGTGGGATGACGCTCGCCATCTTCGCGCTGCTGATGGTCTCGGGCTTCACGCTGGCCGACAGCCGCAATGCCGGCGGTTTCTGGAGCGGCCTGCCGCAAATCTTCGATTTCCCGGCCGATGTGCTGCGCGACACGTTGCCCAAGCTCGACCGGCTTCCCGGCCATCTGGTCGACTACTTCCCGGCGCTGGTCGAGACGATCAATATCGCCGCCTGCTCGACGCTGATCGGTGCCGCGGCGGCGATGCTCTTGTCGCTGCTCTCGACCCGTGGGCTGGCGCGCTGGCCACGGCTCATCCCGGTCTTCCGCAGGCTGATGGACATCATGCGCGCGGTGCCCGAGATCGTCATCGCGCTGGTGCTGATCTTCGTGCTGGGCGGCGGGCCGGTGCCGGCGATGATCGCCATCGCCTTCCACACCGCCGGCGCGCTCGGCAAGCTGTTCTCAGAGGTCAATGAGAACGCCGATCTCAAGCCGGTCGAGGGGCTGTCGTCGGTGGGCGCAAGCTGGCTGCAGCGCATGTGGCTGGGTGTGGTGCCGCAGGTGGCGCCGAACTACTTCAGCTACGCGCTGCTGCGCTTCGAGATCAACATCCGCGCCTCGGCCATCCTCGGCTTCGTTGGCGCAGGCGGCATTGGCTACGAACTGCGCAACGCCATGGCCTGGGGGCAGGGGCGCTTCGATCAGGCTGCCGCCATCTTCATCCTGCTTTTCGCGACCATCGTCGTTTTCGATCAACTGTCGAGCCATGTGCGCAACGCCATGATCTCGTCCAAGAAAGGAGGCCTGTGAGATGGCCGACGCCGCGCTCTACGCCGCCGCCGACCGGCAGTTCTCCCGCAAGCGGCTGGTCTCTTTCGGCCTGCCCGTGGTGGTGCTCGCCTACCTCGTTTACATCTTCTTCGCCTTCGACATCGCAGGGCTTTCCGAGCGCGCGCGTTGGGACAACGCCCGCACGCTGCTGTCGGACGTCTGGAGCTACAAGACCCATGTCACCCGCGACAACCGCAACGGCGGTGTCGCGGTGGCGATCGAGGGCGAACGCAAGGGCGAATACCCCGAAGGCACAAGCCCCGACTGGGTGATCCCGCAGGCCGACGGCAGCACCCGTGTGCTGCTTGAGGGCGGGCAGGAAGTGCTCCTGCTGCCGGATAACGGGTTCCGCTGGGATGTGCCGGGTTACGGGCTGATCGAGGCGCGTCTGGATGGCCGCACGCTGGTCAGCAACCTGCCCGACGACGGGCTGCCCGACTGGATCTCGGCCTCCTCTTCGCGTCTTCAGATCAATGCCGAGGGCGCGCGCGTGGCGCTGACGCGCTCGAAGACCGAGCTGTTCCGCTATTTCCCCGGCTGGGAGCTGTTCTTCTTCACTCTCGACAGCCCCTACAATGGGCACGGGCTGGGCGACATTCTGTTCGGCGCACAGATCGATCCGGCGCGCGGCAATCTTGCGGGCGCGTGGCAGGATTTCTGGGGCAACGAGATGTGGCGCCACGCGGATGTGGCCTGGGCGCTGTTCGAGACTGTGCTGATGGCCTTTCTGGGCACTATGGGCGCGGCGATCGTGGCGCTGCCGCTGGCCTTCCTGTCGGCGAAGAACTTCGCGCCGCTGAGGGCCGTTCGCTTTGCCATGCGCCGGGTGTTTGACTTTCTGCGGGGGGTCGACGGGCTGATCTGGACCATCGTGCTTAGCCGTGCCTTCGGGCCCGGCCCGCTGACCGGGGCGCTGGCGATGCTGCTGACCGACACCGGCAGCTTCGGCAAGCTCTTCTCGGAGGCGCTGGAGAACGTGGATGGCAAGCAGATCGAGGGTCTTGCCTCGACCGGTGCCAAGCCGCTGCAGCGCTACCGCTTCGGGGTGATCCCGCAGATCGTTCCGGTGCTGATTTCTCAAATCCTCTACTATCTTGAATCCAACACCCGTTCGGCCACGATCATCGGTGCGATCACCGGTGGCGGCATCGGCCTGCTGCTGACGCAGGCGATGATCACCCAGAAGGATTGGGAAGAGGTGACCTATTACATCATCCTTATCGTGCTGATGGTCATGGCCATGGACAGCGCCTCGGGCTGGCTGCGCCGCAAGCTGATCAAGGGGCTCTGAATGGCACGCCTCGGCCTTGATCCGTTCATTCATCCCGAGTGCGAAATCACCGCCTCCGCGTTCGGCAGCTATGTCGAGATCGGGCGCGGCTCGCGGTTGAACCATGTGCAGATGGGGAACTACGCCTATTGCGACCGCTATGCCGACATCGCCAATTGCACGGTGGGCAAGTTCGCCAATATCGCCAGTTTCACCCGGATTGGTCCGACCGATCATCCGATGGGCAACGCGTCCTTGCATCACTTCTTGTATCGCTCGGGCGATTACTGGGATGACGCCGGGCGCGACGAGGCGTTCTTTACCGCCCGCCATGCGCGCCGCGCCCATATCGGCCATGACACATGGATCGGCCACGGCGCAGTCGTACGGCCGGAAGTGACGGTGGGAGATGGCGCGGTGGTGGCCTCTTCGGCGGTGGTGACCAAGGATGTGCCGCCCTACACGATCGTCGCGGGCGTGCCGGCGCAGCCGCTTCGGGCGCGCTATGCGCCGGACCTGGCCGACCGCATGATCGCGCTGGCGTGGTGGGATTGGCCGCATGAGGTGCTGCGCGCGCGGCTCGAGGATTTTCGGACCCTGTCTGCAGAGGCCTTCCTCGAGAAATACGCCGAGGGCCGCGTCTGACTAGAACGCCGCGATCAGGCGAAGATCCCCGTTCGCCGTGTCATCGATCTATGGGCGCCGCGGTTTGGCCGCCGGCCTTGGGTGGCCATTGGGGCGGCCCTTGCTGCATGGCCCGACTTTCATGGACCGACATGATGGGCCGACATGGGCTGAGAAGGGGCGGATCTGAAAAGCCGGGACCGCGCGGCGCGGATGCGGCCCGGCCTATTCCGCGGCGAGGCGGCGGCAGGGTAACGCCGCGACGAGGCGGGCGCCGGCCTCGCCTGCGAGATAGGTCAGGCGGCCACCGGTCACCGTCGCTTCGATGGTTCGGCTGCGGGCGTCGACCACCACGAAATCCGCCCGCTTGCCGTGGTCGAGCGTGCCACGGTCGGCCAGCCCCATGATCTCGGCGGGCGCGGTCGAGATCATCGCCCAAGCCTCGGGCAAGGATTTCAGCCCCTTGTCCACCAGCGTCCATGCCGCTTCGGAAAGGCAGGGGTAGTGATAGTCCGACACCAGCGCGTCGCACAGGCCCGCGGCGATCAGATGCCGGGCCGAGACATTGCCCGACTGGCTGCCGCCGCGCACCACGTTGGGCGCGCCCATGAGTACCGGATCGTTGCAGGCGCGGGCCAGTTTGGCGGCGCTGACCGTGGTGGGAAATTCGGCGATACGCGCCCCGATGAGCCGATAGTATTCGCGCGTCTCGCCGTCCGGGTCGTCGTGGCTGCCATAGCGGATGTCGTGGGCATCGAACTGCTCTGCCAGCGCGCAGAGGTGGCGCGGCACGTCGCGGCCAGAGGCGCGGGCGGCGCGCAGCATGGCGTGGAACTCCTCGGCGCTGCAGCCGGCGCGGGCGGCCCAATGCGCCAGCTTCATCGGCTCGCGCGCGGCGGTCTCCAGCGCCTCGGGCAGATGGTCGTTGAACACGACGTAGTCGACGCCGTAGCGCAGCACCGCAGCCAGCAGCCGCTCGCGCGTGCCGGGCAGATGGGTCTCGCAGCGGATTTGCAGACGCAGGTCGGTGTGGGCCTGTGGGCGGTAGGCCGCAAGCCCCGCCATCATCGCCTCGGCAAAATCCGGGCCGCGCATGCCGCCCTCCCAGCTCCAGCACTGCGCCAGCCATGCGGTGGTGATGCCGTGGCTCGCGGCCTCGCGGTCGGTGGAGCGCAGCGCCGCCGCGATCGGGAAGGTGGCGCTGGGACGGGGCGCCAGATGGCGCTCGAAACTGTCGCCATGCAGGTCGATGATGCCGGGCAGGATCAGATACCCGGAAAGGTCAACCTCCGGCAGCGGGCCCTTGGTGATCAACCCGTCTTCGATCACCAGCGAGCGGCGCTGCATGCGGCCGTCGCGAAGGAGGGTCGCCCCGGTAAGGCGCAAAGGTGGGAGAAGGGTCGTCATGCTGAGTACCCGCCGTGCCTGCTCTATGGTTTTCCGAGGAACTACCCTGAATCTATGTCACCGGCATGACGTGGGGTCGCGTCGTGGGCAGGGCCGCTGACATCGTCGTGACTGACGGTGAGCGCCACACGATCCCCGGCGAACCATGTGTGGCCTTGCTCGACCGGCATCCCATCGGGGCCAAGGTTCAGTGCCACCGAGCGCAACAGCGGCTCGCCTTCGCGCAGGTTGAGATGCCGCGCCTGTGTCGCCGTGGCGGCTTCGGCGGTGAGGCGGGTGCTGGCACGGGTGTAATCCCTGATGCCATGGCGGCGCAGCGCCTCGGTGACCGAGCGCGTCTCGCGCAGCGTCGTGTCGAGCCCGGGCAGGCGGGTGATCGGGAAGTAGGAAATGAAATGCGCCACAGGCGCACCGCCGGCGATCGAGATGCCCTCATGCACCAGCACCGGCGCGCTGTCTGGCAGCTGCAGCGCCTCGGCCTCTGCGGCGTCGGCGGGCCGGATCTCCAGACGCAGCGCGCGTCGGTCGGGCAGGCGACCCGAGGCGCGGACGTTCTGGCTGAAGCGGGTGCGCCCGCCAATCGGATAGTCGAGCGGCGCTGCCCGCACGAAAACGCCCGCGCCTCGACGCGAATGGGTGAGCCCATTTTCCGCCAGTGCGGAAAGCGCGTGGCGCACGGTATGGCGGTTGACCGCGAAACGCGCGGCCAGCTGCGCCTCGGTCGGCAGCTTGTCGCCCGCGCGGTAATGGCCACGGGCGATCTCGTTTTCAAGCGTTGTGGCGATGGATTGCCAGACGGGGGAGCGGGGCATGAAAGACCTCTGTCACCGAAACTTCACGTGCTGACCCCTTGCCCGACTCGGGGCTTCGTGGGTATCACTTGTCTAGTTGTATAGTTATCTAGACAAATCGGAAAGATGTCCAGATGGAAACTCCCGAACAGGAAACCAAGGCGCGGCAGGGCTGGATGGGTCTGCTGGCGCGCGCCCCGGCGGCGCGGCTGGCGGCGCTGATGGAGGGGGCGGCGCTGCCCGGCTTCGACTGGCTGCGCGTGCCCGAGACCGGCGGCGTCATGGTGCGGGGCCGCATGGGCGGCACCGGCGCGCCCTTCAACATGGGGGAGATGACGGTGACACGTTGCGCGCTGCGTCTGGACAGCGGCGAGGTGGGGCATGCGCATGTGCCGGGGCGTGACCGAGGGCACGCGCAGCGCGCGGCGCTGGTGGATGCGCTGATGCAGGGCGCGCGCGCCGAGGAGATGCAGGCGCGTGTCCTGAGGCCTCTGGCTGCCGAGGAAGCGGCGCGGCGGGACGCGCGCGCGGCGAAAGCGGCGGCGACGAAGGTGGACTTCTTTACAATGGTGCGGGGCGACTGATGCGGGAGGATGTACTGACTGGGGGCTTCAAGGATGCTCCGGTAGAGGCGGCGCGGGCATTTCGCGCGGCGCTGGAGGCCATGGCCCGGCCGGGCCGGATCGAGCAGGTCGCGGGCGCCGAGGCGCCGGGGCTTTCAACCGCCGCGGCGGTGCTGCTGCTGACGCTCTGCGATCGTGAAACGCCGATCTTCCTCGCGCCGGGCTGCGACGCCGACGCGTTGCGGGACTGGATTGCCTTCCACATCGGCGCGCCGCTGGTCAGCGCCGAGCAGGCGATGTTCGCGCTCGGCCCTTGGGACGCGCTGAAGCCGCTCGACC
Source organism: Salipiger sp. ABF4_146 (assembly GCF_056161345.1). Taxonomy (NCBI): domain Bacteria; kingdom Pseudomonadati; phylum Pseudomonadota; class Alphaproteobacteria; order Rhodobacterales; family Roseobacteraceae; genus Salipiger; species Salipiger sp. ABF4_146. The sequence continues at coordinate 179,303 of NZ_JBSWYX010000007.1, read as the reverse complement.
GTTACCGTATCGGCACCGCCGAGTATCCCGACCGGGCGGCGACGCTGATCGTTGAGCGCGATGAACTGCGCGCCGAAGGGATGCGACTGACCGGACCGGGGATCGAGGCCTCGGCAGCGCTCTCGCTGCCGGAGGTGGACGCGTTCGAAAGAAATAGTCAACTGTTCCCATTGGGTTGGGATTGTTTCTTCACCTGCGATGACAAGCTGGCGGCATTGCCGCGAACGACCAAAGTGGAGGCGCTCTGATGTATGTGGCTGTGAAAGGCGGCGAGCGGGCCATCGACGCGGCGCACGAGTGGCTGGCAGAGGAGCGGCGCGGCGACACCGCGGTGCCTGAACTGAGCGTCGCGCAGATCCGCGAACAGATGGCGCTGGCGGTGAACCGTGTGATGGCCGAGGGCTCGCTTTATGACCCCGACCTTGCGGCGCTGGCAATCAAACAGGCGCGCGGCGATTTGATCGAGGCGATTTTCCTTGTCCGCGCCTATCGCACGACGCTGCCGCGGCTCGGCCATTCCGCGCCGGTGAACACCACCGAGATGCGCTGCGACCGCCGGATCAGCGCCACCTTCAAGGATGTGCCCGGCGGTCAGGTGCTGGGCCCAACCTTCGACTATACCCACCGGTTGCTGGATTTCGCGCTGCAGGCCGAGGGCGAGCCTCCACGTGCGCGCAGCGCGGAACCGCGTCGGGAGGCGACGCCCCGCGTGACGGATTTTCTGAACAAAGACGGATTGATACAGGACGAGGTTCGCGCAGAGGATACGCCGCCCGACATGACCCGCGCGCCGATGGAATACCCGGCGGACCGCCCGCTGCGCCTGCAGGCGCTGACCCGCGGCGACGAGGGCTTCGTGCTGGGCATGGCCTACTCCACCCAGCGCGGCTACGGACGCAACCACCCCTTCGTCGGCGAACTGCGCATCGGCGCGGTGGAGGTCGAGATGGAGGTGCCCGAGCTTGGCTTTGCGGTCTGCATCGGTGAGTTGACCCTCACCGAATGCGAAACCGTCAACCAGTTCGCCGGATCGAAGACCGAGCCGGCGCAATTCACCCGCGGCTACGGGCTGGTGTTCGGCCAGACCGAGCGCAAGGCGATCTCCATGGCGCTGGTCGACCGGGCGCTGCGCTGGCAGGAACTGGGCGAGGAGAATGTCGGCGCACCAGCGCAGGACGAGGAATTCGTTCTGGCCCATTCCGACAATATTCAGGCGACAGGCTTTCTCGAACACATCAAGCTGCCGCACTACGTCGATTTCCAGTCCGAGCTGGAACTGGTGCGCAAGATGCGCGCCGAGGCGATGGGCGCTGCAACGGTCAAGGAGGCTGCGGAATGAGCAAGGGTTATCACGGGGCGAAACTGCCCGAGCTGCCGAAGGGGCAGGATTGGTACTGCGCGCTGGTCGAGGTGATCCGGATGCCCGACAGCGAGTCGCCTTTCTTTGAGGATGGCGACACCGAGAGCGCGCTGGCGGTGCTGTTCATCTGCCTGTCGGCGGGCTCGCCTGCCGAGGTGGAGGTTCAGATCGCCGAACATATCGCGGAATGCGGCGGTGTGGCGGGCGTCATCGAGGACGTGAAGCGGATCACCGGTCCGCTCGATCTGCCGCTCGACGAGGAAGGCGTGCCCGACGTGGCGCTGTTCGAAGCTTTCACCGACCCGGAACTGGGCGACGAGATCGTCTGGGGCGAGGTCTATCTCTTTGGCGAGGAAGAAGAGGCATGACCGATCAGGCGTATAATTTTGCCTATCTCGACGAGCAGACCAAGCGGATGATCCGCCGCGCGCTGCTGAAAGCGCTGGCGGTGCCGGGCTATCAGGTGCCCTTCGCCAGCCGCGAGATGCCGATGCCCTATGGCTGGGGCACGGGGGGCGTGCAGGTGACCGCCGCCTGCCTCACCCCCGAGGATCGGCTGAAGGTCATCGATCAGGGGGCCGATGACACCACCAACGCGGTCTCGATCCGCAAGTTCTTTGAACGCACCGCCGCGGTGGAGGCCACCGAACATACCGCCGAGGCCACGGTCATCCAGACCCGCCACCGCATCCCAGAGCAGCCGCTCGAGGAGGGGCAGATCCTCGTCTATCAGGTGCCGATCCCCGAGCCGCTGCGCTTTCTGGAGCCGCGCGAGACCGAGACCCGCAAGATGCACGCACTCGAGGAATACGGGCTGATGCACGTCAAGCTCTACGAGGACATCGCCCACAACGGCGCGATCTCCACGGCCTATGCCTACCCGGTGAAAGTGGAGGGGCGCTACGTGATGGATCCCTCGCCGATCCCCAAGTTCGACAACCCCAAGCTCGAGAGCGCGGCGATCCAGCTTTTCGGCGCGGGGCGCGAGCAGCGCATCTACGCGCTGCCGCCCTACACGAAGGTCGTGAGCCTCGATTTCGAGGACCATCCGTTCGAGGCCAGCAAGGCCGACCACGCCTGCGACCTCTGCGGCTGCGGCACCAGCTACCTCGACGAGGTGATCACCGACGATGCGGGCGGGCGCATGTTCGTCTGCTCCGACACCGATTTCTGTGCCTCGCGGCAGGCCGAAGGGCACCGCGGCGCGCTCTCCCCACAGGAGGAATTCGCATGACCCCGCTGCTCTCCGTTCAGGGCGTCACCAAGCACTATGGCGCGCGGCTCGGCTGCGGCGATGTGAGTTTCGATCTCTGGCCCGGCGAGGTTATGGGCATTGTCGGAGAGAGCGGCTCTGGCAAGTCGACGCTGCTGTCGTGCCTGTCGGGCCAGATGGCCCCCGATGCGGGCAAGGTGGTCTTCGACACCCGCGCACACGGCCCGCGCGACGTGCTTGCCATGTCCGAGCCGGAGCGGCGGATGCTGGCGCGCACCGACTGGGCCTTCGTGCATCAGAACGCCCGCGACGGGCTGCGCATGGGCGTCTCGGCGGGCGGCAATGTCGGCGAGCGGCTGATGGCCGTCGGCGCGCGCAACTACGCCGATATCCGGGCGCAGGCGATCGACTGGCTGGGCCGGGTGGAAATCACCGAGGACCGCGTCGACGACCGCCCCCGTGCCTTCTCGGGCGGCATGCAGCAGCGCCTGCAGATTGCCCGCAACCTCGTCACCGGTCCGCGGCTGGTGTTCATGGACGAGCCCACCGGGGGGCTGGATGTCTCGGTGCAGGCGCGGCTCTTGGACCTCCTGCGCGGGCTGGTGCGCGAGATGGGCCTCTCGGCGGTGATTGTCACCCATGATCTGGCGGTGGTGCGTCTGCTCGCCGACCGGCTGATGGTGATGAAGGGCGGGCAGGTGGTCGAGACCGGGCTCACCGATCAGGTTCTGGATGATCCGCAGCATGGTTACACGCAGCTGCTGGTGTCCAGCGTGCTGCAGGTATGAGCGGCGCGGCGCCCTTGGCACGGGCGGGATGTGCGTATTTGGAAAGAGAAGAAGGGCTGGGCGGATGATCCGTATCTCGGACGTTGCAAAGAGTTTCGTGCTGCACAATCAGGGCAGCGCGGTGATCCCGGTGATGGAGGGCGCCTCGCTTTCTGTCGCGCCCGGGGAATGCGTGGCCCTGGTGGGCAATTCCGGCGCGGGCAAGTCGACGCTGATGCGGATGATCTACGGCAATTATCTTGCCGGGGCCGGGCGCATCATGGTGGGCGATGTGGATGTGGCGCAGGCCGAACCGCGCGAGATTCTGACGCTGCGCCGCGAGGTGCTGGGCTACGTCAGCCAGTTCCTGCGCGTGGTGCCGCGGGTGCCGACGCTGGAGGTGGTGGCCGAGCCGGTGCTGGCCGCGGGCGGCAGCGCGGCCGAGGGCGAGGCGCGGGCGCGCGCGCTCTTGGCGCGGCTCAACATCCCTGAGCGCCTCTGGAGCCTCTCGCCCACCACCTTCTCGGGCGGCGAGCAGCAGCGGGTCAATATCGCGCGCGGCTTTGCCCATGCGTTCCCGGCGCTGCTGCTCGATGAGCCGACGGCGTCGCTCGACGCCACCAACCGCGCCGTGGTGCTGGAGCTGATTTCCGAGGCCAAGGCGCGCGGCGCTGCGATCATCGGCATCTTTCACGACGCCGAGGCGCGGGAGGCGGTCTGCGACCGCGAGATCGACGTCAGCGGCTTCACCCCGGCGCGGGCGGCATGAGGCGGCGGGTTTTCGCGCTGGTCGGACCCTCGGGGGTGGGCAAGGACAGTCTGCTTGCCGAGGTCGCGCCGAGAGTGCCCGGATTGCATTTGGTGCAACGGGTGATCACCCGCGCGCCGGATGCGGGTGGCGAGCCCTGCCTCGCGGTGACGGAGGAGCTGTTTGCGCAGATGCTTGCGGAGGGTGCGTTCGCGCTGCACTGGCGCGCGCACGAGCTGCACTACGGCATCCGCTGGTCGGAATTGGCACCGCGCGAGGCGGGCCGCCCGGTTGTGTTCAACGGCTCGCGCGGGGCCTTGGCGCAGGCGGCCCAGCTGCTGCCAGAGTTGGAGGTGCTCCATGTGACGGCACGACCCGAGGTGCTCGCGGAGCGGCTGACTGCGCGGGGGCGCGAGAGCGCGGCGCAGATCAATGCGCGGCTGGCGCGCGCGGCGCTGCCGCTGCCGGGCGGGCTGACAATTCACGAGATCGACAACTCCGGGCCGCTGGAGGTCGCGGCGGCCCGGCTCGAGGCATTGCTTCAGCCGGTGAGGGCGTAGCGGTGCAGCAGGTGAAAGTGCCCGTCTTCAGCCTCGCCGAAGAGGCACAGGTCGGGGATATAAAAAGGATGCGGCAGCAGCGGCGCGAGAACCGGATCCAACGCCTCGGCCACTTGTTCGGCCTCGCCAAAGGCCAGCTTGCCGGTGAGCGTGAGGTGGAATTTGAACTCCCCCATCACGTAGGGATAGCCCCAGCGCGTCAGGTTCTGCTCCTGCGCCGGGCTCAGGCGCGTCCGGCGGCGGCGCTCCAGTTCCGCCTCGGTCGGCGGCGCGCGATGCCTGTCCAGCCCTGCGACCACCTCTCCGGCGAGGCGCGCGAGCGGGCTGGCGTCGCCCTCGATCGTCAGCGCCAGAAAGCTGCCGATCCGGCTCAGCGCGAGGCCCGGCAGCGTAACCGGGGCGAGACGTGCGCTCAGCGCCGCGAGATCGTCGTGCAGCGCCTCGGCGCTGCCGGTCAGCCGCATGGGCGGCTTCAGCGTGCCGTGAAAGCCGTATTTTCGCGGGGTCTTGGTGATCTCCGAGACCGGGCGCGGCAACCCTTCGATCTGCGGGTGCGGCACGGTATCGCCCGTGGCCGGGTCCCAGCCCAGCCAAGCGGCGGCGAACTCGGCCAGCGGTCCCGGCGGCGGAGCGTAATAGACGGCGTATCGGGAATAATTTTGCATGGCGCGCTTCATGACAGCGTCATGTCACAGATGCATGACGGCGCAAAGAGCGCCAACGATAAGAGGTAGACCATGGCACGAACCATCCTGAGCAACGCGCGGATCGTGCTCGAAGACGAGGTGATCGCCGGCACGCTGGTGATGCAGGGCGGGCGGATCGAAGCCATTGATGCGGGCAACACCACGGTGGCGGGGGCCGAGGATTGTGCCGGCGATCTGCTGATCCCCGGGCTGATCGAGCTGCACACCGACAATCTCGAGCGTCACATGCAGCCGCGCCCGAAGGTGAACTGGCCGCATGCGGCCGCGATCCTCGCGCATGATGCCGAGCTGGCCTCGGTTGGCATCACCACGGTGTTCGACGCCATGCGTGTGGGCTCGGTGGTGACCGACGGCAAGTCGAAATACGGCAAATATGCGCGGGCCTTGGCGGGCGAGCTGCTTGAGGCGCGCAGCCGCGAGATGCTGAAGATCAGCCACTTTCTGCACCTGCGGGCCGAGACCTGCTCGGAGACGCTGCTGGAGGAACTGGCAGAGTTCGGCGCCGCCGACCGGGTCGGCATCCTGTCGCTGATGGACCACACGCCCGGCCAGCGGCAGTTCCGCGACATCGAGAAATACCGCGACTACATGTGCGGCAAGCACGGGCTCAGTTCGGATGACTTCGACGCGCATGTGGACAATCTCACGCGCCTGCGCAGCGAACTGGGCGCGGCGCATGAGGCCGGTGCGGTGGCGGCGGCGCGGCGGCTTGGCGCGGTGCTCGCAAGCCATGACGACACCACGGCCGATCATGTGCAGGTGAGCCGTGGCCATGGCGTGCGGCTGGCCGAATTCCCGACCACGGTCGAGGCGGCGCGGGCCTGCAAGGCGGCGGACATCGCCGTGATGATGGGCGCGCCGAACCTCATCCGGGGTGGCTCGCACTCGGGCAACGTGGCGGCGGAGGAACTGGCCCGGCTCGATCTGCTGGACATCGTCTCGTCAGACTACGTCCCGGCGGCGCTGATGGCGGCGGCCTTCCTGCTGGCCGACCTCTGGGACGATCTGCCCCGCGGCATCGCCACCGTGAGCCGGGCGCCCGCCGCCGCCTCCGGCCTCGACGATCGCGGCCGTCTGGCGCCGGGACTGCTGGCCGACGTGGTGCGGGTGCGGCGCATCGAGGGCCAGCCCTGCCTGCGCGGCGTCTGGAGCCACGGGAGCCGCGTGGCGTGACGCGCGGGATTTGCGTATTTGAAAAGAGAAGAAGCACGGGCGACACCGACGGCTTCTTCTCTTCAACAATACGCCGGGGGTGAGCCGCATCGCGGCGAGGAGGCAGCGCCCCCAACCTCCGCGCCACCGGCGCAGCACAAGAAAAAGGGCCCCGCGGGGCCCTTGTGATGTCTTCATGACTTTTTCGGCGCCGAGATCACTCAGCCGTCGTAATCGACCTCTTCCACCAGCCGCAGCGCCGTGCCGCGCAGCTCGGCGAGGGTCATCAGGTTGGTGTCGTCAGCGGTGAAGCTGCCCCAGCCCTGAACCAGGTCGTCGGCCTCGGATCCCGGGGCGATCGGATACTCGTAGTTGGCGTGGGCGTAGATTTCCTGCGCCTCGGGCGAGGTCAGGAATTCCATCATCTTCAGCGCGCCCTCGCGGTTCGGCGCGGATTTGGTCATCGCCACGCCCGAGATGTTCACATGGGTGCCGCCGTTTTCGAACTCGGGGAACAGCACGTTGACCGAGTCGGCCCATTCGGTCTGCTCTTCGTCCTCGAGCATCTTGCCCATGTAATAGGTGTTGCCGAGGCTGATGTCGCATTCTCCGGCCCAGATCGCCTTGACCTGCGCGCGGTCGTTGCCCTGCGGGCGGCGGGCGAGGTTGTTCTTCAGGCCGGTCAGCCACTCCTTGGCGTATTCCTCGCCGTGGTGGTGGATGATCGCGGCCACCAGCGCCACGTTGTAGTCATGGGTGCCGGAGCGGGTGCAGATGCGGCCCTCCCACTTGGGGTCGGCGAGACCTTCGTAGGTGACCACCTCTTCGGGATCGACCCGGTCTTTCGAGGCGTAGACGATGCGCGCACGCGTGGTCAGGCCGAACCACTGCCCGTCGGGGTCGCGGTATTGCGCCGGCACGTTCTGCTCGAGCACGTCGCTCTCGACCGACTGGGTCACACCGGCCTGCACGGCGGCGGCGAGGCGCGAGATGTCGACGGTGAAGATGAGATCCGCGGGCGAGCGGTCGCCTTCGGCGACGAGGCGCTCTTCGAGGCCCTTGTCGATATAGGCGACATTCACGTCGATGCCGGTGGCTTCGGTGAAGGCGTCGGTCAGCGGCTTGAGCAACTCGGGCTGACGGTAGGAGTAGAGATTGACCTCTTCGGCCAGCGCGGGGGCCGCCGTGAGAGTGGGGGCAATCAAGGCGAGGGCGGTTCCGAGACGCAGCATCAAAGTCCTCCGGTCATGCTTGTCAGAATTGGCTAGTCGCAGGCGGCCAATAACCCGAGCGAATTTATCAGGTCAATACCCTAGGGGAAAGATCAGGATTTAAACTCGGCCTGCGACGCCTCCGCCCGGGCGACTTTCTGCGCCTTTTCCACCGCCTTGGCTTCGTCCCAGAGCGCGTCCATCTCAGCCAGATCGCTGTCTTCGGGCCGCTTGCCGCGCGCCTCGAGCGCCGTTTCGATGGCGCCGAAGCGGCGGGTGAACTTGGCGTTGGCCCGGCGCAGCGCCTGTTCGGGGTCGATGTCCATGTGACGGGCGAGATTGGCCATCACAAAAAGCAGGTCTCCGAATTCCTCTTCGGCGTGGTCGGCATCGGTGGCCTCGCGCAGTTCCTGTGCTTCCTCGACGATCTTGTCGATCACCTCGTCGGTCGATGGCCAGTCAAAACCCACGCGCGCGGCGCGCTTTTGCAGCTTCACCGCGCGCAGCAGCGCCGGCAGCCCCAGCGCAACCCCATCCAGCACGCCCTTTTCGGCCTTGGCGGCGCGTTCGGCGGCCTTGATCTTCTCCCAGTCGGCGGTCTGCTGCTCTGGAGATTTGTCGTTGCTTTCGTCCCCAAAGACATGCGGATGGCGGGCGACCATCTTGTCGGACATGGTGTCGGCCACGTCGGCGAAGCTGAACAGCCCGCGCTCCTCGGCCATCTGCGCATGGAACACCGACTGGAACAGCAAGTCCCCGAGCTCGCCCTTCAACTCGCCCCAGGCCTCGCGCTCGATGGCGTCGGCGACCTCATAGGCCTCTTCGATCGTATAGGGGGCGATGGTGGCGAAATCCTGCTCCAGATCCCACGGGCAGCCGGTTTCGGGGTCGCGCAGACGCCGCATGATCTCCAGAAGGCGGGGCATGCCGCCACGTTCATCGTGGATCAGATCGCGGCTCGGATCGCTGGTCATGGACATCTCCGCTATATGGGTATTTTACCTTGTCCTGCTTCAAAGACCTTCAGGAGTCCAGTCATGCCCATCGTGAACCGGATCGCGGATTATGCCGACGAGATGCGCACATGGCGCCGTCATCTGCATCAGAACCCGGAACTGAGCCTGGAGTGTCACGCGACGGCGGCTTTCGCGGTGGCGCGGCTGCGCGAGTTCGGGATCACCGAGATTCACGAGGGCATTGCCCAATCCGGCGTCGTTGCGATCATCGAGGGGCAGGGCGAGGGGCCGGTGACCGGGCTGCGTGCCGACATGGATGCGCTGCCAATGGAGGAAGAGACCGGCGCGGCGCACGCCAGCCAAGTGCCGGGCAAGATGCACGCCTGCGGCCACGACGGGCATACCACAATGCTGCTGGGCGCGGCGAAATACCTGTCGGAGACGCGCAACTTCGCGGGCAAGGTGGCGCTGATCTTCCAGCCTGCCGAAGAGACCATCGGCGGCGGGCGCATCATGGTCGAAGAGGGCATCATGGACCGTTTCGGCATCTCCGAGGTCTACGCGATCCATACCGATCCCTCGCTGCCCTTGGGCACCATGGCCACGACCAAGGGGCCGATCATGGCGGCGGTGGACGATTTCGAACTGGTGCTGACCGGCAAGGGCGGCCACGCGGCGCATCCCGATCTCTGCCTCGACCCGGTGCCCTGCGCGCTGGCGATCGGGCAGGCGCTGCTGTCGGTGCCGTCGCGCAACGCCGATCCGCTGAAATCGCTGGTGGTGTCGCTGACCACGGTGCAGGGCGGCTCGGCGACCAATGTCATTCCCGAGACGATGCGCCTAGCCGGCACAATCCGCAGCTTCGATGCCGAAATCCGCGCCATGGCCGAACGCCGCCTGCACGAGATCGTCGAGGGGCAGGCGCGCGCCTATGGCATCAGCGCGGCGCTGGATTTCCAGCCCAATTACCCGCCGACGGTGAACCACGCACGCCAGACCGAGTTCGCCGTGCGGGTTGCGCAGGGCGTCGCGGCCGACGTGCTGGACGAGATCGCGCCGTCGATGGGGGCCGAGGATTTTTCCTACATGCTCGGGGCGCGTCCGGGGGCATTCGTCTATCTGGGGCAGGGGGTCGGCCCGTCGGTGCACCACCCGAAGTTCGACTTCAACGATGAGGCGGCCCCGATCGGTGCGTCGTATTTCGTGAAACTGGTGGAGTCGCGTCAACCCTTGCGGGCGTGATGTTTTTCGGCCTTTCTTGGCGCCAAAGACCGGATCCGCCCTGTCCCCGCGGGGACAGGCGGCCCGGACCAGCACCAAGGAAAGACCGCAATGCCCGTGATCAACTCTATCGCCGCCGAGGCCGAGACGCTGAAAGAATGGCGCCGCTTCCTGCACCAGCATCCCGAATTGCTCTATGAGTGCCACAAGACTGCGGCCTTTGTCGTCGACAAGCTCAAGAGCTTCGGCATCATCGAGATCCACGAGGGCATTGCGCAATCGGGCGTGGTGGCGATCATCGAGGGGCGCGGGCCGGGCCGGACCATCGGGCTGCGCGCCGACATGGATGCGCTGCCGATGGACGACCTGTCGGGCGCCGACCATGCCTCGACCGTGCCGGGCGTGGCGCATACTTGCGGCCACGACGGGCACACAACGATGCTGCTTGCCGCTGCCAAGTATCTTGCCGAGACGCGGAATTTCTCGGGTCGCGTGGCGCTGATCTTCCAGCCCGCCGAAGAGGGCGGCGGCGGTGCCAAGGCGATGATCGACGAAGGCATCATGGACCGTTTCGACGTCGCAGAGGTTTACGGGATGCATAATGCGCCGGGCGATGCGCCGGGCCATTTCCTCACCACGCCGGGGGCGCTGCAGGCCTCTGCCGACGAGTTCCGCATCGATGTGTCGGGCAAGGGCGGGCATGGTGCCTCGCCGCAGGATTGCATCGATCCGATTCCGGCGGCGGCAAGCATCGTGCAGGCGATGCAGACCATTGTCAGCCGCAACGTCAACGCGCTCGACCGGCTGGTGGTGTCGGTGACGCAAATCCATGCGGGCACCACCGACAATATCATTCCCGCCACCGCCTATCTGACCGGCACCGTGCGCTGCTTCAGCGCCCCGACCCGTGATCTGGCCGAGCGCCGCATCCGCGAGATCGCCAAGTTGCAAGCCGAGGTCTATGGCTGCACCGCCGAGGTGACCTATCACCGCGGCTACCCGGTGACCGAAAACCACCCCGAGCAGGCGGCCTTTGCCGCGCGCATTGCCCGCGAGGTGGTGGGCGCCGACCTGGTGACCGACGATTGTGATCCGATCATGCCGGCCGAGGATTTCTCCTACATGCTGCAGGCGCGGCCCGGCGCCTATCTACATCTGGGGCAGGGCGACACCTATGGCTGCCACCATCCGCAGTATGATTTCAACGACGAGATCGCGCCGATCGGTGCGAGCTTCTTCGCGCGGCTGATCGAGACCGCGCTGCCGGTTCAGGAGTGATCCCATGGCGCTTGAAGATGCCAAGACCCAGATCGACCACGCCTTCACCCGCGAGGATCTGAAGGGGCCGAGTTTTGAGAACGTGTTCGGCGGGGCGGCTTCGTTCCTGCGGCGGCGCTACACCAAGGATTTGTCCGGTGCCGACGTTGCGGTGACCGGCGTGCCCTTCGATCAGGCGGTGACCAATCGCAGCGGCACCCGGCTGGGCCCGCGGGCGATCCGCGAGGCCTCGCTGCTGCAGCCGTGTGATGCGCCCTATGGCTGGGGCTTTGACGTGCTGTCGGAGTTCGCCATTGCCGATTATGGCGATCTGGCCTTCGATTACGCCAATGTGCCCGCCTTCCCCGAGACGCTGGAGGCGCATATCGCCGGCATCCTCGCCACCGAGACGGCGACGGTCACGCTGGGCGGTGATCACTCGATCACCCTGCCGATTCTCAAGGCGTATGCCGCCAAGTATGGCCCGCTGTCGGTGATCCAGTTCGATGCGCATACCGACACCTGGGCCGACGATGATTTCGGCCGCATCGACCACGGCACCTTCATGTACAAGGCGGTGAAGCTGGGACTGGTGGACCCGGCGCGCTCGGTGCAGATCGGCATCCGGACGGACAACCCCGACACGCTGGGTTTCAACATCATCAATGCGCGCGAGTTGCACCGCATCGGCCCCGAGGCGGCGGCGGCGCGGGCGCGCGAGATCGTGCGCGGCCATCCGGTCTATCTGACCTTCGATATCGACGCGCTCGACCCGGCCTTCGCGCCGGGCACCGGCACGCCGGTCTGGGGCGGTCTGACAAGCCATCAGGCGGCGGTCTGCCTGCGCGAGCTGGCGGGGATCAACATGGTCGGTGGCGACATCGTCGAGGTCTCGCCGCCCTTCGACACCACCGGCGCCACCGCCATCGCCGGGGCACATGTGGCGACGGAACTGCTGTGCCTCTGGGGATGGACCCGGCGCTGAGCGGGCACAATCGCGCGAGCGGCCGTGTTCGGCCTTTGATTGCCCGCGGGAATCGTGAAATCAGAAGCAACCCGCCGCCCCGCGCGGCGGGCGCGAAGAAGGAAAGGAAAACGTGGTGCGCATGGTATTCTGGATCATCATCCTGCTTGTCGTGGCTGGTCTGGCCTGGATTCGCCTCGCTCCGTCAGACCCTTCGGTGTGGAACGTTGACCCGCAGGTCACCGCCGATCAGGATCTCGCCAGCGGCGTGCGCCGCCGTATCGCGGGCAGCGAAGAAACCTTTGAGGCGCTGCATCGGATCATCCTTGAAAGCCCGCGCACAGAGGTGCTGGCCGGCAGCCCGGACGACGGTCGCGTGACCTATATCTCGCGTTCTAAATGGATGGGCTTTCCGGACTACACCACCGTGCAATTCGTCGAGGATCACCTCGAGCTTTACGCCCGCCAGCGCTTTGGCCAGTCCGACATGGGGGTGAACAAGGCGCGGGTGGATGGCTGGCTGGCCGATCTCGGGGCACAGCAGGGCTAAGGCCGCGCCGCGACGCGGGCCGCTGCAAATCGCTGCGAAGAGAATTGTCGCGCCTCGCACGGACTTGACCCGCGCGCGGCAATGGGGAAAGGAATGCGGATGATCCCCGCTGACCGACTTCACCAGATCCGTGACCGTTTCGAGTATGTCCAGGCCTGCATGGCCGAAGGGCGGGGCGATATCGCCGCGCTCGGGCGCGAATATGCCGAACTGAAACCCGTGGTCGACCAGATCGCGGAATGGGAGCGCCTACAGGCTGACCTCGCCGAGGCCGAGGAGATGCTCGGCGATCCCGAGATGAAGGCACTGGCCGAGGAGGAACTGCCCGGCCTGCGCGCGCGGCTGCCCGAGGCCGAGCACGCGCTGCAACTGGCGCTGCTGCCGCGCGACGCCGCCGACGCCCGTCCCGCGATCCTCGAGATCCGCCCCGGCACCGGCGGCGACGAGGCGGCGCTGTTCGCCGGCGATCTGGCGCGCATGTATCAGCGCTACGCCGAGGCGCGCGGCTGGCGCTGGGAGGTGATCGAGGAACAGCTTTCGGAACTTGGCGGCATCAAGGAACTGGTGGTGCGCATCGAGGGTGAGAACGTCTTTGCCCGGCTCAAGTTCGAAAGCGGCGTGCACCGCGTGCAGCGCGTGCCCGAAACCGAAAGCGGCGGACGCATCCACACCTCTGCGGCGACGGTGGCGGTGCTGCCCGAGGCCGAGGCAGTGGACATCGAGATCAATCCCAATGACCTGCGGATCGACACGATGCGCAGTTCTGGCGCTGGCGGCCAGCATGTCAACACCACCGATTCCGCCGTGCGCATCACCCATGTTCCCACCGGTCTGGTGGTCACCTCCTCGGAAAAGTCCCAGCACCGCAACCGCGAGATCGCAATGAACGTGCTGCGCGCGCGGCTGTTCGACATGGAGCGGCAGAAGGCTGACGAGAGCCGCGCCTCGGACCGCAAGGCGCAGGTCGGCTCGGGAGATCGCTCGGAGCGCATCCGCACCTACAACTTTCCGCAGGGGCGGATGACCGATCACCGCATTGGCCTGACGCTCTACAAGCTCGAAGCGGTGCTGGGCGGTGATCTTGACGAGATCATCGACGCGCTCACTGCCGATGCGCAGGCCTCCATGCTGGCGGAGATGGTATGAGCGGCGCGGCCACAGGATCGGCGCTGCTGGCGCGCGCCACGGCGCGGCTGGTCGAGGCCGGGGTGCCCGATCCGGGCCGTGACGCCCGGCGGCTGCTGGCGCATGTGCTAAAGGTGCCGCCGGGGCGGCTGACCCTGTTCCTGCCCGAACCGGTCGCGCCCGAGCATGCTGTGCTGTTTGACGCGCTGATCGACCGCCGCGCCGCACGGGTGCCGGTCTCGCATCTGACCGGGCGGCGGCAGTTCTACGGGCGCGAGTTCCTCGTCACCTCCGACGTGCTCGACCCACGTCCCGAGACCGAAATTCTGATCGAGGCGGCGCTGTCGCAGCCTTTCGCTCGCGTGCTCGATCTTGGCACCGGCTCGGGCTGCATCCTGCTGACGCTGCTGGCCGAGCGGCAGGGGGCCAACGGCATCGGCACCGACCTCAGCGCGCAGGCGCTTGAAGTGGCCTTCTGGAACCGCAATGCGCTGCAACTGGAGCCGCGTGCGGCGCTGGCGCAAGGCAATTGGTGGGGCGCGCTTGGCGATGCGCCCGAGAGCTTCGATCTAATCGTCTCGAATCCGCCCTATATCGCCCTGACCGAAATGCCGGAACTGGCCCCCGAAGTGCGCGACCACGAGCCGCGCATGGCGCTCACGGACGAGGGCGACGGGCTTGCCGCCTATCGCGCCATCGCCGCCGGCGCGGCAGCGCATCTGGAACCGGGCGGGCGGCTTCTGGTGGAAATCGGGCCCGCGCAGGGGGCGGCGGTGGCAGAGCTTTTCCGCGCGTCAGGGCTTTGCGACGTCGCGGTGATCTCTGATCTCGATGGGCGTGACCGGGTGGTTGCAGGGCGTCTGCAAGCGCTTTGAAACCACATTTCGGCGCATTTCCGGTGAAATTCGCAGATTTTGCGAGATTTTCCCTTGTAACGCCTGTCTCGAAATGATTAGCAATAGGGGTCGGAGCGGTGGATGCCTCACAGCGGTCCCGCCTGACATCAACCCGACATTGGAGTGACCACGGGCATTGACGGCGCCAGATCAGGCGCAGCGCCGAGGTCACAGGGACAGTCAGACACAAGGCTGATAGCAGACAAGATGCGATCCTCGAAATCCCGCTCGCGGTCGAAGAACAACCGCAACCGCAATACTCTTGGGAACGTCGTCAACCGCGTGTTCGACAGTTCGGGCCCGGAGGGCAAGGTGCGCGGTACGCCGCAGCAGATCATCGACAAGTACAACCAACTGGCCCGCGACGCGGCGCTCGGCAACGACCGTGTTGCCGCCGAGAACTTCCAGCAGCACGCCGAGCACTATATGCGCCTGCTGTCGGAAGCGCAGAAGGAGGCCGACCAGCGCCGCGAACAGCAAGAACGAGAGAACCGCGAGCGTCAGGCGCAGCGGGACCGCGACCGGGCCGAACGCGACCAGAACCGCAGCGACAATCGCGACGGTGGCAACAGCCAGCAGGGCGGCCATCAGCAGGGCAATGGTGGCCAATCCTCCGGCGGCCAATCCTCCGGTGGTCAATCTTCGGGTGGGCAGCAGTCCTCGGGCGGTCAGTCAGGTTCGGGCGAGGCGGCGCAGGAACAGCCCAAGGCGCAGCAGCCCGAGGCGGAAACCCAGAGCCTTCCGGGGCTTGGTGATCAGCCCGACGTGCTGGGCGGAGCGTCCGACGACGACAGCGACAGCGGTCTTGTCGAAACGCCCGAAAGCCGCGCCGAAACCAAACCGAAGGCCAAGCCCGCAGCCAAGCCCGCACCCAAGCCGCGGGCCCGTCGCAGCAAGAAGACCGAGGGCGAAGAGCCGGCGAAATCCGCCGACGCGCCCGCCGAGAAGTCCGAGCAGGCGGAAGAAAAGCCCAAGCGCGCCCGCAAGCCGCGCAAGAAGGCCGAGGAGACGCCGTCGGACGGCGCCCCGGCATCTGACGCAGCCGAGTGAGCCGCTCTGGATGAGACTGAAGGGCCCTGCCGATTGGCGGGGCCTTTTCTGTTGGACAGGCCATCGAGAGGCCCGGCCCGGGCGATACCCAAGCTTCGCCCGACAGGGACTCTTGGGACGTGTCCACCGGTCTTTGGAGGAGGCATGTCTGTCAAGGTCGCGCTGCTGCGCGGGATAAATGTCGGAGGCGCCAACGCGCTGCCGATGGCCGGCTTGCGCCAGATCTGCGAGGGGCTGGGCTGGCGGCGGGTACAGAGCCATCTTGCCTCGGGCAACCTGATCTTTGACGCAGAGGGTGATCGGGCCGATCTCGCACAGGCTCTGGCGCGGGCGCTTGCGGCGCGCGGCATCGAGGTGCCGGTTCTGGTGACGCCGCCAGACCGGGTGCGCGCCGCCTTGCGTAACTGCCCGTTCAGTCCCGCAGAGCCGAAACGCGTGCATGCCGCGTTCCTGTTCAGCGCCGCCGCGCTTGATCGGGGCCTCTTTGAGCGATGGGCCGCGCCGGATGACGAGATCGCCGAGGGCGACGGGCTCATCTGGCTGCACACGCCGGGCGGCTTTGGGCGCTCGAAGCTTGCGCCAAGGCTCGAGGCGATCGCCGGGGCGCCGGTTACCGCGCGCAATCTCTCGTCGCTGGGCAAGCTGGTGGAAATGCTGGACGCGCGCGATGGCCCGAGTTAGACACGCCGCATGACACTGCGCAACGCCACCGTGATTTGCTGCATTACCTGCTGATTTCTTCGGCGGGCCGGTCTTCTATTCCAATCGAGAGATGAAGTTGCTACTCCCGCCGCGACCGCCGCGAAGGAGCGCGCCATGACCATCTCGTTGACCAATTCGAAGACTCGCCGGAAAGAGGTCTTCACCCCGATCGATCCCAAGAACGTCCGGATGTATGTCTGCGGGCCCACGGTCTACGACCGCGCGCACCTCGGCAATGCCCGACCGGCCATCGTCTTTGACGTGCTGGCGCGGCTGCTGCGCCATGTCTATGGGGCGGATCACGTCACCTATGTGCGCAACTTCACCGACGTCGACGACAAGATCAACGCCACCGCGCAGGCGCGCAAGGAGGCGGGCGATCCGCGCAGCCTTGAAGACCTGATCGCCGAGCGTACCGAAGAGACCATCGGCTGGTATCTGCAGGACATGGGCGCCGTCGGGGTGCAGGAGCCCGACCACATGCCCCGCGCCACGCAGTTCATCTCTCAGATGATCGCGATGATCGAGGGGCTGATCGCCGATGGCCATGCCTATGAGGCCGAGGGGCATGTGCTCTTCGCCGTCGAGAGCTACAAGGCCTACGGCGCGCTCTCGGGCCGCTCGGTCGATGACATGATCGCCGGGGCGCGGGTCGAGGTGGCGCCGTACAAGCGCAACCCGATGGACTTCGTGCTGTGGAAGCCCTCGGCCGACGACCTGCCGGGCTGGGACAGCCCGTGGGGCCGGGGCCGTCCGGGCTGGCACATCGAATGCTCGGCCATGGCTTATGAACTGCTTGGCGAGAGTTTCGACATCCACGGCGGCGGCAACGACCTGATGTTCCCGCACCATGAGAACGAGATCGCCCAGAGTTGCTGCGCCCACCCGCATGGCGACTTCGCCAAGGTCTGGCTGCACAACGAGATGCTGCAGGTCGAGGGCAAGAAGATGTCCAAATCCTTGGGTAACTTCTTCACCGTGCGCGATCTGCTGGACGGTCACGACGCCATGCCCGCCGTGCCGGGCGAGGTGATCCGCTTCGTCATGCTCTCGACCCATTACCGCAAGCCGATGGACTGGACCGCCGAGAAGGCAGCACAGGCCGAGGCGACACTGCGCAAGTGGTACGCACAGGCCGCAGAAGCGTTGGACAACGCTGAGCCCTACCAGCCGCTTGTCGATGCGCTGTCCGACGACCTGAACACCGCCGGAGCCATCGCGGAACTGCACCAGCTTTCACACGCTGGGGATACGGCCACGCTGAGGGCTTCGCTGCGTCTTCTGGGCTTCCTTGATGCGGGAATTCCGGAGTGGGCGATGGCCCCGGATGTGGACCTCTCGGGCCTCGCCGACCACCTCGCCGGCGTCCGCGCCAAGGCGATGGAGACCAAGGATTTCTCCGAGGTCGACCGGCTCAAGACCGCGCTGATCGAGGCCGGGGTCGAAGTGCGCATGTCCAAGGCGGGCGTCGAGCTTCTGCCCGGCGCCGGTTTCGATGCGGCCAAGCTGGAGGGGCTAGTGTGATGACAACCCAGACAGCCCAACGGCGCGCAAGCGCCATGCCCGACCTCCCCCCCGGGAGGGCATTCGTCGGGACATCTTCCTCTTGCGCGGCGAGGATGCTTTGGAGTGCAAACGCTGCGCCTGTGTCCCGGCCCTCCCGAGGTCGGGCATGGCGCCCGCGCGCCTTGCTCTGCGCCTCTGGAAACGAAGGGAGGACCGCATGAAGGACCGTCTCTATATCTACGACACCACCCTGCGCGACGGGCAGCAGACGCAGGGCGTGCAGTTCTCCACCGCCGAGAAGCACCGCATCGTCGCGGCGCTGGATGCACTGGGGGTCGACTATATCGAGGGCGGCTGGCCCGGCGCCAACCCCACCGACAGCGCCTTCTTTGACGAGGTTGGCCAGACCCGCGCCACCGTCACCGCCTTTGGCATGACCAAGCGGGCCGGGCGCTCGGCGGCCAATGACGACGTGCTGGCGGCGGTTCTGAACGCGGGCACGCCGTCGGTCTGCCTCGTTGGCAAGACCCATGAGTTCCACGTCACCACCGCGCTCGGCATCACGCTTGAGGAAAACCTCGAGGCGATCTCGTCTTCGGTGGCGCATTGCGTGGCGCAGGGCCGCGAGGCGCTGTTCGACGCGGAACACTTCTTTGACGGCTACAAGGCCAACCCCGGCTACGCGCTCGACTGCGTGAAGGCGGCGCTGGAAAACGGCGCGCGCTGGGTGGTACTGTGTGACACCAATGGCGGCACGCTGCCCGACGAGGTGGGGCGGATCGTGCGCGAGGTGATCGCTGCGGGCGTGCCCGGAGACAAGCTTGGTATCCACACCCACAACGACACCGAGAACGCTGTCGGCTGTACGCTGGCGGCGATCGACGCGGGTGTGCGGCAGCTGCAGGGCACGCTCAACGGTCTGGGCGAGCGCTGCGGCAATGCCAATCTAACCACGCTGATCCCGGTGCTGCTGCTGAAAGAACCCTACGCCAGCCGTTACGAGACTGGCGTCAGCCGCGAGGGGCTGGAGGGGCTGACCCAGATGAGCCGCATGCTCGACGAGATCCTCAACCGCGTGCCGATGCGGCAGGCGGCCTTTGTCGGCAGTTCGGCCTTTGCCCATAAGGCGGGGCTGCACGCCAGCGCGATCCTCAAGGATCCCACCACCTACGAGCACATCGAGCCGGGGCAGGTGGGTAACCGCCGCGTGATCCCCATGTCGAACCAGGCCGGGCAATCGAACCTGCGTCGCCGTCTTGCCGAGGCGGGGCTGGAGGTCGAAAAGGGCGACCCGGCGCTGGGTCGCATTCTCGAGCGGATCAAGGCCAAGGAGTCCGAGGGCTACACCTACGACACCGCGCAGGCGAGCTTCGAGCTTCTGGCGCGCGACGAGTTGGGGCTGCTGCCCGAGTTCTTCGAGGTGAAGCGCTACCGGGTGACCATCGAGCGCCGCAAGAATAAATACGATCAGATGGTCTCGCTGTCCGAGGCTGTGGTCGTGGTGAAGATCGACGGCGAGAAGAAGCTGTCGGTGTCGGACAGCCTCGACACCGAAGGCCACGACCGCGGCCCGGTGAACGCGCTGTCAAAAGCGCTGGCCAAGGACCTCGGCCCCTATCAGTCGATGATCGACGACATGCGACTGGTGGACTTCAAGGTGCGCATTACCCAAGGCGGCACCGAGGCGGTGACGCGGGTGATCATCGACAGCGAGGACGGCGCCGGGCGGCGCTGGCAGACCGTGGGCGTCAGCGCCAACATAGTGGATGCCTCCTTCGAGGCGCTGCTTGATGCGGTGCGCTGGAAACTGATCCGTGACAGCGGGGCCGCGCGTGCAGCTCAGTGATGACCTCGTCGCCTGCGCCGGGCTGATCGAGCGCGGCGATCCCGACCGTTTCGCCGCCGCCATGGCCGCGCCGCCCGAGGCGCGGCGCGTGCTGTTTCCGCTTTACGCGTTCAACCTGGAGGTGGCGCGGGCCCCATGGGTGACGCAGGAGACGATGATCGCCGAGATGCGCCTGCAATGGTGGCGCGACGCGCTGGAAGAGATCGCCAAGGGCGGCGTGGTGCGACGGCACGAGGTGGTCACGCCGCTGGCGGATGTGCTGGACGCCGAGACCGCAGCGCGGCTCGACCCGCTGGTCGGGGCGCGGCGCTGGGACATCTATCGTGATCCGTTTGAAGACGAGGCGCATCTGACCCGCTACCTCGAGGAAACCTCGGGCCTGCTGCTGCTTGCGGCAGGACAGGCGCTTGGCGGGATCGACGAGCAGGTCGCGCTGGATGCAGGCTATGCCTTTGGGCTCGCGGCCTTCCTGCGCGCGGTGCCGGAGCTTGAGAGCAAGGGCCGGGTGCCGCTGCTCGACGGGCGGCCCGAGGGCGTCGCGGCGCTCGCACAGGGCGGGCTGGATCGGCTGGATCGGGCGCGCAAAGGCTTTGGCGCAGTGCCGAAACCGTCGCGCCCCGCGTTGCTTGCGGGATGGCAGGCGGCGCCGTTGTTGGCCTTGGCGGCGAAAGAGCCGCAACGTGTCGCCGAAGGGGCGCTGGAGCTTTCGGAATTCTCCAAACGGGCGCGGCTGGTGAAGGCCGGCTTCACCGGGCGGGTCTGAGTCACCGCATCAGACTGCGACGGGCGAGGCCCGCCGCCGGGCCTCACTCTGCCGGCTGCTCTTCGGGGCGCAGCACCAGCCAGATCAGCGCGCCGCCCGCCAGCACGAGGAAGGGCGCCATGGCGAGAACCACCGCGGTCCAGCCTTCCTGCGGCGTGCCGCCCGAGCAGTTCATCAGCCCGCCCGATGCCAGCGAGGCAAAGGTCACCCCGCCGAACACCAGCAGGTCGTTCAGCCCCTGCATGCGGCCGCGCTCTTCGGCAGTATGTGCACCTGCCAGCATGGTGGTCGCGCCGATGAAGCCAAAGTTCCAGCCGATCCCCAGCAGCACCAGCGCGATGAAGAAGTTCTCTAGCTCCACGCCGGTCATCGCCACCGCGCCCGCGCCAGCGAGGATGAAGAGCCCGAGGCCCATGATCTTTTCCACGCCAAAACGGTTGATCATCTGGCCGGTAAAGAAAGACGGCGCGAACATCGCCAGCACGTGGGCGCTGACCACATTGGCCGCATCCGAGGTCTCGAACCCGCAGCCGACCACCGCCAGCGGCGTCGAGGTCATCACCAAATTCATCAGCGCGTAGCTCACCATGCCGCAGATCACCGCGACGGCGATGCGCGGGGTGGTGATCAGCTGCCAGCGGGTGCGGCCATAGGGGCTGCCCTCGGCAGGGGCCGGGGGCTTGGGAATGTCGAGGAAGAGAAACAGCAGCGAGCCCAGCAGGTTCACCGCGATCACCGCGGCGTAGGTGCCGAAGAAGGGGATCACATAGGCGTCTGCCGTCAGCTTCACCACCTGCGGGCCGATCAGCGCCGAAACCAGCCCGCCGGCCATCACATAGGAAATCGCCTTGGGCCGGAACGCTGGCGACGCGGTGTCGGCGGCGGCGAAGCGATAGAACCCCTGCGCCGACATGTAGAGCCCGGTGATCAGGCTGCCGAGCAGGAAGATCGGGAAGGACTGCAGGTACAGCCCCGTCGCTCCGACGATGCCGCCAAGTGTGCCGCCAAAGGTGCCCAGAAAGAACCCCGCGCGGCGCCCGAAGCGCTGCATGAAGGCCGACACCGGCGTGGCCGAGAGCATCGTGCCCAGTACGATCAGCGAGATCGGCAGCGTCGCAAGGCACGGGTTGGGGGCCAGAGACTGCCCGGCCAGTCCGCCGATGGTGAAGATCATCGGCATCTGCGCGCCAAGAAAGGCCTGCGCGAGAACCAGAATGGTGACATTGCGCCGGGCGCGGGACTCTGTTGTGCTGTGCATGCGCAATCGGTAGGGCGCGGTAAAGATGAGCACAAGGGGGCACGGCTGCGGCCTGACGCCGCTTGGCGTCTTTCGCGCGGTCGGATCGCCAGGGGGCGCAGCGGCAAGCTGCGTAATTGCAGGCCAATGAAAAGCGGGAAAGCGACGGCACCTATGGAGCAACATGGCCCTGTCGGGCGGATCATCCACTCGGACGCCTGCGTGGCCGAAGGGTGCGCGTGGCTGGCCGAGGCCGAGCCGCGCTTTGCCCATGCGCTTGATCTGACCGGCACGCTGCCGCTGCGACGCCGCCCGGACGGGTTCGCGCAGCTGCTCTCGGCCATCGTCAGCCAGCAGGTCAGTGTCGCCTCGGCGCGGGCGATCTGGGCGCGGCTCGAGGAGGCGGGAATGACCACCCCCGAGGCGATCCTGTCGAAAGATGTCGAGGAACTGCGCGGGCTTGGCCTGTCGCGGCAGAAGGCGACCTACGCGCAGGCGCTGGCCGCCGAGGGGATCGATTTCGACGCGTTGCGCACGGCGCCGACGCCGGTGGTGGTGGAGACGCTGACGGCGGTGAAGGGCATCGGTGTGTGGACCGCCGAGATCTACGCCATGTTCTCGCTCGGCCATGCGGATGTCTTTGCGCCGGGCGATCTGGCGCTGCAGGAGGCGGCGCGGCTGCTGTTCGAACTGGATGAACGCCCGAAGGAACGCGAGTTGCGCAAGATGGCCGAGGCATGGAGCCCGTGGCGGGCGGTTGCGGCGCGCGCGCTCTGGGCCTACTACCATGTGCAAAAGCAAAGGGAAGGTATTGCATGACCCGCGTTCTTCAGGCTGGCCGCAAGGGCCCCGCATCGGGCGAGACCCGTTCCTGCGTCGTCTTCCTGCACGGCTATGGTGCCAATGGCGCCGACCTGCTGGGCCTCGCCGATCCGCTCGCCGAGCATCTGCCCGACACGCTCTTCGTCGCCCCCGACGCGCCCGAGGATTGCGCCGGCTCGCCAATGGGCTTCCAGTGGTTTCCGCTGCCGTGGATCGACGGATCGTCGGAAGAGGAAGCCATGCAGGGCATGGCGCGGGCCATCGAAGACCTCAACGCCTTTCTCGATGCGCTGATGGTGGACGAGGACTTGCTGCCCGAGCAGGTGGCGCTCTTTGGCTTCTCGCAGGGCACGATGATGGCGCTGCACGTGGCGCCGCGCCGCGAGGACGAGGTGGCCGGGCTGGTGGGATTCTCGGGGCGGCTGATGTCGCCGGAGCTGCTGGCCGACGAAGTGGTCTGTCGTCCGCGGGTTCTGCTGGTGCATGGCGATCAAGACGAGGTGGTGCCGCCTGAGGCGCTGCCCGCCGCCGCCGAGGCTTTGCAGGCGGCAGGCTGGAAAGAGGTCTATGCCCATGTGATGAAGGGGACCGGCCACGGCATCGATCCCGAGGGTCTGGGCGTGTCGCTGGCCTTCCTGCGCGACAAATGCGGGTTCTGATCCGCCTTCGCGCGACCTCGCTGCAGGCGCCGCGCCAGTAGCGGGGCCGCGCGGCGAACCTGCGGGCGCGCCGCGCGTGGCGTGCTACCCCCAGAGCCGCGGCTCTGCCAATTCCACCGAATTGCCGCCGGGGTCGCGGAAGTAGATCGAGCGCGCGCCGTTCGGCCACGCGAAGTCGGCCTCGATCTCGACCCCGGCCTGCTGCAGCCGCTCGCGCCAGCGGTCCAAGGCCTCGCCCGGCATGGCAAGGCAGACATGGCCCGGCCCACGCGCGCCATGCGCCGGCACCGGCATCGCCGGGTTGCGTGGCGGCTTTTCCGTCTCAGTGGGGTTGAAGACCAGCAGCACGCCGCTGCCGACCCGGAAGAAGACGTGGCGATCGCCCACGCGCTGCAGCTTTTCCAACCCCATGACGTCGGCATAGAAGGCCTCGGCGGCGTCGAGATCGGCGCAATAGACCGCCGCTTCGAGCAGATGTGGCGGCGGGGCGGTGTCGGGAAGGTGTTCATCGGTCATGTCGCAAGGCTAGCGCAGGTGCCGCCCTGGTGTCATGCTCATGTCATGAGCATCACCTATGCACAGGGGCATCAGGGCATATAGCGAGGCTTGTCAGAGCCTATCCGCGATATATAGTGGTCTTACGGCTGGGGCGGGGTGTCCCGCTCTGGTGCCCTTACGGCAGACAGAGCGGGGGACGACTCACCCATGGACGGCGACTTCAGAACTCACTTCGTAAGAGAGCCTTCGGCGCTCCGGCAACACCCCGCGCTGGTGCTGAACGCGGACTATCGCCCGCTCTCGTATTACCCGCTGTCGCTCTGGCCATGGCAGGAAGCGGTGAAGGCGGCCTTCCTCGACAGGGTGGATATCATCGCCGAATACGACGAGGTGGTCCGAAGCCCCTCGATGACGCTGAAAATCCCCAGCGTCGTGGTGCTGAAAGATTACGTAAAACCGAGAAAGCGCGTGGCCTTCACGCGCTTTAATCTTTTCTTGAGGGATGAGTTCCGCTGCCAGTACTGCGGCAGCAAGGGCGATCTGACCTTTGACCACGTGGTGCCGCGCGCCTCTGGTGGTATCACCAGCTGGGAGAACGTCGTGGCGGCCTGCTCGCCGTGCAACCTGCGCAAGGGCTCCAAGAGCCTGCGCCGCGCCGGCATGTCGCTTTACCGGGCGCCCCGACAGCCCACGGCAGGGGAACTGCTGAATACCGGGCGGAAGTTCCCACCCAACCACCTGCACGACAGCTGGCTGGACTTCCTTTACTGGGATGCCGAACTGGAAGCGTGAGCAGGAGGGCAGGGCGCTACGGCGGCTTTGTCGAATGCAAGTGCGGCAAATGCAAACGCCGGGCAGAGGCCCGGCGTTTTTAAGTCAGTAGCTGGCCAAGAGCCTCAGCCGGCGCTTTGCTGTTCCGGCGCTGCGGTGGCGGGAGCCGCGCCCTTCTTGCCGGTCGAAAGCGGATCGTCGGCGCGCTGCACCGAACCCTCGAAATGGGCGCCGGACTCGATGGCGATGGTCTTGTGGATGATGTCGCCCTCGACGCGGGCGGTGGCGGTCAGGCGCACCTTCAGGCCGCGCACGCGGCCAACGATGCGGCCATTGATCACCACATCATCGGCAATGATCTCGCCCTTGATGGTGGCGCTTTCGCCGACGGTCAGCAGGTGGGCGCGGATGTCGCCCTCGATGGTGCCTTCCACCTGAATATCGCCGGTGGTCTTGATGTTGCCCGTGATGTGCAGATCGCTCGACAGCACCGAAGCCGGCGGCTTGGCTTTCGGGGCCGAAGGTTTGAACTCGGAGGTCGCGCGCGGCGTCTCGGACACGGCAGGCTTTGCCGCGCTGTCCTCAGCTTTCGGCCCCGGTTCATTGATCTTGCTCTTAGAAAACATCGTTTGCAGCCTTGATGTAGATCATGGGATTGACGGGCTCGCCGCCTACGCGAACTTCGTAGTGAAGATGCGTGCCGGTTGAGCGTCCTGTATTTCCCATAGCACCAACCTGCTGCCCGCGCGAGACCCTTTGGCCGACCTTGACGTTGATTCTGGACATGTGGGCATAGCGCGTCTCGATGCCGAACTCGTGCTGCACTTTTACAAGGCGGCCATAGCCCGACATCCAGCCCGCGTGGATCACCACGCCGTCGGCGGTGGCGTAGATCGGCGTGCCATGCGGCGCGGCGAAATCGGTGCCCGCGTGCAGGCGGCCCCAGCGCCGGCCGAAGCCCGAGGTGAAGCGGAACGGATCCTTCAACGGGACGGCGAAGGGGGCCTTCTCGGCGGCAATGCGGTAGAGGTTCAGCTTGTCCATCTCGCCAAGGATGCGGTTGGCGCGCTCGGTGTCGATCGAGGGCTCCTTCCCGCGGGTGGTGAAGGTCAGCGGGGTGAGCGGGCCGCCCTGACCCGAGTAGCCCTTGCGCACTTGGCTGATCAGGCTGTCGGGGTTCATCCCGGCGGCCTTGAACATCTTGTCGAGCGGTTCGACCGAGATGGTCATCGCGTCTTCGAGCTGTCGGAAGATGATGTCGTTCTGTTCTTCGCGCAA
The DNA here is from genome assembly GCF_056161345.1 of Salipiger sp. ABF4_146. NCBI lineage: Bacteria > Pseudomonadati > Pseudomonadota > Alphaproteobacteria > Rhodobacterales > Roseobacteraceae > Salipiger > Salipiger sp. ABF4_146. The sequence continues at coordinate 153,484 of NZ_JBSWYX010000007.1, read as the reverse complement.
ACGCAGTTCGGTGGCCATCTCGTCGGCGCGGACCAGCGCGTCCTGCGCATCGGCGACCACCTGATCGCGCTCTTCGGCGGTGCGGGCCAGCGCCTCGGACAGAAGGTCGAGCGTGCTATCACCTTCGGCAGAGGCGATCGCGGTGCCGCCTTCGGCCAGTTGCCCCTGCAGGGTTGCGAGGCGGGACGCGGCGTCTTCGCGCTCTTTCATTGCGGTGCCCAGCGTGGACTGGATCACGTCGATGCCGGTTTCCAGCTCGCGGCGGCGGGTCTCGCTGTCGAGCAGCTGGGACTGCATCTCGGAAACTTGCGCGAGGGCGGTGTTGAAGCGTTCCTGGGCGGCCTTGGCCTCTGCGGCGCGCACGTCACGCTCTCGCGACAACTCGTTCAGGCGTTGCTGATAGGTGGTCTGATCGCGGCGGGCCTGCTCGCGGAAGTTGCCGGCGCTGATGCTGTCCATCATCAGGATCGCGGTGGCAACGATGGTCCAGCCCATGGTGAGGGCGATGCCAAGCGTCGCGGCGGCCTGAGTGCCCGATCGGAGGCGGATGAACCGCGTGTCATTGTCCGATCTCAGAAAAAGCCGGCGTTCCGGAAAGTAGCGCTCTAGCAGCGCGTGCCATTTGATCGCGAGACGCGTTCGCACGTGTCAGTCCCTTATTCCGTCCCAGTTCTGGCGAAGGTCCCCTAATTCCTGCGCCTGCAAGGTGCCTACCAGACCACCCCAAAATCGCAACAATTTTGGGCTTGCGATTCGCTCGGAGCAGCGGATGAGCGCGCAAGCGGCGAAAACTCGCCGATCTCAGGTACTTCTTTTGTATAGGATTAACCTAGGGGCATGCCCGGATTTTCGGCACCTGGCTGCGCGCCAAGACATACGCGCTGGATCGGCGAAATCCGACGTCCGCCGGAGGCTCCCGGCGAAAAGCGTGGCCCCGGCAGAGCGCGCCGCCGGGGGAAGGGCGATCAAAGTGCCTTCACGGCCTCGAGCACCTCGTCGGCGTGGCCCGGCACCTTCACCTTGCGCCATTCGCGCGCGATCCGGCCTTCGCCGTCGATCAGCAGCGTGCTGCGCTCGATGCCCATGAAGGTCTTGCCGTACATCTTCTTTTCCTTCCACACGCCATAGGCGGTGCAGGTCTCGGCGGTTTCATCCGACAGCAGCGGCACGGTAAGCGCCTTCTTGCGTATGAATTTTTCGTGGCTTTCCAGAGAGTCCGCTGAGATGCCAAAAACTTTGGCACCCAGCGCTTCGAACTCGGGCAGAAGTCGCGAGAAATCTTGGTTCTCGACCGTGCAGCCAGAGGTGTCGTCGCGCGGGTAAAAGAACAGAACCACCTTTGCGGGGCGCAGGTCCGAGAGGGTGATCTCTCCGCCGCCGGTGACGGGAAGGGTGAAATCGGGGGCCATGTCGGACATCGCGCATCTCCTTTGGGGCAGTTCGCTTTGCGTGGTTCTTGGGCTAGAACCCGAAGAAGGACAATAGCGAGAAGAGAGCGCACTGCCAGTGACACGCCGCAGCAAAGCCAGAAAACCCCGTTCCACGCGCCGCCGTGTGGTGCTTTGGGGCTGCGGCTGCGGGGTGGGGGCGCTGCTGCTGGTCTTGGCCTTGCTGGGCGGCGGCATCTGGTACGCGATGGGGCGCTCGGTATCGGCGCCGGACTGGCTGCGCGACACCATCGAGGCGCGCTTGGCCGAAGCCGTGCCGGGGCTGGATGTGGATTTCGGCGACCTGCGGCTGCGGCTGCAATCCGATTTGCTGGCGCATATCGCGTTGACCGACGTCGATGTGCAGACCGATGCGGGCGCGCAACTGGGATCGCTGGGTTTGGTCGAAGTGGGACTGGCGCCGACGCATCTGCTGCGCGGTGATTACCAGTTGCGCACCGTGCGTGTGTCGGGCGTGCAGTTGATGCTGCGCCGCGACGCGGACGGGCAGCTGACCATGGGCATCGACGATATGCTCGCATCGGACGGACCGCTGCCCGATCTGGCCACCATCCTCGCGCTGATCGACACGCTGGCCGAAGAGCCACGGCTGGCCGGGCTGCGCGCGGTTGAGGCCGACGCGCTGACCCTGCGCTACGAGGATGCGCGCGCCGGTCGGGCATGGACTGCCGATGGTGGCCGCGTCGGACTGCGGCGCGAGGACGACACGCTGCGTATCGCCGGTGACGTGGCGCTGCTGGGCCGGGGCGATGTGCCGGCAACGCTGTCCTTCAACGCCGAAAGCCAGATCGGCGAAGACCGGGTCAGTTTTGGCACCAACCTCAGCAACCTGCGGGCGCAGGACATCGCCACGCAAAGCCCGGCGCTGGCATGGCTGAACGGTCTGCGCGCGCCGATCTCCGGCTCGCTGCGCGGTGAGGTCACGGACGGCGATGCGCTTGGCGCACTCTCGGCAACATTGCAGATCGGCGAGGGTGTTCTGCAGCCGCGCGCCGACACGCAGCCGATCCCCTTCGAGAACGCCCGGACCTATTTCTCTTTCGATCCCAAGACCGCCACGCTGACCTTTGACGAGATCTCGGTGAAGAGCCAGCTCGGCACGATGGTCTCGGACGGGCGGGCGGTGCTTGAAGGGCTGTCGCAGGGCATGCCCGGCGCCATGGTCGGGCAGTTCCGGTTCACCCAGCTAGAGGCCGATCCCGAGGGTTTTTTCGACGACAAGCTAAAACTGGCGGGCGCGGAAACCGACTGGCGGCTGAACTTTGATCCATTCCGTTTCGAGCTTGGGCGGCTGCGGGTGACGGACCCGGATCTGCCGTTGCGCGCCAGCGGCTCGCTGGCTGCGGAGGAGGGCGGCTGGCACATGACGCTGGATGCGCAGATCGACACGCTGCGCCCCGAGACGCTGTTGGCCTACTGGCCGCGGTCGGCTGCTGAGAAGGGCCGCGACTGGGTCGAGAAGAATATCTACGCCGGCACCTTCCGCGACGTCGGGCTGGCGCTGCGGCTGACGCCGGGCGGGCCGCTTGTGCCTTATCTGCAAAGCCGCTTCGATGGGCTGGAACTGACCTATTCGCGCACCCTGCCGCGGCTGATGGAGGGCGTTGGGCAATTGTCCTTCTTGCGCAACCGCCTGACTGTGCTTCTCGACAGCGGCGAGGTGCGGCCCCGCCAGGGCGGTGTGCTGCAGGGGAAGGGATCGAGTTTTGTCATCCCCGATCTGACCCAGCGCCCGATGACCGGCGAGGTCAACGTCAGGGCCACCGGCTCGCTTGAGGCGGCGCTGTCTTACCTCGACGAAAAGCCGCTGGAGGTGATGAAGAAGGCGAACAAGCCGGTGGCTCTGGGGACCGGCGAGGTGTCGGCGCATGTCCGCGTCGTCACGCCGCTCAAGAAAGGCGTGCAGCGCGAAGAGATCACGGTGATCGCCGACGGGCGGGTGACGGGGGTGGAGAGCGCCGAGGTCGTGCCGGGCAAAGTGCTGCGTGCCGAGGAACTTTATGTGGCGGTGGACGATACCGGGGTCAGCGTCAGCGGCGAGGGCGATCTGTCGGGCGCGCCCTTTGATGGCGCGTGGACGCAGTCGTTCACCCCGGACACGCCCGGCAAGGTCGAAGGTGATGTGGTGCTCTCTGAGGCGGTGTCGCAGTCTTTGGGGATCGGGCTTCCGGCGGGCACCTTCTCGGGGCAGGGGCGCGGGCGGATCGACATCACGCTGCCGAAAGGGCAGCCTCCGCAATTCGTGCTGACGTCTGATCTTGCCGGGCTGGGCGTGTCCCTGCCGCAGTTGGGATGGCGGCTGTCGCAGGGCGGCACCGGATCGCTGGAGGTCGCCGGGACGCTGGGCACGCCGGTGTCGGTCGAGACGCTGGCGCTGTCGGCGCCGGGGCTGACCGCGCAGGGGTCGGTTGCCCTCAACGAGAACGGCACGTTGCGGCGGCTGTCGCTGCCGGTGCTGCGCGCCGGGGGCTGGTTCGACGGCGCGGCTGCGCTGACCGGGCGCGGGCGCAACGCCGCGCCCGCCATGCGCCTGACCGGCAGCATGCTCGACATGCGCGGTGCACCCGTGGGGGGATCGGGCGGTGGCGGAGGCGGCGGGCCGATCGAGATTGCCGTCAACCGACTGCAGGTCACCGACAAGATCGCCATCACCAATCTGGAAGGCAGCTTCAACACCCGCCGCGGGATGAACGGCACCTTCACCGGCTCCGTCGGGGGCCGTGCGCCGGTGCGCGGCGACGTGGTGCCGCAGAACGGCGGCACGGCGATCCGCATCCGCGCGCGGGACGCTGGCGATGTGCTCAAGGGCGCGGGGGTGATGCAGAATATTCAGGACGGCACCTTCGATCTGACGCTTGTGCCGGTGCAGGGAAAGACCGGCGAATACGATGGCGCGCTGACCATCGAAGGCACCCGCATGCAAAAGAACCCGGCCGTGGTGCAGATGCTGGATGGGATCAGCGTCGTCGGCATCATCGATCAGCTGAACGGGCCGGGTATCTTCTTTTCCGAGGTCGACGCGCGCTTCCGGCTGACGCCGCAGCAGATTATCCTCACTCGGTCCAGCGCCACCGGCCCGTCGATGGGCATCTCGATGGACGGCTATGCCAATCTCGCCACCGGAATGATGGACATGCAGGGCGTGCTGTCGCCGATCTACGTGATCAACGGCATCGGCCAGCTGTTCTCGCGCAAGGGCGAGGGGCTGATCGGCTTCAACTTCAACCTGCGCGGCCCGGTCGCCGATCCGGCGGTGAGCGTGAACCCGCTTTCGGTCTTCACCCCGGGCATGTTCCGTGACATCTTCCGGCGCCCGCCGCCGCGGGTGAGCCAGTAGCGCGGCATACCCGCTGTCCAAGACCCCAGAACACCCAGAGCACCCCAGACCCATGCAGCTTTCCGATTTCGATTTCCCTCTGCCCGAGGACCTGATTGCCACGCGCCCGGCGCACCCCCGCTCTTCGGCGCGGCTGTTGGTGGCCGAGGGCGAGACGATCACCGACGCCATTGTGCGCGACCTGACCGATTGGCTGCGCCCCGGTGACCGGCTGGTGCTGAACGACACCAAGGTGATCCCGGCGCGGCTGTCGGGGCTGCGGCGCCGCTCCAGCGCGCAGGGCGACACCGAGGCGCGGATCGAGATCACCCTGCTTGAGCCGCGCGCGGGAGGGCTCTGGGCGGCACTGGTGAAGCCGCTGAAAAAGCTGCGCGAGGGCGAGACGGTGGTGTTCTCGGATAAGCTTTCGGCAACGCTGGAAGCGCGCGAAGAGGGGCAGGGCCTGCTGCGCTTTAACCTAACCGGCGAGGATTTCGATGCGGCTCTGGCCGAGGCGGGGGCGATGCCGCTGCCCCCGTATATTGCCGCCAAGCGCGCCGCCGACGCGCAGGACAAGGAAGACTACCAGACGGTCTGGGCCAAGACCTCGGGCGCGGTGGCGGCGCCGACCGCCTCGCTGCATTTCGACGCGGCGCTGCTGGCGGCACTCAAAGCGCAAGGTGTAGAGTTCACCCATGTCACGCTGCACGTCGGCGCGGGCACCTTTCTGCCGGTGAAGGTGGATGATGTGACCACTCACAAGATGCACGGCGAATGGGGCGAGGTGACCGAAGAGGCCGCCGCCGAGATCGCCGCCACAAAGGCGGCGGGCGGGCGGGTGATCCCCGTCGGCACCACCGCGCTGCGGCTGATCGAGACCGCCGCGCGCGACGCCGGGGCGATCGCGCCCTGGACCGGCGTCACCGACATCTTCATCTATCCGGGCTTCAACTTCCATGTGGCCGACGCGCTGATGACCAATTTCCACCTGCCGAAATCGACGCTGATGATGCTGGTCGCGGCTTTCATGGGCAAAGAGCGGATGGACCGCGTCTATGCGCATGCCATCGCCGAGCGCTACCGGTTCTTCTCTTACGGCGATGCCTCGCTGCTGATCCCCTGAGGCGCAGCAGCGAGGTTTGGGCGGGACCTGCGCTATCGCAGCACCACCGTGTCGCCGTTCAGCATGGTTTCGGCGTTCAGGCAGATCGGCAGAAGCTGCAAATCCGTGGTGATCTCCGAGATCTCGCGCACCAGCGGGTTCACGATGCCGCCCAGCAGATCAAGCGTGCCCGACAGCAAGGTCCCGGTCTCTTCGACGGTCTGATCGAGGAACAGCCCCAGCGGCGAGTCGGTCGAGACCAGCGCCGGGATGCCTGCGACCGCATCGAGATCGGCAAAGAGCAGCACCTTCACCCCGTCGCCCGGCGCGCAGGCGGGCGAGCCGGTGAGCAGCTTGTCGGGGCGCAGGCGCGCCTCGTCGAGATCGCGCACCAGCGACAGAAGGTTCGACACCACAAGGCTGGCACGCAGCGACACCTCGCCCTCGAACCGGACCGGGCATTCGGAAAAGATCGCCGCGTTCTCGACCACAAAGCCATCGCCCAGACGCAGCACCTCTCCAGCCTCGCAGTCAACGTAGACGCTGCCATCGCTCAGCACCTCGATGTCGTCGAGATCGCGGATGTGGATGTTCTGCGTCGCCGTGCGCGCCACCGCCTCGACGTCCGAGAGGCTTAGCTCCTGCAGTCCGAAAAGATCCAGCCCCGGCAGATCCACGCCTCGGGCGATCAACCCGTTGATCAGCGCGTCGGTCTCCTCGGTGCGCCACAGCGGCATGTCGCCGTAGCTGACCCCGGCGTTGGCCATCAGGCAGATGCCAAGGAAAACATCCAGCGCCGACACATCGACCCGCGTCTGCAGCGACAGCAGCGGCGACGGGCAGCGCAGCGCACCGCGGGTGCGGAATTGCGCCACGGCCTGCCCCTTGAGATCCCATTTGTCATAGCCGAACAGCCCAAGGAACAGCAGCGGTTCGGCGCTGTCGTGTTCCTCGTCGCGGTTGAGTGTCACGCGCACCGCATCATAGGGATGCTGGCCGGGCAGGAAGACGCCGCTGACCGCGTCGCGCCGACCGATCTCGAAGCTGTTGCCGTGCCAAGCGTTGTCGAGCCGCGCCACTTCGAGGCCGGCTCCGGCGATACGCTTGGCCACTTGTCGCGGGCTTTGGGTGATCACCGGCTCCGAAGCGCGGGTGGCTGCGCTGAGCGCCGCAGCCTCGGCATTCGACTGCAGGATTTCCTTGACCCGCCACGCATTGGCGACGTCGATCGCCGCACCGCCAAGCAAGGTGCCCACGATGAGCAGGAAAAGGGCGATGGCGGTGCCGCCGCCGTCTTCCTTGCGCCACAGTGCGGCAAGTGCGCGGTACCTGGGGATGAGCGCGCCCATCAGTTCGGCTCCCGCAGCATCGAGATCGAGGCGTGCAACTCGCCCACCACATAGCGGCCCATCACCGGCGTCAGCGACGCCTTGGCACCGGGCAGGCTGATGCGAGCATCGACCTCATCACGGTCGACCAGCACGTCAATCACGTAGTCGTTGTTGCCGAAAAACAGCCTGCTGCGCAGATAATCGTTCGCCTCGGCGGGACGAACCCGATGGATCGACACGGCGCGGGCGGTGTCCCGTGCGGCGCTCCACATGTTTGCGTTGACCACCATCAGATAGGCGAAATCCATGATCAGCGCGAGGACACACAACAAAAACGGTGCCCATATCGCCATTTCCACAGTCAGCGAGCCCTCCTCCTGCTCGCGAAACTTTTGTCCGAATACTCTGGTTCTTGCTTCCTGACCCCTTCTGCGCGCCATACCGATGCGCCCTCCCACTGGTTCCTCCACAGCGCGGGGAAACATGTCCCGCACATCTATATTTAGCGCCGGAATTGCGCCTTCTTTGCGGCGCTCAGGTGGCGGCTTGCTATGATATTCTGGGCGTCGCATGTGATGCACGGTAAGAAATTGGTAACCGGACGGTTTTTCGCCTTTGCCGGAATGCAACCATGGCGGTGCCATACAAGCCAGTTAACAAATCCGCCGTGTTTTCCGGGTAAATCGTGCTTAATGTGGCGCCGTTTTTGAAATGCTCTTGCGCCGAATGCGCCGCGAGGGCAGGGCAGGCGCAAAGTTGGAATCGCCGTGGTGAAACGTGACAGAACTGCGTCACGGCGGAATGGACAAGGGGCCGGACATGACCGAGGTTCTGAAGAATTCCTGGGCGCTGCTGTTGGGCGTCATGCTGCTTATGGTGGGCAACGGTCTGCAAGGCTCGCTCTTGGGCGTGCGCGGCGGCGACGCCGGTTTTTCCGCCTTTTCCATGTCGATCGTCATGTCGGGGTATTTCGCCGGCTTCCTGCTCGCCTCGCGGCTGACACCGGGCATGATCCGTCGGGTCGGCCACGTGCGGGTCTTCGCCGCGCTCGGCTCGTTCATCTCGGCGGTGCTGATCCTCTACCCGGCGTTCCCGCATCCCGTGATCTGGACCGTCGAGCGGATGATCATCGGCTTTTGCTACTGCGGAGTCTATGTGACCGCCGAAAGCTGGCTCAACAACGCCTCGTCGAACGAGAACCGCGGCCAGGCGCTGTCGGCTTATATGATCGTGCAGATGGTCGGCATCATCGCCGCGCAGGGCATGCTGCTGATCCCCGACACCTCGGGCTTTTTGCTCTTCGTGATCCCCTCGGTGCTGGTTTCCATCGCCTTCGCGCCGATCTTGCTGTCGATCTCGCCGACCCCGGCCTTCGACACGACACGGCCGATGAGCCTGCGCGAGCTGTTCCATGTCTCGCCGCTTGGCATGGTCGGCATGTTCCTGCTTGGTGGGGTGTTTGCGTCGCAGTTCGGCATGGCGGCGGTCTACGGCTCCGAGGCGGGGCTGACGCTGGCGCAGATCTCCACCTTCATCGCCGCCTTCTACGTGGGCGCGCTGGTCACGCAATACCCGCTGGGCTGGCTGTCTGACCGGATGGACCGCCGCGTTCTGGTGATGGCGGTGGCGCTGGTCGGCGGGCTGGCGGCGGCTGCGGCGGTGACGCTCTCGGGGCATTTCACCGTGCTCTTGGTCGCCGCCTTCCTGATCGGCGGCGCCTCGAACCCGCTTTATTCGATCCTCATCGCCCACACCAACGACTTCCTTGGCGCAGACCGCATGGCGGCCGCGTCGGCGGGCCTGTTGTTCATCAACGGCTTGGGCGCGATCGCCGGGCCGCTGATCTCGGGGTACGCGATGGAGACGATGGGGCCGGGGGGCTTCTTCGTACTGATCGCTGCGCTGATGCTGGGGCTCACCGCCTACGCCGGATGGCGCATGACGCGCCGCGCGGCCCCCGATGCGGATGACATGGGTGCCTTCGCCGCGGTCGCACCAACCGGCTCGATGGTTGCGGTCGGCGTTGCCGGCGAAGCGGTGATCGATGCGCAGGAAGCCGCAGAGGCCGAAGCGATCGAAGCCGCCAGAGCTGAGGCGGAGGCCGAAGATAGAACGCGGTGAGTGCCTATTAATTAGGCGCACACGGACCGAGGCAGGTATTGTCGCAATTGACAGAATTTGTGACTTCAGCATCCGGGGCAGGCGAATGTAACCTGTTAATGACACCGGAGCGGCACGCAAGGATGGAAGGTATGAAGGCCCCCGAGGATATTCTGGCATTCTGGCTCGACCAGACCGACAGCGACAAATGGTACAAGGCGGACCCGGCGCTCGACGCCGAGATACGCTCCCAATTCGAGGAGACTTGGGATGGCGCGATGGAGGGGCGGTTCGGGCTATGGCTGACCTACCCCAGTGGCGCGCTGGCCTACATCATCCTGCTCGACCAGTTCTCGCGCAACATGTTCCGCGGCGAGGCCAAGGCCTTCGCGGCCGATGAAATCGCGCTGGCGGCGGCGAAACAGGCGATCTGGCGTGGCTGGGATCTGAAGATCGACGAGCCCGCGCGGCAGTTCTTCTACCTGCCGCTGATGCATTCCGAGAACCTTTGCGATCAGGAGCGCTGCATCCGTCTGATGAAAGAGCGGCTCACCGAAAGTGGCGCCAGCAACCTGCTGCACGCCCGCGCGCACCGCGAGGTGATCCGCGAGTTCGGGCGCTTCCCAACCCGCAACGAGGCGCTGTCGCGCAGCTCAACCTCGACCGAAAGCGGGTATCTGCAGGGCGGCGGCTACGGCGAGGTTCTGCGCAAGCTGCAGGCCGTCGAAGCGGCCTGAGCCTGAGACTGAGCCAGAGCCCCGCGGCTAATCTCAGGCAAGGTTTTAGGGCCCGTGCGCGACAAGCGCGCGGGCCTTTTGCTTGTTAAACGCTCTGGCAAAGCCGCATGTCGCGCGCCGGGTTGCGTCTTTGGCGTCTGCCCGTCACCTTGCCCATAGCCCCGCATCGCCCTAGCTGCCTGCGGGCAGGCGATCTTTCGCGGGCGGCGTTGAAGCCCCCCGGGAGATGGTTTAATATCAAACTAATTTGACTCGGCGGGAGAGAGCCATGGCTTCGCAAAGCTTCGACATGATCGTCATCGGTGCCGGACCCGGGGGCTACGTCGCCGCCATCCGCGGCGCCCAGCTCGGCCTGAAAGTGGCCGTGGTGGAGCGCGAGCACATGGGCGGCATCTGCCTCAACTGGGGCTGCATCCCGACCAAGGCGCTGCTGCGGTCTTCGGAGATCTTCCACTTCATGCAGCGCGCCAAGGACTACGGCCTGAGCGCCGAAAAGATCGGCTACGACCTCGACGCGGTGGTCAAGCGCTCGCGCGGGGTGGCCAAGCAGCTGAACTCGGGCGTCACGCACCTTCTGAAGAAGAACAAGGTCACCGCCTTCATGGGCGAGGCCTCGATCCCGTGCAAGGGCAAGGTCATCGTCAAGACCGACAAGGGCACCGAAGAGTTGACGGCGAAGAACGTCGTCATCGCCACCGGTGCGCGCGCCCGCGAACTGCCGGGCCTCGAGGCCGACGGCGATCTGGTCTGGACCTACAAGCACGCGCTGCAGCCGGGCCGCATGCCCAAGAAGCTGCTGGTGATCGGTTCGGGCGCCATCGGTATTGAGTTCGCCAGCTTCTACCACACGCTTGGCGCCGACACGACGGTGGTCGAAGTGATGGACCGCATCCTGCCCGTCGAGGACGAGGAAATCTCAAAATTTGCCAAGAAGCAGTTCGAGAAGCAGGGTCTGAAAATCCGTGAGAAGACCATGGTCAAGCAGCTCGACCGCGCCAAGGGCAAGGTCACCGCGCATATCGAGCAGGGCGGCAAGGTCACCAAGGAAGAGTTCGACACGGTGATCTCGGCGGTCGGCATCGTCGGCAACACCGAGGGTCTGGGCCTCGAAGATCTTGGCGTGAAGGTCGAAAAGACTCACGTTGTGGTCGACCAGCACTGCCGCACCGGGGTCGAAGGCGTCTACGCCATCGGCGACATCGCCGGCGCGCCCTGGCTGGCGCATAAGGCCAGCCACGAAGGCGTCATGGTGGCCGAGCTGATCGCCGGAGGCCATCCGCACGCGGTCGATCCCAACGCCATCGCGGGCTGCACCTACTGCCAGCCGCAGATCGCCTCGGTGGGCATGACCGAAGCGCAGGCGAAAGAGGCGGGCTACAAGATCAAGGTCGGTCGCTTCCCGTTCATCGGCAACGGCAAGGCGATCGCGCTCGGCGAGCCTGAGGGGATGGTCAAAACCGTCTTCGACGAGAAGACCGGCGAGCTTTTGGGGGCGCATATGGTCGGGGCGGAAGTCACCGAGCTGATCCAAGGCTACGTGGTCGGCCGCCAGCTCGAGACCACCGAAGAGGACCTGATGAACACCGTCTTCCCGCACCCGACGCTGTCGGAGATGATGCACGAGAGCGTGCTCGACGCGTGGGGCCGCGCGATCCACTACTAAGATCGCGCAGGTCGTAAGATGCAGAAAGGGGCGCCAGGTCGGCGCCCCTTTGTCGTCTTGGCGGCTCAGGTGTGTCGCAAGGGGGCGCTGCCCCCTCGGCGCTGCGCGCCTCACCCCCGGGATATTTGTGTCTAAGCGAAGTGGCCTATCGGGCTTCGTCTAGACTGAAGTATCCCGGGGGAGGCCGCCGCAGGCGGGCGGGGGCAGAGCCCCCAAAGCGCCGGGTCAGGCCGAAAGCCGCGCGAGGAAGCTCTGCACCTTGGGCGCCAGCCAGTCCCAGAGTTTCGGCGCGCCGCTTTGGATCTTCGGCGCCATCTTCTTCTCAAACACCGGCCAGGTCACCTTGTAGTCGACCCATGAGCCGCCGTCGGTGACGAGGTTCATGTTCGGGGGCTGAAAGCGGTCGACCGATTTGGCAAAGCGCGCGTCGGGCGTTTCATTGGCTTCGAACTCATCCCAGAGCGCGCGCAGTGCCGCGCCCTGATCGGCGGGCAAGAGGCCGAAGAGACGATCGGCGGCGGCGGATTCCTCGGCCTCCTTGGCGGCTTCGTCGACCTCGCCGAAGAATGGGTTGTCGCCGGCGTCGATCTCCACCAGATCGTGCAGCAGAAGCATCTTGATGACGCGCTCGATGGTCACGCCCTCAGGGGCATGCTCGCCCAGCACCAGCGCGAAGAGCGCAAGGTGCCAGCTGTGCTCGGCGGAGTTCTCATAGCGCGCGCCGTCCGAGGTCTTGGTGGCGCGGGTCACAGCCGAGAGGCGTCCTGCCTCGATCAGGAAGGCCATCTGTGCGTCGAGGCGGTCGGTGCTCATGCGGAAGGGTCCTCGGCGGCGTCGGGGCCGCTGCCGCTGGCCTTGGCGGCATTGAGCCGCTCGACGAGGAAGGCGCGCGCCCGGCGTTCGGCCATGCGCACGCGGATCGAGGCCAGATAGGCTTCTTCGAGGGTGGTGGAGGAGGCGCCGATGATCTTCGCCACCTCCATGAAGAACCGGTCGTCGCCGGTCACTTTCATCACTTTGAACGTGTCCTCGGCCAGCTTGTCGGCGAGTTCTTCGGTCAGTTGCATGACGCTCTCCGGGGGATATGGGCGTGCGGGCCGCGGCGCGGGCCGGGCCCGCGCCCGCGGATCAGCGTGTGGTCTCGGTCAGGCGGCGCTTTACGTAGCCGGTGACGCTGTCGATCATCGTGTCCATGTGCGGCTCTTCGAAGAAGTGGCCGGCGCCATCCACCTGCTCATGGGTGATGGTGATGCCCTTCTGCTCCTTGAGCTTGTTGACCAGCGTCGAGGTGTCCGCCGGCGGCGCCACGCGGTCGTTGGTACCGTTGATGATCAGGCCCGACGACGGGCAGGGGGCGAGGAATGAGAAATCGTACATGTTCGCCGGCGGCGAGACCGACACGAAGCCGGTGATCTCGGGGCGGCGCATCAGCAACTGCATGCCGATCCAGGCGCCGAAGGAGAAGCCCGCGACCCAGCAATGCTTGGAGTTGTTGTTCATCGACTGCAGGTAGTCGAGCGCCGAGGCGGCGTCGCTGAGCTCGCCAATGCCCTGGTCGTATTCGCCCTGGCTTCGGCCGACGCCGCGGAAGTTGAACCGCAGCACCGTAAAGCCCATGTTGTAGAAGGCGTAGTGAAGGTTGTAGACGACCTTGTTGTTCATCGTCCCGCCAAACTGCGGATGCGGGTGCAGGATGATGGCAATGGGGGCGTCATTGTCTTTTTGCGGATGATAGCGGCCTTCGAGGCGGCCTTCGGGTCCGGGAAAAATGACCTCGGGCATCGGGCGGAACTGCTCCTGATCGGAGTGCGCGAAATTCTTGACGAAATTTCTGCGGCACTTTAGAACGTTTCTAAATCCCGTGCGAGCACGGGAAAGGGCTTCATTGCAGATAGGCAATTGCCCGGTCAAGGTCAATCGGTTGGGCGCGCGGCGCCCGGGAGGCGAGCGTGAAACTGAGTACGAAAGGGCGCTACGCGATGGTGGCGCTGGTGGATATCGCCCTGCAGCCCGAGGGGGATCTGGTGACGCTTGGCGACATCTCGAAGCGGCAGGATGTCTCGCTGCCCTATCTTGAGCAGCTTTTCGTCAAGCTGCGGCGGGCAGGTCTGGTGGCGTCGGTGCGCGGTCCCGGCGGCGGATACCGGCTGGCCCAGACCCCCGACGAGATCCGTGTCGTGGACATCCTTGCTGCGGTCGATGAGACCGTGGACGCGATGCACAAGGGCGCAGGCGCCTCGGGCGGGGCGTCGGGCAGCCGCGCGCAATCGCTGTCGAACCGGCTGTGGCAGTCGCTGTCGGCGCATGTCTATGTCTATCTGCATCAGGCGCGGCTGTCGGACGTGGTGGGCAATGCGCTGGCCCCCTGTCCGGCGGTGCCCTCTCTGTTTGCCGTGGTCGACGAGCAGGATGAGGCAGCCGCCAGCGAGGCGTGAGGGCCGTTGCGGCCCGCCGGGTTGCGTATTTTTGGAACAATGAAAGAGGGGCGGCGTGACGCGGGCCTATCTTGACTGGAATGCCACGGCGCCGCTGCGGGCCGAGGCGCGGGACGCGATGATCGCGGCGATGGATGTCGTGGGCAATCCATCCTCAGTGCACGCCGAGGGGCGTGCGGCCAAAGGGCTGATGGAAAAGGCGCGGGCGCAGGTTGCCTCTGCGCTTGGGGCTGACGGCGCCGACGTTGTCTTTGTCTCCGGCGCCACCGAAGCAGCGGCGCTGGCCTGTGCTGGGCGCGGGCTGCATGGGGCCGATATCGAGCATGACGCCATGGCTGCTTGGCTGACCTGCGATCTGCCGGTCGACGGGCAGGGGCGGGTAACCGTCAGCGACCCGGCGAACACCGCGCTGCAGGCGGCGAACTCCGAGACCGGCGTCATTCAGGATCTGCCGCAGGGGCTTGCGGTGGTCGACGCCACGCAGGTCTTTGGCAAGCTGCCTTTCGCCTTCAATTGGTCGGGGGCGCAGATGGCCCTCGTCTCGGCGCACAAACTGGGCGGGCCGAAGGGAATCGGCGCGCTGGTGATGAAGCGCGGCACCGACCTGCCGCCGCAGTTGAAAGGCGGCGGGCAGGAGATGGGGCGCCGCGCAGGCACTGAGAACCTGATTGGCGTTGCGGGATTTGGCGCAGCGGCGGAAGCGGCTGCGCGTGATCTGGCCGATGACGTCTGGACAGGAATCGAAAAACTTAGAACTATTCTAGAGAAGGCTATTGCGGCTGCCGCCCCAGAGACTATTTTTGTCGGGAATGGTGCGCCGCGCCTGCCGAACACCTCCTGCTTTGCTTTGCCGGGCTGGAAGGGTGAAACGCAGGTGATGCAAATGGATCTGGCCGGCTTTGCGATCTCTGCGGGATCGGCCTGCTCCAGCGGCAAGGTCCGCGCCTCCCGCGTGCTGCGGGCAATGGGATTTGACGACGACGTGGCCGGCAGCGCGATCCGCGTGAGCCTTGGCCCGACGACACGGGAAGAGGACGTGCTGCGCTTCGCCGAAGCCTGGGCGCGTCAGTATCGAAAGAAATACGCGCCAGCCCGCTGAGGCGAGTGTGTGATCGGAAACGCAGGGCGGCCCGCATGGCGCGCCCCGGGACGACAGGAGAAAAGGCTGATGGCAGCTTTTGACAAGATCACCGTGAAAGAAGGTGTCGAGCAGGAGACCGTTGACGCGGTCGAGGCCGTCTCGACCTACAAATACGGCTGGGAAACCGACATCGAGATGGAATACGCGCCGATGGGCCTCAACGAGGACATCGTGCGTCTGATCTCGGAGAAGAACGAAGAGCCCGAGTGGATGACCGAATGGCGCCTCGAGGCCTACCGTCGCTGGCTGACCAAGGAAGAGCCCAACTGGGCGATGGTCGACTACCCGAAGATCGACTTCCAGAAACAGTATTACTATGCCCGCCCCAAGAGCATGGAGACCAAGCCCAAGTCGCTGGACGAGGTCGATCCCAAGCTGCTGGCCACCTACGAAAAACTCGGCATTCCGCTCAAGGAGCAGATGATCCTTGCCGGTGTCGAGGGCGCCGAAGAGGCCCCCGCCGAAGCGCGTGAAGGCGAGCGCAAGGTCGCCGTGGACGCGGTGTTCGACTCGGTGTCCGTGGGCACCACCTTCCAGAAGGAACTGGAGAAGGCGGGCGTGATCTTCTGCTCGATCTCCGAAGCGATCAAGAACCACCCCGAGCTGGTCAAGAAGTACCTCGGCTCTGTGGTTCCGGTGTCGGACAACTTCTACGCCACGCTGAACTCGGCGGTCTTCTCGGACGGCTCGTTCGTCTACGTGCCGCCGGGCGTGCGCTGCCCGATGGAGCTGTCGACCTACTTCCGCATCAACGCCGAAAACACCGGCCAGTTCGAGCGGACGCTGATCATCGCCGACAAGGGATCTTACGTCAGCTACCTCGAAGGCTGCACCGCGCCGCAGCGTGACACCTCGCAGCTGCACGCGGCCGTGGTCGAGATCATCGTCGAGGAAGACGCCGAGGTGAAATACTCGACCGTCCAGAACTGGTTCCCCGGCGACGAGGAAGGCAAGGGCGGCATCTACAACTTCGTCACCAAGCGCGCGGACTGCCGCGGCGACCGGGCGAAAGTAATGTGGACGCAGGTGGAAACCGGCTCGGCCGTCACCTGGAAGTACCCGTCGTGCATCCTGCGTGGCAACGAAAGCCAGGGCGAGTTCTACTCGATCGCGATCGCCAACAACCACCAGCAGGCCGACACCGGCACCAAGATGATCCACCTTGGCAAAGACACCAAGAGCCGGATCGTCTCGAAGGGCATCTCGGCGGGGGTGGCGCAGAACACCTATCGCGGGCTGGTGTCGATGCACCCGAAGGCGAAGAACAGCCGCAACTACACGCAGTGCGACAGCCTGCTGATCGGCGACAAATGCGGGGCTCACACGGTGCCCTACATCGAGGTGAAGAACAACTCCTCGCGCTGCGAGCACGAGGCGACCACTTCGAAGGTCGACGACGATCAGCTGTTCTACTGCCGCCAGCGCGGCATGGACGAGGAAGAGGCGGTGGCTCTGGTGGTCAACGGCTTCTGCAAGGAAGTGCTGCAGGCGCTGCCCATGGAGTTCGCCATGGAAGCCCAGCAGCTCGTCGCCATCTCGCTCGAAGGTTCGGTGGGCTAAGGCCCGCCGGAGGGGAGACGTCCTATGCTGCAACAGCTTGTTCTGGACTCTGCCGGGGCGGCCATCGGCGTTTTCCTCGGCGTGCTGATCGGCCTTGGCCTGCGCAAGCGTAAGGGCAACACCGAGGGGCTGATGGCCAACTCGGTGCTGCTCACCGCGAGCGCGGCGGCGGGTTTGGCGCTGCTGGTCATGATGGCGTTCCGCTACTTCATGGGCTGAGGAGGGTCTGATGATCGTCACCACCACCAACAGCATCGAGGGCCACCGCATCACCGCCTACAAAGGCATTGTGGTGGGTGAGGCGATCATGGGCGCGAATGTCGTGCGTGATCTCTTTGCCTCGATCACCGATGTGATTGGCGGCCGATCCGGGGCTTACGAAAGCAAGCTGCAGGACGCCCGCGACACCGCCATGCGCGAGCTTGAAGACCGCGCCAAGGTGCTCGGGGCCAACGCGGTGGTCGGCGTCGACCTCGATTACGAGGTCGTGGGCAACTCGATGCTCATGGTCTCGGTGTCGGGCACGGCGGTGGTGATCGAGGGATGACCGAGGTTCTGTCCCGGCCCGAGCTCACGCTTCCCGAGGCGGAGGCCGCGCTGCTGCGCGCGGAATATGCCGCGGCGGAGGTGATCCTCGAATACGGCTCGGGCGGGTCGACGGTTATGGCCTCCGAGATGCCGGGCAAATCGGTGTTCTCGGTGGAGTCGGGCAAGGACTGGGCGCAGATGATGCGCCGCTGGCTTGCAGACAATCCGCCTGCGAAGGGCACCGAGGTGGAGATCATCTGGTCCGACATCGGGCCGACCAAGGAATGGGGGCACCCGGTCAGCGATGCCGCATGGCAAAGCTACCCCGAGTACCCGCTGCAGGTCTGGGACCTGCCCGAGTTCCGCCAGCCCGACGTGGTGCTGGTGGATGGGCGCTTTCGGATCGGCTGCGCGCTTGCCGCCGCCTTCCGGACCGAGAAACCGCTGGTGCTGCTCTTCGACGACTACGCGCCGCGCAAACACTATCACAAGGTCGAGCACTGGCTCGGCCGACCGCAAATGACCGGCCGCATGGCCCGGTTCGAGATCGTCCCTCAGGCCTTCCCGGTGAAGGATCTGCTGCGGATCATGAAACTGTCCGTGCGGCCCTGACCGCACTCCCAAGGAGGGAAACCTATGCTGGAAATCAAGAACCTTCAGGTGAAGCTGGAAGAAGAGGACAAGCAGATCCTCAAGGGCGTCGATCTGACCGTGGAAGCGGGCAAGGTGCACGCCATCATGGGCCCGAACGGTTCGGGCAAGTCGACCCTGTCCTACGTCCTGTCGGGCAAGGACGGCTACGAGGTAACCGGCGGCGAAGCGACGCTCGGCGGCGAAGACATCCTCGACATGGAGCCCGAAGAGCGCGCCGCGGCTGGCATGTTCCTCGCATTCCAGTACCCGGTGGAAATCCCCGGCGTCGGCAACATGACCTTCCTGCGCACCGCGGTGAATTCGCAGCGCAAGGCACGCGGTCAGGAAGAAATGTCCTCGACCGAGTTCCTCAAGGTCGTTCGCGAGAAGGCGAAATCTCTGAAGATCGACGCCGAGATGCTGAAGCGCCCGGTCAACGTCGGCTTCTCCGGCGGTGAGAAAAAGCGTAACGAGATCCTGCAGATGGCGATGCTCGAGCCGAAGATGTGCATCCTCGACGAGACCGATTCCGGCCTCGACGTCGACGCCATGAAGCTGGTCGCCGACGGCGTGAACGCGCTGCGCGACGAGGGCCGAGGCTTTCTCGTGATCACCCACTACCAGCGCCTTCTGGATCACATCAAACCCGACGTCGTGCACATCATGTCGAACGGCCGGATCATCAAGACCGGTGGCCCCGAGCTGGCGCTCGAGGTCGAGCAGAACGGTTATTCGGACATCATCGAGGAGGAAGCGTAAATGGCACTTCCCCAAGTCAAGCAGACCGCGACCGACGCGCGGCTGGCGGCGTTGAACCTGCCCGAAGGCGGCTGGTCGCGTCCCGCCCGCGAGGCGGCGCTGGCGCGCGTGCAGGCCATGGGCCTGCCCGGTGCCCGTGACGAGTACTGGAAATACACCCGTCCCGAGAAGCTGATCGCCGCCGAGGCGCCCTCGGTCGCCGTGATGGACGTGTCGGACGAGGCGCCGGTGTTCGGCGCGCGCGACAGCGTCAAGGTGGTCTTCGTCGACGGCGTGTTCAGCGCCGCAGAGTCCGATGATCTGGCGCTTGAGGGTGTCAGCATCGAGCGTCTGGCCGAGGCCTCGGACATCCACTGGGCCAAGGACCTCTACGGCCAGTTGGAAACCAACGGCCAGACCCCGGTCGAGCGTCCTCTGGCCGCGCTGAACACGGCGTTTGCCACCGACGGCCTGCTGATCCGTGTGACCGGCAAGGCGCCGAAGCCGCTGCATCTGATCTACCGTCACGCCGAAGAAACCTCGGACGCGATCCTGCACCATGTGGTGAAGGTCGAAGAGGGCGGCGATCTGACGGTGCTGGAATCCGGTCCGGCGGCGGCCCGCTTCAACAAGGTGATGGAAGTGGACGTGGCCGATGGCGCGGCGTTCCACCATGTCCGGGTGCAGGGCCGTGACCACGAGCGCCGCGCCGCGACGCATATCTTCGGCCGCCTCGGCACCGAGAGCACCTTCAAGACCTTCACCCTGACAGTGAACGGTGTGCTGACCCGCAACGAATGCGTGCTCGAACTGACCGGCCACGATGCGGTGTGTCACGTCGCGGGCGCCTGCATGGGCGATGGCGATTTTCACCACGACGACACGGTGTTCATCACCCACGACGCGGTGAACTGTGAAAGCCGTCAGGTGTTCAAGAAGGTGCTGCGCAACGGCGCGACGGGTGTCTTCCAAGGCAAGATCCTCGTGAAGGAAGGCGCGCAGAAGACCGACGGCTACCAGATCAGCCAGTCGCTTCTGCTCGACGAGGACAGCCAGTTCCTCGCCAAGCCCGAGCTGGAAATCTACGCCGACGACGTGGCCTGCTCGCACGGCTCGACCTCGGGCGCGATCGACGAGGACGGCCTGTTCTATCTGCGCGCGCGCGGCGTGTCGCGGGGCGAAGCCGAAGACCTGCTGACCATCGCCTTCATCGCCGAAGCGGTGCAGGAGGTCGAGGACGAGGGCATCCAAGAAGAGGTCAACGGCCTCGTCGCGGCCTGGCTGGGACGGCGCCGCGGCTGATGTCGCTCTCGCGCGAGATTGTCGCCACCTACCGGGGGCCGGGCGCCGTGGTGCGCCGCCTGCTGTCGCAGGGCCCCCGCGAGGACCGGGCACTGATGTTCGTCATGGTGGCCTGCGCGATCTTCTTCGTCGCGCAGCTGCCGGGCCTCGCGCGGAAGGCGCATCTGGAGCAGGTCGAGCTGAACCCGCTGATGGGGGCGTCTCTGCTGGCCTGCATGGTGATCCTGCCGCTTGCGCTCTACGTGCTGGCGGCGCTGAGCCACTTGGTGGCGAAGATATTTCGCGGGCGGGGCACCGGCTACGGCGCCCGGCTCGCCTTGTTCTGGGCACTGCTGGCGGCAAGCCCGCTGGTGCTGCTCAACGGGCTGGTGGCGGGCTTTGTGGGCGAGGGCGTGCAACTGTCGCTCGTCGGCCTGCTGTGGTTCGCGGTGTTCCTCTGGTTCTGGCTGCGCGGCCTCATGGTGGCCGAACGCCCCGCCGAGCCGATCACCGGGCGGCCCGCCACATGAGCGTCGGGGCAATTCTTTCGCTGGCGTGGCAGACAATCGTCGCCCCGCGCGAGGTGGCGCGCCTGCTGATCTCGCTGCGGCTTTCGCGCGAGGTGCTGCTCACCGGCTTTGCGCTGGTGGTGGTGCTGAACGCGCTGATCGTCGGGCTGATGCAGATGGGCGGCGAGGTGCCCGCGGGCATGCTGCTTGCACCGGTGCCGATGGGCCTGCTGCTGGCCGCCATGCTGGCCGCGTCCATCGCTGTGATGACATGGGCCGGGCGTAGCTTTGGCGGCACTGGTCGGCTCGAGGACGTGGCGGTGCTGCTGATCTGGCTGCAGGCCCTGCGCGCGCTGGCGCAGCTGGGCGTGGCGCTGCTGGGGGCGGTGTCTGGCGGGCTGGCGCTGATCGCGGTGCTCGGCAGCCTTGTCGTCGGCATCTGGATCCTCGTCTGCTTCCTCGACGAGGCGCATGGGTTCGGCAGCCCTTTCAAGGCGCTGCTGGTGCTGATACTCGCAAGCGTGGCGCTGGTTCTGGCGCTGATGATGATCGTCTCCCTGCTGGGAGTTGGGCCGAACGGGATGGCTGGCTATGTATGACGTGCGACAAATTCGCGAAGACTTTCCGATCCTCGCCCGCGAGGTGAACGGCAAGCCGCTGACCTATCTCGACAATGGTGCCTCGGCGCAGAAGCCGCAGGTGGTGATTGATGCAGTGACCCGCGGCTATGCCGAGGAGTATTCCAACGTCCACCGCGGGCTGCATTACCTGTCGAACCTCGCGACCGAGAAATACGAGGGTGTGCGCGGCACCATCGCGCGCTTTCTCGGTGCGAAGGATGAGGAAGAGGTGGTGTTCACCAACGGCTCGACCATGGGCATCAACCTCGTCGCCTATGGCTGGGCCATGCCGCGCTTTGAGCCCGGCGACGAGATTATCCTGTCGGTGATGGAGCACCACGCCAATATCGTGCCGTGGCACTTCCTGCGCGAGCGGCAGGGCGTGGTGATCAAATGGGTCGATGTGGACGCCAGCGGCGCGCTCGATCCGCAGGCGGTGCTGGATGCGATCACCCCGAAGACCAAGCTGATCGCCGTGACGCAGGTGTCGAACGTGTTGGGCACCGTGGTCGACATCAAGACGATCTCGGCGGGCGCGCGCGACAAGGGCGTGCCGGTGCTGGTCGACGGCTCGCAGGGGGCCGTGCACATGCCGGTGGATGTCGAGGACCTCGGCTGCGACTTCTATGCAATCACCGGCCACAAGCTCTACGGCCCTTCCGGGTCGGGCGCGATCTGGATCCGCCGCGAGCGGCAGAACGAAATGCTGCCGTTCCTTGGCGGGGGCGACATGATCCGCGAGGTCCACAAGGACAGCATCAGCTACGCCGAGCCGCCGATGAAGTTCGAGGCCGGCACGCCGGGCATCGTGCAGCAGATCGGCCTTGGTGTGGCGCTGGAGTACATGATGGGCCTCGGCATGGAGAACATCGCCGCGCACGAGGCCAAGCTCGCGCAATACGCGGCGTCGAAACTGCAGGGGCTGAACTGGCTCAACGTTCAGGGCACCACGCCGGACAAGGCGGCGATCTTCTCCTTCACGCTCGACGGCGCGGCACATGCGCATGACATCTCGACAATCCTCGACAAGAAGGGTGTCGCGGTGCGCGCGGGCCATCACTGCGCCGGGCCGCTGATGGACCATCTCGGCGTGTCGGCGACCTGCCGTGCCTCCTTCGGTCTCTACAACACCGAAGCAGAGGTCGACACGCTGGTCGAGGCGCTGGAGTTGGCGCACGACCTCTTCGCCTGAGCCTTTGCCGGGCGTCGCGCCGGACGGCGCCGCCGGATTTTTGCGTATTTGAAAAGAGAAGAAGCCCCGGGGATCGCGCGGATCGCCGGGGCTTTTTCTACTTCGTCTAGACCCCAATATCCCGGGGGAGGCCGCGCAGCGGACGGGGGCAGAGCCCCCCTTGTCGCCACAGGAGAGGTCTACTCCACGGTTACGGATTTCGCGAGGTTGCGCGGCTGATCCACGTCGGTGCCCTTGGCGATGGCGGCGTGATAGGCCAGCAACTGCGCGGGCAGCGCGTAGAGCAGCGGGGCAAGGCGGTCGTCGACCTCGGGCAGGGTGATGCTCTGCCAGATGCCGCTCCCGGCCTCTTCGATCCCCGCGGCGCAGGAGATCAGGCAAACCTTGCCGCCGCGCGCCATCACCTCTTGCATGTTCGAGACGGTCTTGTCGAAGAGCCCGTCGCGCGGCGCCATGACGATCACCGGCACGGATTTGTCGATCAGCGCGATAGGCCCATGCTTGAGCTCTCCGCTCGCATAGGCCTCGGCATGGATATAGCTGATCTCCTTGAGCTTCAGCGCGCCTTCGAGGGCCAGCGGGTACATCATGCCGCGGCCCAAAAAGAGCACATCGCGGGCCTCGGCGATCTGCCGTGCGGCGCTGGCGATGGTCTCCTCGCGGTCGAGCGCGGCGTTGAACAGGCCGGGCAGGGCGCGCAGCTGCGCTAGAAGCTCGGACTTGTCGCCGAGGTCCATGCGCCCGCGCGCCTCGGCGGCCTTGATCGCCAGCAACAGCAGCACGTTGAGCTGGCAGGTGAAGGCCTTGGTCGAGGCGACGCCCACCTCCACACCGGCGTGGATCGGCAGCGCCAGATCGCTCTCGCGGGCGATGGTCGAGGTCTCGACATTGACCACAGAAACGATCTTGTCGGCCCGTCCCGCGCAGTAGCGCAGCGCCGCCAGCGTGTCGGCGGTTTCACCCGACTGGCTGACAAAAAGCGCCACCGTGCCCTTCGTCACGGGGGGCTCGCGGTAGCGGAATTCCGAGGCGATATCGACCTCGACCGGGATGCGGGCCAGCTTTTCGAACCAGTATTTCGCGGTGAGACAGGCGTAATAGGCGGTGCCGCAGGCGACCAGAACCAGCCGGTCGACCTCGGCGAAATCCAGACCCGGCTGCGGCAGCACGATCTCGTCGCCCTTGAGGTAGGCCCCCAGTGCCTCGGCCAGCACGGTGGGTTGCTGGGCGATCTCTTTGGCCATGAAGTGCTTGTAGCCGGCCTTGTCGACCTGCGTCTGGTCGAGCCGGACCCGCTTCACCTCGCGCGTCACCGGCGCGCCGTCCATGTCGAAGATCTCTGCCCCGGCGCGGGTGACAACGGCCCAGTCGCCCTCTTCGAGATAGGTGATGCGGTCGGTCATCGGCGCGAGCGCGATGGCATCGGAGCCGACGAACATCTCACCGTCGCCATGGCCGAGGGCCAGTGGCGAGCCCTTGCGGGCGGCGACCAGAAGGTCGTCTTCGCCGTCGAAGAGGAAGGCCAGCGCAAAGGCACCTTCGAGCCGGCCGAGCGCTTTCGAGGCGGCGGCGACCGGCGCGAGGCCCGTGTCGAGGTAATGCGAGACCAGCATGGCGACGGTTTCGGTGTCGGTGTCGGTCTCGGGGGTCAGCCCGCAATTGGCCAGTTCGGCGCGCAGCTCGCGGAAGTTTTCGATGATGCCGTTGTGCACGACCGAGACCTTGCCCGCCCGGTGCGGGTGCGCGTTACGGGTGGTGGGGGCGCCATGGGTGGCCCAGCGGGTGTGGCCGATGCCGGATTTGCCGCGCAGCGGATCATGCACCAGCAGGTCCGAGAGGTTCACCAGCTTTCCAACTGCGCGGCGGCGGTCGAGCGTGCCGTCCTGCACCGTGGCAATGCCGGCGCTGTCATAGCCGCGGTACTCGAGCCGCCGCAGCGCCTCGACCAGCATGGGGGCCACCTCGTGCTTGCCCAGAACGCCTACGATTCCACACATGGTTTTATCCCTTTTTTTCGGCTTTCTGGGAGGCCTTCTTGGCGCGTAGCATGTCGCGCAGACGGGTGGCGAAGCCCGGCTTGGTGACCTGTTTCGTGCGCCCCAGCGCCAGCGCGCCTGCGGGCACATCCTCAGTCACCACCGATCCCGAGCCGGTCATCGCGCCGTCGCCGACGCTGACCGGGGCGACCAGCATCGTGTCGGAGCCGATGAAGGCCTCTTTGCCGATGGTGGTGCGGTGTTTGAAAAAGCCGTCGTAGTTGCAGGTGATGGAGCCCGCGCCGATGTTACTGCGCTCGCCGACGTCGGCGTCGCCGAGATAGGTCAGGTGGTTGGCCTTCACGCCCTCGGCCAGATAGGCGTTCTTCACCTCGACGAAGTTTCCCACATGCACATCTTCGGCCAGTTCGGCGCCGGGACGCAGGCGAGCATAGGGGCCGACGATGGCGCCGCGGCTGACGTGGCAGCCCTCAAGGTGACTGAACGCGCGAATCCGGGCGCCGCTTTCAACGGTGACGCCGGGGCCGAACACCACATTGGGCTCGATCTCGGCGTCGCGGCCCACGTAGCTGTCCCACGCGAAGAAGACGGTCTCGGGCGCCAGCATCATCACGCCGTCCTCCAGCAGTTCCGCGCGCTTGCGGGTCTGAAAGGCGGCCTCGGCGGCGCGCAGTTCCGCGCGCGAGTTGATGCCCAGTGTCTCGGCCTCGTCGCAGCGGACCACGCCTGCCGAGAGGCCGCGCGACCGGGCGATCTCAACGATGTCAGTCAGGTAGTATTCACCCGAGGCGTTGTCGTTGCCCACTGCGTCGATCAGCGAAAAAAGCGTCTCGCTGCCAGCGCAGACCACGCCCGAGTTGCACAGGGTGATCGCACGTTCGGCTTCGGACGCATCTTTGAACTCGACGATGCGCTCCAGCGAGTCGCCCGACGTCACCAGCCGACCATAGCGACCGGGATCGGCCGCCTCGAAACCCAGCACCACGACATCGTGCTGCGCGCGGGCTTCGCGCATGGCTTCGAGCGTTGCCTCAGAGATAAAGGGCGTGTCGCCGTAGAGCACCAGCGCATCGCCGTCGAACCCTTCGAGCGCGGGCTGTGCCTGCGCCACGGCGTGGGCGGTGCCTAGCTGCTCGGACTGGATCACTACCTGCGCTTCGGGGGCGAACTCGGCGGTGGAGGCGGTGACCTCCTCGGCGCCATGCCCGGCCACCACCACCGCGCGCGAGGGCTCCAGCGCCTGCCCGGCGCGCAGCGCGTGCCACAGTAGCGGCGCCTGACCGAGACGGTGCAAGACCTTGGGAAGCTCGGATTCCATCCGGGTGCCCTTGCCCGCGGCAAGGAGGATCAGCGCGATGCTCATGCGGTTTCCTGTTTGTCTTCTGCCTGCGCCCGTTTTATCCGCTTGGGGCAGGGGGGCAAGGTGCCCCATGTCACGTTGGATTTCAGCCTGTGACAGGGCAGGGCGAAAGGGACAAGCAGAATGCGCACGGTGGTCTTTGATCTCGACGGCACGCTTGCCGACACCAGCGGCGATCTGATCGCCGCCGCCAACGCCTGTTTCGAGGGCATGGGGCTGCAGGTGCGGCTTGACCCGCTGGCCGACGCGGGCATCGCGGTGAAAGGCGGACGCGCCATGCTGACCGCTGGGCTGGAGCGCGAAGATGCCTTCTCCGAAGAACTGATCGCGCGCTGGTACCCCGAGCTTCTGTCGGTCTATGGCGAGGCCATCGACCGCTACACGCGCTTCTATCCCGGCGCGCTGGATGCGGTGCAGGGACTGCGCGAGGCGGGCTATCGGGTCAGCATCTGCACCAACAAGCCAGAGGGGCTGGCGCAGACGCTGATGGAACGGATGGGCGCGCGCGGCCATTTCGACGCGCTGATCGGGGCCGACACGCTGGCCACCCGCAAACCCGATCCGGCGCCCTATGTGGCGGCGGTGGAGCGTGCCGGTGGTGCGGTGGCGCAAAGCCTGCTGGTCGGCGACACGGCGACGGACCGCAACACCGCGAAGGCTGCGGGCGTGCCCTGCATCCTCGTCGGCTTCGGCCCCGATGGCGAGACGGTGCGCGATCTGGCCCCTGAGGCGATGATCGGCCATTTCGACGAGCTGTCGGCGGCGGTGGCGCGGCTCATCGGGTGAGCCGGGCGGCGCGCTGCGGCGTCCTACGCAGAAATGCTGTGAACTTGCGGACCAGCCGCAGGGGGGCTCCCAACGTGTAACGCTGTCGCGCCCGACTTTGCGCTGCCACAGCGGCTTGCGCGGCGGCGCGCTCGCGGGCGTATCCGGTGTCGGGCTGGGGCACCTCGCGCAGTGGCTGCAAAAAAACCTGCATGGCGGCCTTCCTTCTGATATTGAAAGTCATGCTTGGATGGCTCCCGGTATGCGCGCCTGAGGGGCGCCAGATCAGCCGCGAAGATGCCAAGGGGACTTTCAGAAATGAAAACACCGCCCAGCCTCGACGATATCGTGCTGTTTCTTGCGGTGGCCGATGCGGGCACGCTGGCGGGGGCGGCGAAGCGCAGCGGTGCCAGCCTGCCGACGCTCAGCCGACGCATGACCGAGCTCGAGCGCCAGCTTGGGCAACCGCTCTTTCAGCGCGGCGCGCAGCGCTACGGGCTCACCGCCGAGGGTCGACAGCTGGCGGAGGAGATGCGTGGGTTGCACGAGGTGACGGCCCGGCTTGAACGATGGCGACAGGGCGGCACCGGGCCGGTGCGGGTGCGGATCACCGCCGGGCTCTGGACCTCGCGGTTCTTGGCGCGCGGGCTGGCGCGGGTTTGGACCCCGGAGGCGGACTGGCTGCCCGAGTTCACCGCCTCCAACGCCGATCTAGACATCGCGCGCCGTGCCGCCGACATCGGTGTGCGCAACCGGCGCCCGGAACAGCCGTGGCTGGCAGGCCGCCGGACGCGGCACCTGAGTTATGCCGCCTATGGCCGCGACGCGGCGGTGACGGGCTATGTGACCCTGCCGCCGGGCGCCGCGACCACGCCCTCGGAACGCTGGCTGCGCGACACCCATGCCGAGCAGATCGTCACCCATGCCTCCGATGCGCGGCTGGCGCTTGATCTGGCGCTGGCGGGCGTCGCGCGGATCGTCATGCCCTGCTTCGCTGGCGACACAGAGCTGGGCCTGATCCGCCTGTCGGAGCCGATAGAGGCCTTGGCGCATGACGAATGGCTGGTCGCCCATCACGAGGCGCGCCACGACCCGCCGGTGCGTGCTGCTCTGGATGCGGCGCACGCGCTGCTGACCGCGCCGGACCGGGCGGGCACGTCGGCGTGATCCCTTCCGCATTGACCACGGCGCGGCGCGGGCGCATCAATGCGCCATGACCGACACGCCCACGACCCAACCCCTCGCCGCCGAGCGGTTCACCGGCAGCTTCACCCAGCAAGAGCCGATCCCCCAGGCCGGGATCGCCGCCGCGCTGGAAGTGCTGCAGCATGGCCGGCTGCACCGCTATAACACCGCCGCCGGAGAAACCGCCGAGACCGCGCTTCTGGAGCAGGAGTTCGCGGCGTTCACCGGGGCCCGCTACTGCGTCGCCGTGGCGTCGGGCGGCTACGCGTTGGGATGTGCGCTGCGTGCGCTTCAGGTGCAGCCGGGCGACAAGGTGCTGACCAATGCCTTCACCCTTGCGCCGGTGCCAGGGGCAATCGCCGCGGTCGGAGCCGAGCCGGTCTTTGTCGGGGTGACCGAGGATTTGACCATCGACCTCGACGATCTCGCCGCCAAGCTGCCGCAGGCGCGCGTGCTGATGCTGTCGCACATGCGCGGGCACATCTGCGATATGGACCGGCTGATGACGCTCTGTGATGCCGCTGGCGTGCAGGTGATCGAGGATTGCGCCCACACCATGGGGGCATCTTGGAATGGTGTCCCTTCGGGACGGCACGGGGCGGTCGGCTGCTACTCCACGCAGACCTACAAACATATGAACTCGGGCGAGGGCGGCTTTCTGGTCTCCGACGACGAAGAGATCGCGGCCCGCGCGGTGATGCTCTCGGGCAGCTACATGCTCTATGAGCGCCACCTTGCCGCGCCGGGGCCCGAGGTGTTCGAGCGGGTGAAATACGTCACCCCCAACGTGTCGGGCCGGATGGACAACCTGCGCGCCGCGCTGCTGCGCCCGCAACTGGCCGCGCTGCCCGAGCAGATCGCGCGCTGGAACGACCGCTACCGCGTGGTCGAGGACGGGCTGCGCGGCACGTCGGGCCTGACGGTGATCGACCGCCCCGCGCAGGAAAGCTATGTCGGCTCGTCGATCCAGGCGCTGGTGTTGGACTGGTCGCCGCAGACGATCACCGATCTGCTGGCCCGCTGCGCCGCGCGCGGTGTCGAGCTGAAGTGGTTCGGCGGGGCCGAGCCGGTGGCCTTCACCTCGCGCTACGACAGCTGGCGCTACGCCCCGTCCACCCCGATGCCCGCCACCGACCGCATCCTGACCGGCATCCTCGACATGCGCCTGCCGCTGACCTTCAGCCTTGAGGATTGCGCGCTGATCGCAAGGATCATTCGCGCCGAGGTCTCGGCGGTCTATCAGCAGGCGGTCTGATCCGCCGCGCACGTCGCCCGAACTTCGGAGGAAATCTCATGAGCGAAACCAAAGGCAGTCTCGACACCGCCCGGTTCGACGCCATTCCCGAAACCGCGCTGGCCTGGCACCGCGCCGGGCGCGGCGCTGCGCTGGCCACGGTGATCGAAACATGGGGCTCGGCGCCGCGCCGCACCGGCGCGCAGCTGGCCATTTCGGGCGATGGCGAAATAGAAGGCTCGGTCTCGGGCGGCTGCGTCGAAGGCGCGGTGATCGTCGAGGCGCTGGAAGCGCTGGACGATGGCAAACCGCGAGAGCTGGAGTTTGGCGTCTCGGATCAGGACGCCTTCGCGGTCGGCCTTGCCTGCGGCGGCACAATCCGCGTGCTCGTCGAGCCGGTGGGCGCGGTGATGCCCGAGCCGCTGCTGGCCGAGCTCTGCGCGGCGCGCGCCGCCCGCACCCCGGTGGCCTATGTGGTGGACCTCGACACACAGGACCGCCGTCTGGCCTATGAGGGGCATGAGACCGCCTTCCGCATGGACCGTTCCGGCTTTGTCGAAGACAGCCGCGCCTTCGTCGCCATCCACAACCCGCCGCTGCGCCTGCTGGTGGTCGGGGCCGTGCATATCGCGCAGGCGCTGCTGCCCATGGCGCGCATTGCCGGCTATGATCCCGTGCTGATCGACCCGCGCGAGGCCTTCGGTTCGGCGGCGCGCTTTCCCGGCGAGACCATCCTTGATGACTGGCCCGACGAGGCGCTCACCAAGCTCGGGCTCGACATGCGCACGGCGCTGGTGCTGCTGACCCATGACCCCAAGCTCGACGATCCGGCGCTGGAGGCGGCGCTGCGCAGCAAGGTTTTCTATATCGGCGCGCTTGGCTCTACCCGCACCCACGCCAAGCGCGTGGCGCGGCTGACCGAGGCCGGGTTCACCGAGGCCGAGATCGCGCGCATCCATGGCCCGATCGGGCTTGATATCGGCGCCTCGGGCCCGTCGGAAATCGCTGTTTCGATCATTGCCGAAATAACCCGCGTACTGAGGAAAGGCGCATGAAATTCGGCCCGATGCCGACCGACGAAGCCGCCGGGGCGGTGCTCGCCCATGCGGTGGCGCTGCCGGATGGGCGGCTGAAGAAGGGCCATGTCCTGACGCCTGACGATTTGCCACGGCTGCGCGAGGCGGGACGCAGCGAGGTGATCGTGGCGCGGCTCGAGCCGGAGGACGTGCCCGAGGACAGTGCTGCGCTGCGCCTTGCGGAGGCGCTGTTGCCCGATCCTGCAGCGGCGGGGTTGCGGCTTGGGCCGGCGACCACGGGCCGGGTCAATCTGCACGCGCTTGGTCCCGGTGTCATCGAGGTGGATGCGGCGCGGATCAACGCGGTGAACGCGGTACACCCGATGATCACCGTGGCGACGCTGCGGCCTTGGCAGCGCTGCGCCGCCCGGGCGATGGTGGCGACGGTGAAGATCATCTCTTATGCCGTGCCCGAAGCGGCGCTTGCGCGTGCCTGCGCCGCCGCACGCGGCGGGGCGCTGCGCCTGCATGCGCCGATTGCGCGGACCGCGACACTGATCGAAACCAGCGTCGGCACCGACCCGGGCGACAAGGGCCGCCGCGCCACCCGCGCGCGGCTCGACCGGTTCGACACCGAGCTTGGTCCGCGTGTGCAGGTGCCGCACCGCGCTGCCCCTCTGGCTGCGGCGATCGCGCAGGCGCCGGGGGACATGGTGCTGATCCTCACCGGCTCGGCGACCTCTGATCTGCACGATGTCGCGCCCGAGGCGCTGCGTCGCGCTGGCGGAGAGGTGACGCATTTCGGCATGCCGGTCGATCCCGGCAATCTGCTGTTTTACGGCCAGCACGCCGGCCGCCCGGTGATCGGCCTGCCGGGCTGCGCGCGCTCGCCGGCGCTCAATGGCGCCGACTGGGTGCTGGAGAGGTTGATTTGCGGCCAGCAGGTCAGCCCGGCAGAGATCGCTGCCATGGGCGTCGGCGGCCTGCTGAAAGAGCCGCCCTCGCGCCCGCGCCCGCGCGAAGGCTGATCGCGCCGAGACGGGCTCCCCCGCTTCGTCTAGACGAAAATATCCCGGGGGAGGCCGCCGCAGAGGCGGTCGGGGGCAGCGCCCCCAAAATCCGATCCTGGGAGCAGCGCCCCCCAAAAGCCGCCATCGCGCAAAAGCAAAACCCGCCGGCGGCAGCACGGCGGGTTTAAACACTTCGGAAAGCGGATGGCTTACTTGGTGATCGGACCGATCATCATGACCATCTGGCGGCCTTCCATCTTGGGCATGTTCTCGACCTTGCCCACTTCCTTGACGTCCTCGGACACCCGCTCGAGCAGTTCGCGACCGAGGTTCTGGTGCGCCATCTCGCGGCCACGGAAGCGCAGGGTGATCTTCACCTTGTCGCCGGCCTCGAGGAACTTCAGCACGTTGCGCATCTTGACGTCATAGTCGTGCGTGTCAGTGCCGGGGCGGAATTTCACTTCCTTGACCTCGATGGTCTTCTGCTTTTTCCGCGCCTCGCTCTCACGCTTCTGCTGTTCGTATTTGAACTTGCCGAAGTCCATGATCTTGCAGACGGGCGGTTTGGCGTTCGGCGAGATCTCCACGAGGTCGAGACCGGCGTCCTCGGCCATCTCCATCGCACGCGCAGGAGTCTGCACGCCGAGGTTCTCGCCTTCGGCGCCGATCAGGCGGATTTCGGGAGCCCGGATGCGATCGTTGACGCGGGGGCCGGTGTCGCGCGTCGGGGGCGCGTTGTGAGGTCTGCGAGCTATGGTTTTCGTCCTTCGTTGCCATGTCTGGTAGGCGCGCAAAGTAGTGCTGCAAACCGGCTGTTTCAAGCGGCAAATGGCCGAAACCGGCGCTTGGCCAGCCTCAACTTGCCGATCCGGGGGGCAGAAGCCTGCCGGGGCCGCGCTCGGGCGCTGGTCATGGCAGGGTGGATACCTATGTCACACCCACGCGACACTGGAGTTATCTGAAATGAAACAAGCGATTCTGATCCTCGGGGCGGTGGTGATCGTGGTCATCGTGGTCTTCGGCATGCAACAGCCGCAGGAACAGGTGCCGATGGTCGAAGAGACCGCCGAGCCGGACACCATGCAAGACGCGCTGGAAGACGCCGGGGCGGACGCCGATGCGGCGGCAAACGAGGCGCAGCAGGAGGCGGAAGCGGCCAGCGAGACGCTCAACGAGGTGGCCGAAGATGCCGCCGCCTCGGGGCACGAGGCGCTCGACAGCGCCGGCGAGGCGGCGGACAGCGCGATGGAGGCTGTGTCGGATGCGGCCAGCAATGCTGCACAGACCGCCGAAGGGGCAGCCGCCGCTGTGGCCGACAGCGCCCGCGAGGCGATGGACAGCGCGTCGCAGGCGGCGAGCGATGCCGCCGACAGCCTGCGCGACGCGGCCGACAGCGCCATGGCCTCGGCCGAAGGCGCGATGGACGACGCCGACCGCGCTTTGCAGGGCGCGGGCGAAAGCGGCGCGGCGGTGGCGCAGATGACCCAAGAGGAACTGCGCGACCTCTTCACCGTCGAAGGGTTCGACTACGACCGGGCCGAGGCCTACATCGACCAGTCCGACCTTGGCTTTGCTGCCAAGGAGGCGACGAAATCGGCGCTGGCGTCGGTGCGCGATGCGCCCGAGCAGCTTGCGCCGGTGCTGGAAGAAGCCCGCGAGCGTCTCGGCCTCTGAGACCACTCGAGAGCGGTTTGCACGGCTGGACCAAAAAAATCACCTTCGCGTCAGTAAAATGTGGCGCGAGGGTGATCCGGAGGGATAGATACGGCGTATTCATGATCGTTTCGCGCGCCCGCGCCCCAAGCCGGATCGACCCCGAATGAAACACCGCAAGTCTGCAGCGCTGCAGCGCTATGTCACTTTTGGCCTCTCTTTGGCGTCGCTCGCCATGTTGGGCATTGTTCTGTTTGGCTGGATGTCGCACACCGAAAGTCTGGTGCGCTCTGCGCCGGATCGGGCGGCGATGGTGCCCAGTACGGCAATCGCTCTGGCCCTTTTGTTCTGCGGGCTCGCGCTTTCCGCGAGCGGGCGTGGCCCATCGACCGCGATTTGGTTCTGCGCCGTCGGCGCGGCGGGCGTGGCGTTGACCAACTCGCTCGTGCTGAGCGTCGGCGCCGAGGGGCTCGATGCGTTGCTGGCCAAGCGTCCCATGGCGGACCGCATGTCTCCCGGCACGATGGCGGGCCTGCTGATCGGCGCCGCGGGTCTGGCCGGGCTGAACACGCCCGCGCTGCGACGGGCGGAACTGCCGCTGCTGGCGGCGCTGGCGGGGCTGACCGGAATCACCGCGGTCCTCATGGTGCACAACTTCCAGCCGGGCACGGTGATGGCACTCAGCTTCTTCGAGGGCATGTCGGTCTACACGGCGCTTGGCTTGCTCGGCGTCTATGCCGGGCTGTTGCTGCTGGGGCTCGTGCCCTCACAGGCGCGCATCTCGGACCTCAGCCGCGAGTGAGCAGCGCCTGAGCGCTTGGATCACGTCACCAGCCCATCGAGTTTGAGGTTGTCTATCTCGATGGCGATGGCCCGGGCAAAGGCCTGACCCACCGCGCTGAGTGGCCGGCCGCGCGGCAGGAACTGCGCGATATCCCATGTGATTTCCGGGATCAGCCGATGCGCTGTGACCTTCTCGGGGTCGATCAGCCGCAACGCCACCGGGTCGACGATCGCCAGCCCAACGCCGCGT
The DNA here is from genome assembly GCF_056161345.1 of Salipiger sp. ABF4_146. Lineage (NCBI taxonomy): Bacteria > Pseudomonadati > Pseudomonadota > Alphaproteobacteria > Rhodobacterales > Roseobacteraceae > Salipiger > Salipiger sp. ABF4_146. The sequence continues at coordinate 119,897 of NZ_JBSWYX010000007.1, read as the reverse complement.
TCAACCAGCCGCACCACGCCGTGCAGGGTGCGCAGTTCCGCCGCGATGGTGCGGCGCACGTCGATCGTATCCATCATGTGATCGACGCGCTGTCGCAGCGGGCTGTCGGGCGCCAGATCGATGAACCATTCCTTGCGCAGCCGGGGCAGGGGAATTTCCTCGACGGTGCCGAGCGGGTGGCCCTTGGGCATGATGCAGCGCGCCGTGCAGTGGCCCAGTGACAGCGCCTCGCCGCCGAAGGCATCGGCGTTGAGGGTGATTCCGAAGGCAAGGTCGCACCGCTGTTCCGAGATCATCCGCAGCATCTCGGCCATGCCCACATCGACGATCTGCACCGTCGCCTGCGGGTGGGTTTCGCGAAATCTGCGCAGCGCGTCGAGCAGGAAGGTGTCGCAGAACACTGGCTGCGCGGCGATCACCAGATGCCCCACCTGACCGTTGGCGATGGCGACCGCCTCCTGCTCGAGATCGCGCAGCCCGGCGAGGTGACGCACCACCGTCTGGTGAAAACGGAACGCCTCGGGGGTGGGGGCCAAGCGGTTGCGCTTGCGCAGGAAAAGCGCGAAGCCGACCTTTTCTTCGAGACCCGAGAGCAGCCGGCTGATCATCGGCTGGCTGGTCTCCATATGCTCGGCGGCCAGCTTCACACCGCCGAGGCGCATATAGGCGTCGAACGCCTCCAGTTCCCGTATCTTGTACATGGCCGCTCCCTCAGTATGCAGTTTTTGCAACTCATGGTCGGCTATTGTCAACAATCGCATACTGTGGATGGTGACGCCGATCCAACAGTTCGGGGGCCACCCCGGACCCTACGTGAGGTGAATAATGAAAAAGCTACTCGGATCGATCGCCCTTGCCGTGATCGCAGCAACCGGCCCCGCAGCGGCCCAGACCTATCCCGATCAGGCGGTGACGCTGGTGGTGCCCTATGGCCCCGGCGGCGCGTCCGACCTCGCTGGCCGCGCGCTGGCAGAGACCGCGCAGCCGTTCCTTGGCCAGCCGGTCACCGTGATGAACAAGCCCGGCGCTGGCGGCATGAACGGCGCGCGCTCGGTGTCGGAAGCAGAGGCCGACGGTTACACGCTGCTGCTGGCCCGCGTCGGCATGGCGCTGTCGCCCGCCGTGACGCCCGGCAATGCCGTGCCGTGGGATGCCTACACCTTCCTCGGCGCGCTGGAAGCCACGCCGATGATCCTCGCCGTGCGCGGCGATGCGCCCTATGACAGCGTCGATGAGCTGATCGCCGCCATCGAGGAAAGCAACGGCCGCATGACCTATGCCGCCTCGGGCGCAACCGCCATCGACGGGTTCACCACGCAGGCGCTGCTGGCCGACAATGACCTCGACCCGCTGACCGCCGCGACCCTCGTGCCCTACAAAGGTGGTGGCGCACTGGCCACCGCTCTGCTGGGCGGCCACGTGGATTTTGTCGCCATGGCGGCAGCCTCGCTGATGCCGCACATCGAAAGCGGTGACATGAAGGCGCTGATGGTCTTCGCGCCGAAGCGCATGGACAGCCTGCCCGACGTCGCCACCGCGCAAGAGATGGGCTACGAGAAGGCCGGCCAGATCGCTGGCTGGAGCGCGCTCTACGGTCCCAAGGACCTGCCGGAAGACGTCGTCGCCAAGTGGGACGAGGTGCTGGGCCAGGTCGCCACCGACGAGAAGTGGCTCGACCTCGCGGCGCGCCGCGGCTCGATCTCGACCATCGGCGACGTCGACATGACCGACTACGCCAAGGGCCAGTACGAGCTGTTCCACGGTCTCGCGCAGGACTTCGGCTACCTGTCGAACTGAGCGGTGCGGGGCGCGCTCGCGCCCCGATGCCCGTCTGACGCACTCGCCTGACGACCAAGGCGCGGCCCCTTGCGCGGGCCGCGCCGCTCTCCTCCGCCCGAGGACCCCATTCCCAGGAGCATCGCCATGTCCAAGCCCGTCCTGCGGGGGCTGGTAATTGCTGCTTTCTTCGCGCTTACCGCCTTCGCCCTGGTTCCCGTTTTCGTGCCTCGCCCCGCCTTCATTCCCGGTTTCGCCCCGCCGCCGGACATGTGGCCGCGCACCGTGTCGATCGTCGGCCTCGCGCTTGGCCTGCTGGCACTCTTCCTGACGTTCACCCGGCCCGCACCGCTGGAGGAGCCGATCGAGACCGACGGCAGCAGCCGCGCCCGGATGATCGGGCGTTTTGCTGGCCTCGTCGTCGCCTTCGGCCTGTTCCTCGCGCTGTTGCCCTATGTCGGCTTCATGGTCGCCACGATGGCGCTGACGCTGGCCATCGTGCTGATGACGGGCGAGCGCGGCCACAAGCTGTGGATCGCGCTGCTGTGCTTTGGCGGGCCGGTCCTGCTGACGCTGTTCTTCAATTCCGCGCTTGGCACGCAGTTTCCCAAGGGCGCGCTGACGAAGCCCTTCGGCTTCTGATCGGAGACCACAATGCTCAATGAAATCCTCTCGGCGCTGCACGCGGTCGCCACCCTCCAGAACCTGCTGATTATGGTCGCGGGCATCTGGGGCGGGGTGATCGTCGGCGCGATCCCCGGCATGACCGGGACCATGGCGGTGACGCTGGCGCTGCCCTTCACCTTCTACATGGAGCCGGTGCCCTCGATCCTGCTGCTGGTCGCCCTCTACAAGGGCTCGACCTACGGCGGCTCGGTCTCGGCCATCCTGATCAAGACGCCGGGCACCGCCTCGGCGGCCTGCACCGCGCTCGACGGCTACCCTCTGGCGCAGCAGGGCAAGGCGGGCAAGGCGCTGAACATGGCGCTTTATTCGTCGGTGACGGGCGACTTCATCTCGAACCTGTCGCTGATCTTCTTCGCCGCGCCGCTGGCCGTTCTGGCGCTGCGCATCGGCCCGCCCGAGTTCTTCATGCTGATGCTTTTCGCGCTGACCACCGTGGCGGGCGTGTCGGGCAATTCACTGCTGCTGGGGCTCGTCTCGGCGGCGCTGGGTCTGCTGCTGGCGACCGTGGGCGAGGATATGTACGGCTCGTTCCGCTTTGCCTTCACCCCCGACATGCAGGCGGGTCTGTCGATCGCGCCGGTGCTGATCGGCCTCTTCGCGCTGCCCGAACTGATCAAGCTGGTGGTGATGCGCGCGGCCAAGAAGGAAGAGGCGGCGACGCTCGGTGCGCAGCACGTGACGCGAGAAGAGTTCATGGGCTCACTGAAGTCTATCCTCAAAGGCTCGGTGATCGGCTCGGTGCTGGGCGCCATTCCGGGCATCGGCCCGTCTTCGGCGGCGTTCTTCTCGTATGGCGAGGCGCAGCGCACCTCGAAACAGGGCGCGAACTTCGGCAAGGGCGAGCTGGAAGGCATCGCCGCGTCGGAGTCGGCCAACAATGGCGCCTGCGGCGCGACGATGATCCCGCTGCTGGCGCTTGGCGTGCCGGGCGACGTGATCACCGGCGTGATGCTCGGCGCCTTCATGATCCAAGGCCTTACCCCCGGCCCGCTGCTGTTCCAGACCAACATCCACGAGGTCTACATGCTGCTGATCGGCATGCTGGTCTCTTCGGTGCTGCTGTTCTTCGCGGGCAAGGCAACCATGCGCATGTTCGCCAAGGTCTCGCACATCCCGCAGACCCTGCTGACGCCGCTGGTGCTGCTGCTGTGCATCTTCGGCATCTACTCGATCGCCTCGAGCACCTTCGATGTGGCGGTGCTGCTGGTGATGGGGCTGGTGGGCTTCGGTATGTTCCTGCTGAACATTCCCGCAGCGCCCTTCCTGATCGCCTTCATCCTCGGCCCGATGCTGGAAGAAAACCTGCGCCGGGCGCTCGCGATCTCGCGCGGGGATCCGATGGTGCTACTGTCGTCGCCGATCACATGGGTGTTTGCCGCGCTTATCGTGTTTGTCGTGTCGATCACCGTGCGCCGCGAGTTTCAGAAATCCAAGACAGAAAGACGAGTTGCCCAATGACCCTGCAGAGCGAGACAACGCCCGCCCCTGAGCGGCAGGCCAGCGCCGCGCAGCACCTGGCGGACCTGATCGGGTTCGATACGGTTTCCCGCAATGGCAACCGGCCGCTGATCGATCACATGGCCGATTATCTCGGGGCGCTTGGGGCGCGGATCACCATCCTGCCTGACGAGACCGGCGCCAAGGCCAATCTCGTCGCGGCCTTCGGGCCCGAGGATGTGGCGGGGCTGGTGTGGTCTGGCCATACCGACGTGGTTCCGGCGGATGAACCGGAGTGGGAGAGCGACCCCTTCACCGCCGAAGTGCGGGACGGCAAGCTCTACGGGCGCGGTGCCTGCGACATGAAGGGCTTTGCCGCCTGCGCCATGGCCGTTGCGCCCGAACTGGCGGCGGCACCGCTGACCCGTCCGGTCTACTTCTGCTTTTCCTATGACGAGGAGGTCGGTTGCCTTGGCGCGCCGGCGATTGCCAAGCACCTCGCAGCGCTGCCGGTGCCGCCGGAGTTCGCGATCATCGGCGAGCCGTCGATGATGGAACTGGTGACCGGCCAGAAGGGCAAGATCGCCATGCGCGCCCATGTCACCGGCACCTCGGGGCATTCGTCCTTTGTGCCCGAGCATGTCAACGCCATCGAATATGCCGCGCAGGCCATCGCGCGCATCTCCGAGCGCGGCAAGCGCTACGAGACCGAGGGCCCGTTCGACGCGGATTTCACCGTGCCGCATGCGACCATGCTGGCGACCATGGTGGAGGGCGGCGTTGCGACCAATGTCACCCCCGACAGCTGCAGCTTCACCTTCGAGTTGCGCTCCATCGCCGACATGGACCCAGAGGCTGACATGGCCGAACTGCTGGCGCAGATCGAGGCCGAGGTGGGGGCGTCCATGGCCGAGAAGACGCCGGGCACCGGCATCCGCTTTGACCGCATCTTCGCCTATCCGGCGATGGGCGAGGCGCGCAACAGCGCCGGCTACGCCCGTTACGCGCGGCTGATGCCCGAGGCGTGGGGCGGCAAGGTCTCCTACGGCTCGGAGGGCGGCGTGTTCGAGCAGGTCGGCGGTATTCCGTCGGTCATCGTTGGCCCCGGCTCGATCGACCAGGCGCATAAACCCAACGAGTTTGTCGAACTCGCGCAGTTGGACCTCTGCGTGGACTTCCTGCGCGGCATCATTGCCGAGCTGTCGCAGCAGGCCGCCGCCTGAGGCTTTGTACCTGATCGCCGGGCAGGGGGCTGCGCGGCGATCTCTCGCACGCTCCGGGGCGCACCCGGGGCCCGGGCCGGCGACGCATTCACCTATCCCCGGCGTCGCCGGTTGCCCCAGCTGTCGCGACAAACAAAAACGCCTTCCGAAGTCGGCTTCGGAAGGCGTTTGTATTTGGTGTGGCGGGGCTTCAGTCGAGGAAGGCCTTTTCCACCACGTAGTGTTTCGGGTCCGAGTTGGCGCCCTCCTCGAGGCCGTATTCCTCGAACATCTCCTTCAATTCGAGGTTGAAGGCGAGGTTGCCGCAGATCATCGCGCGGTCGGTCTCGGGGGTCAGCGGCGCGACGCCAAGATCGGCAAACGCCTCGCCCGAGCGCATCAGGTCGGTGATGCGGCCCATCTTCGGGCTCTCTTCGCGGGTGGTCGTCGGGTAGTATTTGATCTTCTTCCAGAAGCCTTCGCCGATCACCTCGTTGAGCAGCTCGTCATGCTTCAGGCTTTCGATCAGCGCGGCGCCATACTCCAGCTCGCCCGCCTCGCGGCAAGTGTGGGTGATGATGATCTCTTCGTAGTCCTCGTAGGTCTGCGGCTCGCGCAGCAGCGAGGCGAAGGGCGCAAAGCCGGTGCCGGTGGCGAAGAACCAGATGCGCTTGCCGGGCAGCAGCGCGTCATGCACCAGCGTGCCCACGGGTTTGGGCCGCAGGATCAGCTCGTCACCGGGCTGGATGTGCTGCAGCTTCGAGGTCAGCGGGCCGTCCTGCACCTTGATCGAGTAGAACTCCAGTTCCTCGTCCCAGCTGGGCGAGGCGATGGAATAGGCGCGCAGCAGCGGCTTTTGCTTGCCGGTCTTCGGGTCGGGATCGCCCATCAGGCCGATCATCACGAACTCGCCCGAGCGGAAGCGCAGGCTGGCGGGGCGGGTGACGCGGAACGAGAAGAGCCGATCCGTCCAGTGCTTGACCTCGGTCACGGTCTGGGCGTCGGGGAGCACCATCTTCTTGGGTGCGTCGGCTTTCGCAGCGGAGGTTTCGGTCACGGGGGTCATCTCTGTCATGATCTCTCTCGCCGATCCTGTTGGACCGGCCCCTTGGGTGTAGCGTTGATGCAGATCAGGCGAAAGGCGGTTTAGCCGCGCACCCGGGACTGGTAGTCGTGTTTCCGCCAGTCGGCGCGGAATTTCCACTCGGCCTCGGGCTGCCGGGCGGCCAGTTCTTCCGAGATCTCGACCTCGTCAAACCCCGAGCGACGTGCCATGGCGTATTGATCCGAGATCACGTGGCCAGCGGCGCGCAGCGTGCCAGTGTAACCACGCAGGCGCAGCAGCCGGGCCAGCGTGAAGCCGCGGCCATCGGCGAAGCTGGGGAAGGCGATGCGCACGTGGACGGCATTGTGCGGCGCCTCCAGCGTTGCCGGATCGGTGTCGGAAGGCAGGTCCAGCACGGGGGTGTCCTGATCTGCCCAAGTGTCGGGGCCGAAGCCCGCGTCGGTGACGATGACGGTCATTGGCTCTGTCCTTCTCTCACGGCTTCGCCATTCACGAAATGGATGCCGCATTCAACTTTGTCCTGTCCGCGCCAGCGTCCGGCGCGGGGGTCCTCTCCGGCGGCGACCTTGCTGGTGCAGGGCGCGCAGCCGATGGATGGGTAGCCTTGCGACACCAGCGGGTGCCGGGGCAGGCGGTTCTCGTCCATATAGGCGCCGATATCCTCGGGCGCCCAATGCGCCATCGGGTTTACCTTGATCCGCCCGGTCTCCTCTTCGAGCTCGAAGAACTCGAGGCCGGCGCGGGTCTTCGACTGGTAGCGCTTGCGCCCGGTGATCCAGCCGTCAAAGCCAGACAGCGCCTGTTCCAACGGCAGGTTCTTGCGCAGGGCGCAGCAGGCATCCTGATCGGAAAAGCGCAGCGCACCGTAAGGGTCCTTGGCCGCCAGCGTCTCGGCGTCGGTGCGGATCACCCGCACGTCCGACAGACGCAGCCGTTCGGCCACCTCTTGCTGGTAGGCCAACGTCTCGGCGAACAGCAACCGCGTGTCGATGAACAGCACCGGGGTTGTCCGGTCCACCACCGCCACGAGGTGCAGCAGCGCCACCGACTCCGCCCCGAAGGACGAGACCATGGCGATTTCGCCCGCCTCGGGATCGCGCAGGGCCCCCTCCAGCACCGCGGTCGCGCCGTGGTGCCGGTAGCGCGCGTTGAGCGCGTCGACCCGGGCGCGCAGCTCTGCCAGCTCATCGGGCAGCAGAGCTTTGGCGCCTGTCTCGGGCGTGTTGGGAGGGAGTTGCAGGGTCATCGCCTCAGGCTGCCTCGGCGTTCTTCTTTTCGGTCTCGTAGAGCGCTTCCTTGAACGGCGCCATGCCAAGACGGCGATAGGCCTGCAGGAAGGTCTCGTCGGCGCTTTCGCGGTTCTCGACGTAGGCGTCAACCAGCCGTTCGATCGCCGGCACGATTTCCTCATAGGAGAAGCCCGGACCGGTGCGTTCGCCCAGGGAGGCGGTCTCGGTGCCGTCGCCGCCGAGGGTGATCTGGTAGGTCTCGACGCCGCCGCGATCCAGCCCGAGGATGCCGATATGGCCCACGTGGTGGTGGCCGCAGGCGTTGATGCAGCCCGAGATCTTGATCTTCAGGTCGCCGATCTCATGCTCGGTCTTGAGCTCGTCGAACCGGGTGGCGATCTGTGTGGCGATCGGGATCGACCGCGCCGTGGCCAGCGCGCAGTAGTCCATGCCGGGGCAGGCGATGATATCCGAGATCTTGCCGATGTTGGCGGTGCCGAGGCCATGCGCCGCGAGGATTTTGTGCAGTTGCGGCAGGTCCGACTTGTGCACATGCGGCAGGATCACGTTCTGCTCGTGGGAAATGCGCAGCTCGTCGTGGCCGAAGCGCTCGGCGAGGTCGGCCAGCACGCGCATCTGGTCCGCCGAGGCATCGCCCGGGGTCTGGCCGTGGGCTTTCAGCGAGATCTGTACGATGGCATAGCCCGGTGCCTTATGCGCGGCGAGGTTGGTGTCGGCCCAAGAGCGGAACACCGGGTCGGCCTCATAGGCGCTCGCGAAATCATCCTCGGGCGCATTGCGGAAAGCGGGCGGCTGGAAGCTCTGCTTGATCTCGTCGTAGAGCGCGAGGTCGGCGCCGTTGAAGGCCTCCTTGGTCTCGGCGAAACGCTCTGCAACGAGGCGCTGAATCTCCTCGATGCCGTGCTCGTGCACGGTGATCTTGATGCGTGCCTTGTACTTATTGTCGCGGCGGCCCAGCAGGTTCCAGACAGACACGGTGGCCTCGACGAAGGGCAGCAGGTCTTCCTGCGGCACGAAGTCGGACAGCACCTTGCCGATCATCGGCGTGCGGCCGAGGCCGCCACCGACGAGCACGCGGTAGCCCTGCTGGCCGTCCTTCTCGACGATCTCGATGCCGATGTCATGCGCCTTGATCACCGCGCGGTCATTCGGCGCGCCGGTGACGGCGATCTTGAACTTGCGCGGCAGGAACTGGAATTCCGGGTGGTCGGTGGACCACTGACGCAGCAACTCGGCGACCGGGCGCGGATCGGCGATCTCGTCGGCGGCAGCGCCGGCGAAATGGTCCGCGGTCACGTTGCGGATCGTGTTGCCCGAGGTCTGGATGGCGTGCAGGTTCACCTCGGCCAGCGCGTCGAGCATGTCGGGCACATCCGAGAGCTTCGGCCAGTTGTACTGGATGTTCTGGCGGGTGGTGAAATGGCCGTAGCCCTTGTCCCACTTCTCGGCCAGCAGCGCGAGCTGGCGCATCTGCGCCGAGCTCAGCGTGCCATAGGGGATCGCCACGCGCAGCATGTAGGCGTGCAGCTGCAGGTAGAGGCCGTTCATCAGGCGCAGGGGCTTGAATTCGTCTTCGGTGAGGTTGCCGGCGATGCGGCGCTCGACCTGCGCCCGGAACTGGCGGTTGCGTTCCTGAATGAAGGCGGTGTCGAACTCGGTATAGCGGTACATCTGGGTCTCCTGCGTCTGGCCTGGTCGCTGCGTGGGGAAGGGCGCCGGATCAGGCGTCGGCTTCGGCCTGCTTGCCGTGGAAATAGTTCGAGGGGCCGGTGCGGCGGAAGTCCTCGCGGAAGTGCGCCGGCTCGGCGCCATCGGCGCCCAGCTTGACGTCGGCGAGGTAGACACCAACCGTTTCGGAGGCGCGCGCCTGCGCGTCCAGCAGGCGCATCTGTGCGATCGCCTCGTCGGTGATCACCTCGGCCTTGGCAAGGTCGCGGACCCAGCTGTCATCGGCTGCGAGATAGATCACGTCGCCTTCGATCAGCGCGTTGGCGGTGACGACCTTGGGCGTGAAGGGCTTCGGCATCGGGATACACTCCGGGAAGGGGTTCGTTGCCGCTCAATATAGAATTTTGTCCCCTGTTGCGGCCAGAGGGGCGGAAATATAAGGACATACGTTCCGTCCTGTGGTTAAGGGTGGAGAAGACGTTCCAATGCAGGCGAAAGGGCGGAACAGCTATGGCGATCGACGAGACCGACCGGAAAATCCTTCTGGAACTGCAGGAGGACGCGGGCCGTTCGCTGGACGAGATTGCCCGCGCCGTAGGGTCATCCAAGACCCCGGTGTGGAATCGCATCCGCAAGATGCGCGAGGCCGGGATCATCGGCCCGCAGGTGGTGATCCCCGACCCCGAGAAGCTGGGCTTCGAGGCCTGTTTCTTCGTGCTGATCCGCACGTCGGAGCACGAGGCCGACTGGCAGGCAAAGTTCCTCAAGGCGCTGCGCGAGCGGCCCGAGGTGATGGAAGCGCATCGCCTCGCCGGCGAGATCGACTATATCCTCAAGGTGCGTGTGAAGAACGCCCGCGCTTATGATGTCTTCTATCAGGCGCTGATTTCCGAGGTGAAGGTCTACAACGTCACCGCGCTGCTCTCGATGGAAGAGATCAAGAACACCAACGCGCTGCCGCTCTAGGGGGCCTGATGACCGAGACGTCCAAACCGCAGGTGTCGATCACCTATTGCACCGGCTGCAACTGGCTGCTGCGCGCCGGCTGGATGGCGCAGGAACTGCTGCAGACCTTCGGGCAGGAGCTTGGCGGGGTGACGCTGGTGCCGGGCTACGGCGGGGTCTACGAGATCTCGGTGGACGGCGCGCTGCTGTGGGAGCGCAAGCGCGACGGCGGGTTTCCCGAGCCCAAGGTGATCAAGCAGCGCCTGCGCGACGTGATCGCGCCGGAGCGCGATCTCGGCCATTCCGACCGCGGCCCGGACCAAAGCCGGTGAAGTTTTCACAGCGCGCGTGACCTTGCGCCGCGCTGTACTAGGTTCGCCCTCAGGACCCCACGCGGGGCACAAAGAGGAGACCCAAGAGATGATCAACAAGAGCGGATCGGCGAATTGGCAAGGCGGGCTGAAGGACGGGACGGGCACCGTCTCGACCGAGTCCGGCGTGCTGGACAAGCAGAACTACGGGTTCAACAAGCGCTTTGGCGACGAAGCGGGCACCAACCCCGAAGAGCTGATCGCCGCGGCCCACGCCAGCTGCTTCTCGATGGCGCTGAGCAACATCCTCGGCGATTATGACCTCAAGGCCGACGACATCAGCACTGTCGCCACCGTCACGCTGGAGCAGGACGATGGCGGGTTCACCGTGACCAAGAGCCACCTGAAACTGACCGCGTCGATCCCCGGCGCGAGCGAAGAGACCTTCATGGAGGCGGCGAACAAGGCCAAGGCGGGCTGCCCGATCTCCAAGCTGCTCACCGCCGAGATCACCATGGACGCGTCGCTGGCCTGAGCCGGCGCAATCTGTGAGATTTGCAAGGGCGCGTCCTGTGGGGCGTGCCCTTCGCGCGTCTGGAGGGCGCCGGAACGAGGGGCGCTGCCCCTCGCGCTCCCCGGGATATTTGTGTCTAGACGAAGGGAGGGGCGCTCTGCGCTTCGTCTAGATGGAAATATCCCCGCCGGAGGCCGGCCGAAACGCGCCGCATGACAGCCCTCCGGTAAGAGCACGGCAAGATCAGACAGAGATAAACGAAAAGAGCCGCCCCAAGGGACGGCTCTTTCGTGTCTGCTGTGTGCTGCGTCAGCTGGCGCGGCGTTGCTCGAAGCTCAGCGCGATGAACTCGGGCATGTGATCGCCCATGCCCACCACGGTGTTCTCACGCTCGCCCTTGCGGCCACGACCGCGCGGCTTGTCGTTGCTGCGCTCGGCGGATTTCTCGGGGCGCGATGCCTTCTCCGGCTTCTCGGCCTTTTCGGAAGGGGCCTTTTCGGCAGGTGCCTGTTCGGCCTTGGCTTCAGCCGGCGCTTCGGTGGTGGTTTCCACCGCCGCGACCGGGGTCTGCTTGTCGGACTTTCGGCTGCGCGAGCGGCTGCGGCGTGCGGGCTTCTCGCCGGTCTCGTCCGCGGCAGGTGCGGCGGCGGCAGGCTTGCCCTTCACCGGCGGGTCGACGCGCGGGATTTCCTTCTGGATCAGCGCCTCGACAGCCTCGAAGTTCTTTTCGTCCTTCGGCACGACGATGGTGAACGCCTTGCCGTCGCGCCCGGCGCGGCCAGTACGGCCGATGCGGTGCACGTAGTCTTCGGCGTGGCTGGGCACGTCGAAGTTGAACACATGGCTCACCGACGGCACATCGAGCCCGCGCGCCGCCACATCCGAGGCAATCAGCAGGCGGATCGAACCATCGCGGAAGCCGTCGAGCGTTTTCATACGCTGTGACTGGTCCAGATCGCCATGGATCGGCGCGGCGTTATAGCCGTATTTCTTCAGCGACTTGGCAACGATGTCCACGTCGACCTTGCGGTTGCAGAAGATGATGGCGTTGGTACAGGCGTCGCCTTCGCGATCGATCAGGCCGCGCAGCACGTTACGCTTCTCCGAGCCTTCGCGGTCTTTGCGCGAGGCTTTGAAGAACACAGCGCCCTGTTCGATGGTCTCTGACGCGGTGGCCTGGCGGGCCACCTCGATGCGCTCGGGGCCGGACAGGAAGGTGTTGGTGATGCGCTCGATCTCGGGTGCCATGGTGGCCGAGAAGAACAGCGTCTGCCGGGTGAACGGGGTCAGCGAGAAGATCCGCTCGATATCGGGGATAAAGCCCATGTCGAGCATGCGGTCGGCTTCGTCGACGACCATGATCTGCACGCCGGTGAGCAGCAGCTTGCCGCGCTCGAAATGGTCGAGCAGGCGGCCCGGGGTGGCGATCAGAACGTCGACGCCCTTGTCGATCAGCTGCTCCTGTTCCTTGAACGAGACGCCGCCGATCAGCAGCGCCTTGGTCAGCTTCAGGTGCTTGGTATAGGTGTCGAAGTTCTCGGCCACCTGCGCCGCCAGTTCCCGCGTCGGGCAGAGCACAAGGCTGCGCGGCATGCGGGCGCGGGCGCGGCCACGCGCCAGCAGAGTGATCATCGGCAGCGTGAAAGACGCGGTCTTGCCGGTGCCGGTCTGGGCGATGCCCAGCACGTCGCGGCCCTCGAGCGCGGGAGGAATGGCACCGGCCTGGATCGGAGTGGGCGACTCGTAGCCCGCCTCTTCGATGGCCTTCAGTACCTTGGGGTTCAGGTTAAGATCAGTAAACTTGGTCATGTATGTCCGAATATCATGCGGACACTGAACTTGGCCCGCGCGTCAGGAGAAGGGCCCGGATGGCCCGAAGAAAACCGCCTCACTGCGGTCATGATGCGGGCTTGTACCGGAATCAGGCGGGAAAGGTCAATCTCGGCGGGATATTGCGCCCGGAAACGGCGGTTTCGGGGCGATTTGAGGCCGTCAGGCCACGGAATCGTGATTTCGGCGGCCCGCGCCGGATGCGCGCGGCCGCCCCGCGAGGGACTCAGCGCCGGCCGCGCGCCATGAACGCCAGCCGCTCGAACAGGTGAACGTCCTGTTCGTTTTTCAGCAGCGCGCCGTGCAGCTTGGGCAGCGCATCGCTACCGTCCCGCCGCAGATCGGCGGCGTCGAGGTCTTCGGCCAGCAACAGCTTCAGCCAGTCCAGCACCTCCGAGGTCGAGGGCTTCTTCTTGAGCCCGGGCTGCTCGCGCAGTTCATAGAACTGGGTCAGCGCCTCGGTCAGCAACGCGGGTTTGATTCCGGGGTGATGCACCTCGACGATGCGCCGCAGCGTGTCTTCGTCGGGAAAGCGGATGTAGTGAAAGAAGCAGCGGCGCAGGAAAGCGTCGGGCAGTTCCTTTTCATTGTTCGAGGTGATGATGACGATCGGACGCTGGCGCGCCTGCACCGTTTCTCCGGTCTCGTAGACGTGGAACTCCATGCGGTCGAGTTCCTGCAGCAGATCGTTGGGGAACTCGATGTCGGCCTTGTCGATCTCGTCGATCAGCAGCACCACCTTGCCCTCGGCCGCAAAGGCCTGCCAGAGCTTGCCGCGGCGGATGTAGTTGCCGACGTCATGCACGCGCGCCTCGCCAAGCTGGCTGTCGCGCAGGCGGCTGACCGCGTCATACTCGTAAAGGCCTTGCTGGGCGCGGGTGGTGGACTTGATGCTCCATTCGATCATCGGCAGGCCGAGCGCGCCGGCGACCTGACGCGCCAGTTCGGTCTTGCCGGTGCCCGGCTCGCCCTTCACCAGCAGCGGCCGTTCCAGCGTGATCGCCGCATTGACCGCCATGGTCAGGTCCTCGGTGGCCACATAGGCTTCGGTGCCTTGGAAACTCAGGCTCATCGCGCATTCCTCCGCTGCTCTAAGGGAAGGGATAGAGAGCGCAAATGCGCGGTTCAAGCGGCCTTTCGCGGCGGTCCGAAGGGCGGCTGTCATGCGATGGTTACAAATTGAGCACCTGCCGAAGATTCGTTCGGGGCCTATCCTATTGTGTAGTGACATGACCGGGGGCTTGGGATAACAGCAGCCTCGCAAGGGGTGCCGGAGCCGGTCAGGATTTCCTCGACCGGACGCCGGTTTTGAAGAGGGAGCAGAAATGAAGCCCGAAACTTTTCTGCCCGACGATTACCGTCCGGCCGAAGACGAACCTTTCATGAACGAGCGTCAGACGGAGTACTTCCGCCGCAAGCTGCTCGCATGGAAAAACGACATTCTCGCCGAAAGCCGCGATACGATCGAGGCGCTGCAGGAAGCCACGCGGAATATTCCCGACGTGACCGACCGTGCCAGCGAAGAGACCGATCGCGCGCTCGAGCTGCGCACGCGCGACCGTCAGCGCAAGCTCGTGGCCAAGATCGACGCGGCCCTGCGCCGTCTCGACGAGGGCGAGTATGGCTATTGCGAAGTGACCGGTGAGCCGATCAGCCTCAAGCGGCTGGACGCGCGTCCGATCGCGACCATGAGCCTCGAGGCGCAAGAGCGCCACGAGCGCCGCGAGAAGGTTCATCGCGACGACTGAGCCAGTGCCGTCGGCGTTGCGTCGGCGGGGCCAAAGGCTTGACAAGACAGGACGCCGGGGCCAATGGCTCCGGCGTTTTGATTTTTTGCCCAAAGCGGAGGCACGTGGTGCCAGCAACGTCAGTGACGATCATCGGTGGGGGGATCGGCGGGTTTGCGGCGGCGCTGGCGCTGCGCCAGCGCGGCTGGGCCGTGCGCTTGCTGGAACAGGCCGAGGCGATCTCCGAGGTTGGGGCGGGGCTGCAGATCAGCCCGAACGGATTGCGCGTGCTCGAGGCGCTGGGGCTGGGCGAGGCGCTGCGCGCCGGGGCCTGTCGCGGGCGTGCGGTGTCGCTGCGCGATCATCGGGCCGGGCACGAGGTGCTGCGGCTCGATCTGGCGCAATTGCCGGAGGGGCAGGGCTATCACTTCGTGCACCGCGCTGATCTGATCGCGCTGCTGTCGCGCGCGGCGCGCGCGGCCGGGGTGCAGGTGCGCCTGCTGCAGAAGGTGGCGGCGGTGCATCCGGGCGCGCCGGTGCGCATCGAAATGGCCAACGGGGATTCCTGCGCCGCCGATCTGGTGATCGGCGCGGACGGGCTGCACTCGGTGGTGCGCAGCGCGCTCAACGGTGAGGTGGCGCCGTTCTTCACCGGGCAGGTCGCGTGGCGCGCGGTGGTGCCCAATGTCACAGGTCATGCGCCAGAGGCGCGGGTGCACATGGGGCCGAGGCGGCATCTGGTCAGCTACCCGCTACGCGACGGTGCGACGGTCAATCTGGTGGCCGTGGAAGAACGCCGGCAGTGGACGCAGGAGGGCTGGTCGCAGTACGACGATGCCGCCAACCTGCGCGAGGCCTTTTCTGGCTTTGGAGGCGATGTGCCTGACCTGCTGGAACAGGTGGAACGGCCCGGTCTCTGGGGGCTGTTCCGTCATCCTGTGGCGCGGCAGTGGCATGGGCCGGGCGTGGCTCTTGTCGGCGACGCGGCGCATCCGACGCTACCGTTTATGGCGCAGGGGGCGAATATGGCGCTCGAAGACGCATGGGCTCTGTCGGCCTGTCTGGCATCCGACAAGGATCGCGGTGTCGCGCTCGCGCGCTATCAAGAGCTGCGCAGCGCGCGCTGCGCCAAGGTCGTCGAGGCGGCCAATGGCAATGCATGGAAATACCACCTGAGCAACCCGCTGGTGCGCGGCGTGGCGCATCTGGGCATGGGCATGCTGGGGCGTATGGCGCCGACCAAGATGCTTGGTCAGTTCGACTGGATCTACGGCTACGATGTGACCAAGGCGGTGTGAACCCGGATCAGTCCTCCACCCATGTCGCCTCTGTGCCGTAGAGCGGCACGGTCGACACAGCCAGCTTCGCCGACCCGTCGGTCAGCTCGGCCGCATGGGCGAGATATATGAGCGTCTGGTTGCTCTCGTCGTAGATGCGTTTCACCCGCAAGGACTTGAGAATGATCGAGCGCGAGGTGCGGAAGACATCCTCACCATCCTTGTCGCGGTCAATGTCGCCGATCTCGATCGGTCCGGTCTGGCGACAGGCGATCGAGGCGTTCGAGGGGTCTTCGAACCAGTTGCCCTTCGACAGACGGTCGAACATGCCGCGGTCGAAGTAGGCGATATGGCAGGTCACGCCTTTGACCTTGGGGTCGGCAACGGCTTCGATCTCGATGTCGTTGCCGACCCAATCCACGCCCACCTCGCCAACCTGCTCGGCCGCCGTCATCGTGGGCAGCAGGCACAGCAGGGCAAGAAGGGCGCGGGGCATGGCGAATCTCCGATCCGAAAGCTTACGAGAACACCAGTCGACCATGCTCGCCCACGTCGGGCGTGTCATCCGACATTTGCGATTTGGCGATCTCGTACAGGAAGCTTGCGCCGCCGTCGCTGATCCACGCTTCGCCATCTTTTGGCGTCATCTTGATCAGGCGCACCGAGTCGTCTTCGCGGCCGTTCTTGAACCATGCCCCGGCAACGACGCTCCAGATATCGTCGAGCTTCTCTTCGTCGTCCGAGATGGTGAGCGTGCCGAACAGGTTCGCATAGAGATGCGACTTGGGGTCGGCGACGTGGAACGACGCTTCGCCACCGCTCTTGGCGGCGCGGTCGGCGGCAGAGCCTTTGGCAGCGATGAACCAGATGGCGTTTTCATCAGCGTCCGCGTGCGGCGACATGGGCACCGGGCGCTCGCCATCGGCGGCCAGCATGCCTGCGCGGACGTCTTTGAGGTGTTTCCAGAAGTCGGTCTTGAGATCCTTGGTCATGGGTAGCTCCTTTCTCTGTTGTGGGCACAACGCCACGTCGCGCCGTCGCGTTCCTTGCGTTCACGCGCCTTTGTTGTTGACGGGCTGCGCGCTGGCGGCTTAGATATGAACAAGTGTTCAATAACTGCCAGGGGAGGGGCGGTTTGAATGTTCAACGCGGTCATGACCTACGATCTGGGTGAAGACGTGAACGCCCTGCGCGAGATGGTGCATCGCTGGGCGCAGGAGCGCGTCAAGCCGATGGCGGCGCAGGTTGACCGGGACAATACGTTCCCCAACGAACTGTGGCGCGAGATGGGTGAACTGGGCCTGCTGGGCATCACCGTGCCCGAGGAGTTTGGCGGCGCTGGCATGGGCTATCTGGCGCATGTGATCGCGGTCGAGGAGATCGCCCGCGCCTCGGCCTCGGTCTCGCTGTCCTACGGCGCGCATTCCAACCTCTGCGTGAACCAGATTAAGCTCAACGGGTCTCCGGAGCAGAAGGCGAAATACCTGCCGGGGCTGGTCTCGGGCGAGCATGTGGGCGCGCTTGCCATGTCCGAGCCGAACGCGGGGTCTGACGTGGTCAGCATGAAGCTGCGCGCCGAGAAGAAGAACGACCGGTTCATCCTCAACGGCAACAAGTACTGGATCACCAACGGGCCCGACGCCGACACGCTGGTGGTTTACGCCAAGACCGACCCGGACGCCGGCAGCAAGGGCATCACCGCCTTCCTGATCGAAAAGGATATGACCGGCTTTTCCACCTCGCCGCATTTCGACAAGCTCGGGATGCGCGGCTCGAACACCGCCGAACTGGTCTTCGACGACGTGGAAGTGCCCTTCGAGAACATCCTCGGCGAAGAGGGCAAGGGCGTGCGGGTGCTAATGTCGGGGCTCGATTATGAGCGTGTGGTGCTTGCGGGCATCGGCACCGGCATCATGGCCGCCTGTCTCGACGAGATCATGCCCTACATGGCCGAGCGCAAGCAGTTCGGTCAGCCCATCGGGAACTTCCAGCTCATGCAGGGCAAGATCGCCGACATGTACACCGCGATGAACTCGGCCCGCGCCTATGTCTACGAGGTGGCCAAGGCCTGTGACCGGGGTGACGTGACCCGTCAGGACGCGGCGGCTTGCTGCCTTTATGCCTCGGAACAAGCGATGGTGCAGGCGCATCAGGCGGTGCAGGCGATGGGCGGCGCGGGGTTCTTGGCCGATGCGCCGGTGGCGCGACTGTTCCGCGATGCCAAGCTGATGGAGATCGGCGCCGGCACCTCGGAGATCCGCCGTATGCTGGTGGGCCGCGAGTTGATGAACGCGATGAGCTGAGCATGATGTCCCGGTCGCTCTGGTATGCTCCGGCGCTGGCGCTTCTGGTGCTGGTAGCGCTGGTGGCCTACCGCGCCGGGATGCAGGCGGCGGGTCTTTCCGAGACCGAGGCCATTCAGGCTGCCGCGACGCTTTACGTCGAGACCGGCCCAGAGGGGGCCGAGCGAAGCGATTGTACAGGGCGCCCGGCGGAGGCGCCGGTCTGGGTCGTGGTCACCTGCGCACGCGATGATCTTGCGCATGTCTACGAAATGGATCGGTTGGGGCGTATCTTGCACGCGCGGGTCAGGAGGGGGCCGCAGGCATGAGACCGATGTTGCCGCAAGGCGGGTACGACGAGATGCGGGCGCGGTTCGACTGGCGCTTCCCGCCGCGGCTGAACATGGCCGCGCAGGTGTGCGACGACTGGGCGGCGCTGGAGCCGGAGCGGGCAGCGATCCTTGAGCATGGGCGCGGCACGGTCACTTACGGCGATCTGGCGCGGCTGTCCCGCCGTGTGCAGGCGGCGCTTGAAGCGCGCGGCGTCGCGCAGGGGGACCGGGTGGGCGTGCTGCTCTCGCAATCGCCGCTCTGCGCCGCCGCGCATGTCGCGGCGTGGCGCATGGGGGCCATTTCCGTCCCGCTGTTCAAGCTCTTCCGCGAGGACGCTTTGCGCGCGCGCCTTGGTGACAGCGGGGCGCGGGTGGTGGTGACCGACGAAGAGGGGGCCGGGATGCTCGCGCCCTTCGATCTCAGCGTCATCACCGAGCTGCCCGCAGAGCCTTCCGCAAGCCCCATCGCCGACACCGGCCCCGAGGATCCGGCGATCCTCATCTACACCAGCGGCACCACCGGCACACCCAAGGGCGCGCTGCATGGGCACCGGGTGCTCATGGGGCATCTGCCGGGCGTCGAGATGAGTCATGACCGGCTCGGACAGCCGGGCGATGTTCTGTGGACACCGGCGGACTGGGCTTGGATCGGCGGGCTGTTCGACGTGGCCATGCCCGCGCTGGCGCTTGGCGTGCCGGTGGTGGCCGCCCGCATGGGGAAATTCGAGGTGGAGCAATGCCTGAAAATCTGCGCCGAACATTCTGTAAAGAATGTATTTTTCCCGCCTACCGCTCTGCGCATGCTCAAGGCGGCGGACGCGCGTCTTCCCGGTCTGCGATCGGTTGCCAGCGGCGGCGAACCATTGGGCGCGGAGATGCTGGCGTGGGGCCGCGACGCCTTCGGGCTCACGATCAACGAGTTCTACGGCCAGACGGAATGCAACATGGTGGTCAGCGCTGCGGGCACGCTCTTTGCCCCGCGCCCGGGCTGCATCGGCAAGCCGGTGCCGGGCCATGAAATCGCGGTGCTTGACCTTGAGGGGCGCGCGACTGACGGCGAAGGCGATGTGGCGATCCGCCAGGGCTCTGGGTCTATGATGCTGGAATACTGGAAAAACCCACAGGCCACCGCCGACAAGTTCCGCGGCGAGTGGCTGCTGACCGGCGACCGCGGCATCTGGGAGGGTGCCTATCTGCGCTTCCTTGGGCGCGAGGATGACGTGATCTCCTCGGCCGGCTATCGCATCGGCCCGGCAGAGATCGAAGACTGCCTGATCACCCATCCGGCGGTGCTGACCGTCGGCGTGGTCGGCAAGCCTGACCCGCTGCGCACCGAGATCGTCAAGGCCTACGTCGTTCTCAAAGAAGGAGCCGCGACGGATGCCGAGGCGCTTAAGTCGTGGGTGAAGAAGCGTCTCGCAACCTATTCTTGCCCAAGGGAAATCTCTTTTCTCGATGAGTTGCCCATGACGGTCACCGGCAAGGTGATCCGCAAGGAACTCAAAGCCCGCGCCTGCGCCGAAGCGGCCGCCGCGCGCGCGGAGGTTCAGGAGGACACATGAAACTGCTATCTCAGGCCATTCCGTCCTCCGAGGCGTTCAAGGCCAACCGCACCGGCCATCTCGAAGCGCTGCGGGTCATTGAACAGGCCGCCGCGCAGGCCGCGGCAGGCGGCGGGCAAAAGGCCCGCGAGCGCCACGTTTCGCGCGGCAAGATGCTGCCCCGCGAGCGGGTCGCCAACCTGCTGGATCCGGGGGCGCCCTTCCTCGAGATCGGAGCCACAGCGGCGCATGACATGTACGGCGGCGCCGCGCCCTGCGCCGGGGTGATCGCCGGCATTGGCCGGGTAAAGGGCCGCGAGGTCATGGTGGTCTGCAACGACGCCACGGTGAAGGGCGGCACCTATTATCCGATGACCGTCAAAAAGCACCTGCGGGCGCAGGAGATCGCCGAGGAGAACCATCTGCCTTGCGTCTACCTCGTCGACAGCGGCGGCGCGAACCTGCCCAACCAAGACGAGGTGTTCCCCGATCGCGATCACTTTGGCCGCATCTTCTACAATCAGGCGCGGATGAGCGCCAAGAACATCCCGCAGATCGCCGTGGTGATGGGCTCCTGCACCGCGGGCGGCGCCTATGTGCCCGCCATGTCGGACGTGACGATCATCGTGAAGGAACAGGGCACCATCTTTCTTGCAGGCCCGCCGCTGGTGAAAGCGGCGACGGGCGAGGTGGTTTCCGCCGAGGACCTTGGCGGCGGCGATGTGCACACGCGGCTCTCGGGCGTGGCGGACTATCTGGCGGAGGACGATGCGCACGCGCTGGCTCTGGCACGGCGCGCGGTGGATGGGCTCAACCGGGTGAAGCCGACGGGGGTGGAGTGGCAGTCGCCCGAGGCGCCCGCCTATGATCCCGAGGAGATCCTCGGGGTGGTGCCCGCCGACCTGCGCACGCCCTATGATATCCGCGAGGTGATCGCCCGGCTGGTCGACGGCTCGCGCTTTGACGAGTTCAAGCCGCGCTACGGCGAAACGCTGGTCACCGGTTTTGCCCATGTCGAGGGCTGCCCGGTGGGGATCATCGCCAACAACGGCGTGCTGTTTTCCGAGGCGGCACAAAAGGGCGCGCATTTCGTCGAGCTTTGCTCGCAGCGCGGCATCCCGCTGGTGTTCCTGCAGAATATCACCGGATTCATGGTTGGCCGCAAGTACGAGAACGAGGGCATCGCCCGCCACGGCGCCAAGATGGTCACGGCGGTGGCGACCACCAACGTGCCGAAGATCACCATGCTGGTCGGCGGCTCTTTCGGTGCGGGCAACTACGGCATGGCGGGGCGGGCGTATCAGCCGCGGTTCCTGTGGAGCTGGCCCAACAGCCGCATCTCCGTGATGGGCGGGGCGCAGGCGGCAGGGGTGCTGGCGACGGTCAAGCGCGACGCCATCGAGCGCGGCGGCGGCAGCTGGTCGGAGGAGGAGGAGGCAGCCTTCAAGCAGCCGACCATCGACATGTTCGAAGAGCAGTCGCACCCGCTCTACGCGTCGGCGCGGCTCTGGGATGATGGCTGCGTTGACCCGCGCAAGTCGCGCGCCGTGCTGGCGCTGTCGCTGAGCGCGGCGCTGAATGCGCCCATCGAGGAGACGCGCTTCGGCGTGTTCCGGATGTGATGGGCGGGGTGCGCGAGATGGGGTGCGCTACCCCTGCGCGGCATGGGCGCGCAAACAGGAACAATAGGGGCTCTGCCCCCGTCGCCTGCGGCGACTCCCCCGGGATATTTTTTTCTAGACGAAGCCGCGACGGGCATGGAGGGCGCGATGTTTGACACCTTGCTGATTGCCAACCGGGGTGAGATCGCCTGCAGAGTGATGCGCAGCGCGCGGGCGCTGGGGTTGCGGACCGTGGCGGTCTACTCCGAGGCCGACGCGGGCGCGCGGCATGTGGCCGAGGCCGACGTCGCGGTCTGCATCGGCGGCGCGGCGCCCTCGGAGAGCTACCTGAAGGGCGAGCGCATCATCGAGGCGGCGCTGGCCAGCGGGGCTGGGGCGATCCATCCCGGCTATGGCTTTTTGTCGGAGAACCCCGACTTCGTCGAGGCTGTGCAGGCGGCAGGGCTGATCTTTGTCGGTCCCTCGGCTCAGGCGATCCGCGCCATGGGCCTGAAGGACGCGGCCAAGCGGCTGATGGAGGAGGCGGGCGTGCCGGTGGTGCCGGGCTATCTCGGCGAGGATCAGGACCCGGCGCGGCTGGCGCGTGAGGCCGAGGGTATCGGTTATCCGGTGCTGATCAAGGCCGTGGCCGGCGGCGGTGGCAAGGGCATGCGGCTGGTCGAGACGGCGGCGGATTTCGCCGCCGCGCTGGAAGGGGCCAAAGCCGAGGCGCGCGGCGCCTTCGGCAACGAGGCAGTGCTGATCGAGAAGTTCATCACCGCGCCGCGGCACATCGAGGTGCAGGTCTTTGGTGACGGCGAGAAAGCGGTGCATCTGTTCGAGCGCGACTGCTCGTTGCAGCGGCGGCACCAGAAGGTGATCGAGGAGGCCCCGGCGCCGGGCATGGGCGGGCAGATGCGCGCCGCCATGGGGGCCGCTGCCGTGCGCGCCGCCGAGGCGATCGGCTACAAGGGCGCGGGCACGGTGGAGTTCATCGTCGATGGCTCGCAGGGGCTGCGGCCGGACGGCTTCTGGTTCATGGAAATGAACACTCGCCTGCAGGTGGAGCACCCGGTGACCGAGGCGATCACCGGGGTCGATCTGGTGGAGTGGCAGTTGCGCGTAGCGGGGGGCGAGCCCCTGCCGTTGGCGCAGGAAGACCTGACGATCACCGGCCATGCCTTCGAAGCCCGGCTCTATGCAGAGGATGTTCCGGCGGGGTTTCTGCCCGCGACCGGGCGGCTGGCGCATTTGGAGTTTCCCGAGGACGTGCGCGCTGACAGCGGCGTCCGCTCGGGCGACGTGATCTCGCCGCATTACGATCCGATGATCTCGAAGCTGATCGTGCACGGCCCGTCGCGCGCCGTGGCGCTGCGCAAGCTGGCGCAGGGGCTGCGCCACACGCGGGTGGCGGGCACGGTGACCAACCTCGCCTTCCTCGGGGCGCTGGCGGAACACCCGGGCTTTGCCGCAGGAGAGGTCGACACCGGGC
Source organism: Salipiger sp. ABF4_146 (assembly GCF_056161345.1). Taxonomy (NCBI): domain Bacteria; kingdom Pseudomonadati; phylum Pseudomonadota; class Alphaproteobacteria; order Rhodobacterales; family Roseobacteraceae; genus Salipiger; species Salipiger sp. ABF4_146. Next base: position 96,959 of record NZ_JBSWYX010000007.1, on the reverse strand, counting down.
TTATCGGGCGCGACCTTGAAGCGTTGGTCTCGGTGCCCGACCTCGCGCCGCAGGTGGTGGCCGAGGCGGCGCTGGTGCTGGCGGGACTTGACGCGGCAGCGGGCTGGGAGACTGGCTTCACGCTTTGGGCGCCGCTGGCGCGCTCGGTGCTGCTGCGCCGGGGCGAGGAGGACCTGCCCTGCGTGCTGCGGGTGCGCGGCGCGGATCTGGTGGAGATCGACGTGCCGGGCGCGACGGTGCTGGCGGCGCGAACGGACGGGCGCTGGCGCTTCGACGGGCGCCCGGCCGCCGGGCATTTCCGGGAGGATGGCCATGTGACGGTCTTTGCCCACTACGGGCTGCGGTTCGACCTGATCGCGCCGCTGGATCGTGCGGCGGAAGCGGGCGCGGGCGGCAATCTCGTCGAAGCGCCGATGCCGGGCAAGGTGGTCGCGGTCTTTGCCGAGGCGGGCGCGCAGGTCGCCGCGGGCGACCGGCTTGCGCTGCTCGAGGCGATGAAGATGGAGCACACGTTGCGCGCCGCGCGCGACGGCACGGTGGCCGAGGTGCTGGTCGAGGCGGGGGCGCAGGTGGAGGCCGGGGCGGCGCTGATCCGGCTCGAAGAGGAGGAGGCATGATCCGGCTTCACCACGTGCCGCAGTCGCGCTCCATGCGGGTGCTGTGGCTGCTTGAGGAACTGGGTCTGCCCTATGAGTTGGTAGCCGAGCGGATGGACCGTTCGCTGCGTCGCGAGGATTATCTTGCACGCTCGCCCGCAGGACGGGTGCCGGCGCTGGAGATCGGCGGCGCGACGATGTTCGAATCCGGCGCCATCCTCGAATATCTCTGCGAGCTTTATCCCGATCATGGTCTGGGCCGATTGCGCGGCGATGCGGAGCGGCGCGAATACCTTGTCTGGCTGCATTTTGCCGAAACCATGAGCCACCATTGCGCGGCGCTTACCCAGCAGCATCTGATGCTGCGCGAGGATGCAATGCGATCGCCAATCGTCATGCAGCTGGAAGCCGCGCGGCTGGGCAAATGCTACGAGGCGATCGAGGCGCGGCTGGCGCAGAGCGGCGATCACCTGCTGAGCGGCTTTTCGGCGGTGGACATCGCGGTGGGGCAGGCGGTCTATATCGGGCAGCACTTTCGCGAGATTGACGGGCTGGCCCATGTGCAGGACTGGTACCGGCGCATCACCGCGCGCGCGGCGTTCCAGCGCGCGCTGCCGGGGCCGGGGGAGGCGCTTTCTACGCAGGCGTTTTATCCGGCTTGGGACGTGCCGGCGGCGTGATCGGTGCGGTGCCCGTGGTGGCGCCGGATCGTGCGTATTTGGAAAGAGAAGAAGGGTTGGGAGGACCGTGGGCGATGGGTGAGTTTGTCGAGATCTTCGAGGTGGGGCCGCGCGACGGGCTGCAGAACGAGGCGCGGATGATCCCCGCCGCAGAGAAGATCGCGCTGGTCGACTGTCTCAGCCGCGCCGGGTTCCGCCGCATCGAATGCGCCAGTTTCGTCAGCCCCAAATGGGTGCCGCAGATGGCGACCTCGGCGGAGGTCATGGCCGGGATCACCCGTGCGCCGGAGGTGTCCTATGCGGCGCTGAGCCCCAATATGAAGGGGCTGGAGGCGGCGATCGCGGCAAAGGTCGACGAGGTGGCGATCTTTGGCTCGGCCTCGGAGGGATTCAGCCGCGCCAATATCAACGCCTCGATTGCAGAGAGCCTTGAGCGGTTCCGCCCGGTGGCCGAGGTGGCGCAGGCGGCGGGGCTGCCGCTGCGCGGCTATGTCTCCTGCGTGGTGGAATGCCCCTATGACGGCGCGGTGGCGCCGGAGGCGGTGGCGCGGGTTGCGCGGGCGCTGCACCATATGGGGTGTTACGAGGTCTCTCTTGGCGACACCATCGGGCGGGGCACGCCCGAGGCGGTGCACGCGATGCTCGAAGAGGTGACGAAAGTGGTGCCGCCGACGCAGCTCGCGGGGCATTTCCACGACACCGGCGGGCGGGCGCTCGACAACGTCGAAGCGGCGCTGGGGCTTGGCGTGCGGGTGTTCGACGCGGCAGTGGGCGGTCTGGGCGGATGCCCCTATGCGCCCGGCGCGGCGGGCAATGTGGCCACCGAGGCGGTGGCGGATCGGCTTGCGGCGCTGGGATATGACACCGGGCTCGACCGCGCGGTCTTGGACGAGGCGGCGGCGCTGGCACGCGCCATGCGCGGCGGCTGAATGGCGGTTCTCGTGGTGCTTGCCGGGCTGCCCGGCGTCGGCAAGAGCGCGGTGGCGCGGGGGCTCTCGCAGCGCACCGGCGCGCTCTGGCTGCGGGTGGACACCATCGAGCAGGCGCTGCGCGGCTCGCATATGGTGACCGCCGATCTGGCCGATGCGGGCTATGCGGCGGCGCAGGCGGTGGCGCGCGGAGCGCTGGCGCAGGGCCTTTCGGTGATCGGCGATTGTGTGAACCCGTGGCCGCTGACCCGCGCGGGCTGGGAGGGGGCCGGGGCGGGCGCGCAGGTGCTGCGGGTCGAGCTTTTCTGCAGCGACCCGCGTGAGCATCGCAGCCGTGTCGAGACGCGGCTGCCCGAGGTTCCCGGGTTGGTGCTGCCCGATTGGCACGCGGTCGAGACCCGCGATTACATTCCCTGGCAGGGCGCGGATCTGCGGATCGACACCGCCCTTGCCGATCCCGAGGTGGCGGAGGCGCGGATCGCCGCGGCGATGGAGGAGGCTTGAGATGGCTCTCATAGAAACACGCATCGACGGCCGCGGCGTGGCCGAGCTGCGGCTGAACCGGCCCGAGAAGCACAATGCGCTCTCGGCGGAGATGATGACCGAACTGGTGGCGGCGGCCGGCGCGCTGGCAGGGGACGCAGGGGTTCGGGCGGTGGTGCTGGCGGCGGAAGGGCCAACCTTTTGCGCCGGTGGCGATCTGGCGTGGATGCGCGCGCAGTTCGAGATGGACGCCGAGACACGCCGCCGCGAGTCGCGCCGCATCGCCGAGGCGCTCGGGGCGCTGGTGGCGCTGCCGCAGCCGCTGATCGGACAGGTGCAGGGCAACGCTTTTGGCGGCGGTATGGGGCTGATCTCTGTCTGCGACGTGGCGATCGGGGCTGCGGGCGCGAAATTTGGCTTCACCGAAACCCGGCTGGGCTTGCTGCCGGCCAATATTGGCCCCTATGTGATTGCCCGCATGGGGGGCGCCGCGGCGCGCGAGGTCTTTATGAACGCGCGGATTTTCGGCGCCGAGGAGGCGCAACGGCTGAACCTTCTGAACCGCGTCGTGCCGCCCGAGGCACTGGCCGAGGCGATCGAAGCGGAGGTCGCGCCGTACCTGGCCTGTGCGCCCGGCGCGGTGCGCGAGAGCAAGGCGCTGCTCAACGCGCTTGCCGGGCAGGTGAGCGCGGCGCAGGTCGACATGGCGATCGACGCGCTGGCGGCGCGCTGGGAGAGCGCGGAGGCGCAGGAGGGCATCGCCGCCTTCTTCGACAAGCGCAGCGCGCCATGGGTGGTCAAAGCCGGGACATGAGCGCGCAGCTTGCGCATCTCTACATCACATTTTGCATCGCGCGGGCGCTGTTTCATGCGGCGCTGCTGATGGGGCTGCCTTTGGCGCACTGGGCGCCGGGCGGCGGCCCCGAGGGTAGGCTGGCTGCAGGGGCAAGGTTCCAATGCGGCCTTGCGGCTGTGGTTTTCACGCTGCAGGGCGGGGCGATGCTGATCGCCGCCCGGTTCCCGGGGCTGTCCGACATCGCGTGGTTGCCGGACCCGTTCTGGGCCGGATGTGTCGCGGTGGCACTGCCGGGGCTGGGCGCGCTTTTGGCGTGGTTTTCGAAAAGTGACGTCGACAGAAGGCTGTGGCTGCCGCTGGACTGTGTGCTTATGGCACTTTCTTTGGCAGCGCTCAGCGTCTGAGTCTGCGGGTCCGCGCAGAATGTATGCAACGGTCGACAGAAAAAATGTCGAAACATCAGTGATTACCCTGCGTAAAAGGGGGTATCTCCATGAAATGACGAGATTTTCATCATTCGTGAATATCATGAGCCGTTGTTGACCCGGACCGCACTCGGCGATAAGTCACTCAACAGCAAGGCAACAAAGCCATGGTCTCCGCGCCGCTTGCGGTGCGCCTCGCAAAGGAGCCACATCGTGGACGAGATGCTGCGGGAATATCTTCCCATCCTCGTTTTTCTTGCCGTCGCCATCGGCCTCGGTCTCGTGCTCATCCTGGCGGCCGTCGTGCTGGCGGTGCGCAGTCCCGATCCGGAAAAAGTGTCGGCCTATGAATGCGGGTTCAACGCGTTTGACGACGCACGGATGAAGTTCGACGTCCGGTTCTATCTGGTGTCGATCCTCTTCATCATCTTCGATCTCGAGATCGCTTTCCTGTTCCCCTGGGCCACCGCGTTCAAGGATGTGAGTATGGTCGGCTTCTGGTCGATGATGGTGTTCCTTGCGGTGCTGACCGCGGGCTTTGCCTACGAATGGAAGAAAGGGGCTCTCGAATGGGAGTGACGACCGGGCTCAACACCGCCGGCGGCGACCGCGAGGTCGCGACGCAGGCGCTGAACCGCGAGTTGCAGGACAAGGGCTTCCTGCTGACCTCCGTCGACGATGTGATCAACTGGGCCCGCACCGGCTCCCTGCACTGGATGACCTTCGGTCTGGCCTGCTGCGCCGTCGAGATGATGCAGACCTCGATGCCGCGCTACGACCTCGAGCGGTTCGGCTCGGCGCCGCGCGCCTCGCCGCGCCAATCCGACCTGATGATCGTCGCGGGCACGCTGACCAATAAGATGGCCCCGGCGCTGCGCAAGGTCTACGACCAGATGCCCGAGCCGCGTTACGTGATCTCGATGGGGTCCTGCGCCAACGGCGGCGGCTACTACCACTACAGCTATTCCGTGGTGCGCGGCTGTGACCGGGTCGTGCCGGTTGATGTCTATGTGCCCGGCTGCCCGCCGACCGCAGAAGCACTGCTCTACGGGCTGATGGCGCTTCAAAAGAAAATCCGCCGCACCGGCACCATCGTGCGCTGAGCCTTCGCGGGAGGGGATTATGACCAAAGCACTGAACGAACTTGGCAGCCACATCGAGGTGAAACGCCCCGATTGCGTGGTGGCTTGGGACGTGACCCACGGCGAGTTGAATGTCGGCGTCGCCCCGTCGAACATCGCTGGGCTGGTGGAGTTTCTCCGCACCGACCCGACCTGCCGCTTCTCGTCGCTGGTGGACATCACCGCGGTGGATTATCCCGAGCGGCCGAAGCGGTTCGACGTGGTCTATCACTTCCTGTCGATGTACCAGAACCACCGCATCCGGCTGCGCGTGTCGGTGCGCGAAGATGAAATCGTGCCCTCGATCACTGCAATTCACCCGTCGGCCAACTGGCTGGAGCGCGAGATCTTCGACATGTTCGGGATACTGTTCTCGGGCCACCCGGACCTGCGCCGCATTCTCACCGACTACGGCTTCCGCGGGCACCCGCTGCGCAAGGACTTCCCGACCACAGGCTATGTCGAGGTGCGCTATGACGAAGAGCTCAAGCGCGTCGTCTACGAGCCGGTGAAGCTGGTGCAGGAATACCGCCAGTTCGATTTCATGTCGCCGTGGGAAGGTGCGCAATACGTGCTGCCCGGCGATGAAAAAGCCGAGGAGGAGGCGAAGTGATGGACGGCTCCAAAGGTTTCGAAGACGCCCTGACGGGCGAACAGCAGATCCGCAACTTCAACATCAACTTCGGCCCGCAGCACCCGGCGGCGCACGGCGTGCTGCGCCTCGTGCTGGAGCTTGACGGCGAGATCGTCGAGCGCTGCGATCCGCACATCGGCCTGCTGCACCGCGGCACCGAAAAGCTGATGGAAAGCCGCACCTATCTGCAGAACCTGCCGTATTTCGACCGGCTCGACTACGTCGGCACGATGAACCAGGAACACGCCTGGGTGCTGGCGATCGAAAAGCTGACCGGGGTCGAAGTGCCGCGCCGCGCGCAGCTGATCCGCGTGCTCTACTGCGAGATCGGCCGGGTTCTGAACCACCTGCTGAACGTCACAACGCAGGCCATGGACGTCGGCGCGCTGACGCCGCCGCTCTGGGGCTTCGAGGAACGCGAGAAGCTGATGGTGTTCTACGAGCGGGCCTGCGGCGCGCGTTTGCACGCGGCGTACTTCCGGCCCGGCGGCGTTCACCAAGACCTGCCGCCCGAGCTGATCGACGACATCGCCGAATGGTGCGAGCAGTTCCCCGCCCGTCTGCAGGACATCGACGATCTGCTGACCGAAAACCGCATCTTCAAGCAGCGCAACGCTGACATCGGCGTGGTGACCGAACAAGACATCCAGGAGCATGGCTTCTCGGGCGTCATGGTGCGCGGGTCGGGGCTTGCATGGGACCTGCGTCGCGCGCAGCCCTATGAGTGCTACGACGAGTTCGACTTCCAGATCCCCGTCGGCAAAAACGGCGATTGCTACGACCGCTATCTCGTCCGCATGGCCGAGATGCGCGAGAGCGTGAAGATCATGGTTCAGGCCTGCGAAAAGCTAAAACAGCCCGAGAACCAGGGCGACGTTCTGGCGCGCGGCAAGATCACCCCGCCGAAGCGGTCCGAGATGAAGACCTCTATGGAGGCGCTCATCCACCACTTCAAACTCTACACCGAGGGCTTCCACGTGCCCGCGGGCGAAGTTTACGCCTGCGTCGAGGCGCCCAAGGGCGAGTTCGGCGTCTATCTCGTGGCTGACGGCAGCAACAAACCCTACCGCGCCAAGCTGCGCGCGCCGGGGTTCCTGCATCTTCAGGCCATGGACTACATTTGCAAAGGCCACCAGTTGGCCGACGTCGCGGCGATCCTCGGCTCGCTCGACATCGTTTTCGGAGAAGTTGACCGATGATCCGTATCACTGCCGCGCTGCCTGCGCTCGCATTGCTCACCGCCTGCACGCTGCCGCCGAAAGGCGTTGACGACACGCAGCTTGCCGCATGGGACGAGGCGGTGGCCTCGATCGGCTGCGAGCTGTCGACCGAGAGCGATTATCTGCCGGTCGAACTGCAGACCGGCCTGTCGCGCGCACAGGTGCAGGACATCGCGTCCTACAAGGTCAACACCGGGGTGGCCGAGCCCACCGAGACGGGGGGCGTGCGGCTGATCACCGGCTCCTGCACGCCGGCGGCCCCGGCGCCCGAAGCTGATGTCGTTGCCGAGGCGCCCGACGGGCCCGCAGCGGGCTGAGAGATACCGAGCGGCGGGGCAGGCGCCCCGTCCGACAACGCCGCGGCGGTGCATGCCCCCGGCCAATGATATGAACCGAAGGTCCGTTTGCCATGTTGCGCCGTCTTCATCATGAACAGCCCGAGAGCTTCGCTTTCACGCCCGCCAATCTTGAATGGGCCGAGGCGCAGATCAGCAAGTATCCCGAGGGCCGTCAGGCCAGCGCCATCATTCCGTTGCTGTGGCGCGCGCAAGAGCAGGAGGGCTGGCTGAGCCGTCCGGCGATCGAGCATATCGCAGATATGCTGGGCATGGCCTACATCCGCGCGCTTGAGGTCGCGACCTTTTACTTCATGTTCCAGCTGCAGCCGGTGGGCTCGGTGGCGCATGTGCAGATCTGCGGCACAACGTCGTGCATGATCTGCGGCGCGGGCGAGTTGATGGAGGTCTGCAAGGCCAAGATCGCCGGCAAGCCGCACGAGGTATCCGCCGATGGCAAGTTCTCGTGGGAAGAGGTGGAATGCCTCGGGGCCTGCTCGAACGCGCCGATGGCGCAGATCGGCAAGGACTACTACGAGGATCTGACCGGCGAGAAGCTGGCCGAGATTCTTGATGCGCTGGCCAAGGGCGATGTGCCGACGCCCGGTCCGCAGAACGGTCGTTTCGGCTCCGAGCCGCTGGGCGGCCCTGTGGTGCTGACCGAAGGCAAAAGCGAAGATCTCAACGCCTCCGTCGCGCTGGCCAGAGAGATCGGCGATACGGTCAAGCGCATCGACGGCACCGAGGTGCCGCTGCGCGCGCCGTGGCGTGATCGCTCGGATGAGAAGGGCGATGCGACGCCCGACACCCATGCCCCGAAGCTGTCGGAGGGCGAGCCCGCCGATGCCACCGGCGTCGACAAGCGCGAGGCCCCGGTGACGCCCGCCGGCGAGGTCAAATCCGATCCCGAGCCCGACGAGCCGCAGCCGCTGGACGAAGGCCGCAAGCCCGAAACGCTCTCCGAACCGCTTGAGGGCGGGGCGGACGACCTGAAGATGATCAGGGGCGTTGGGCCGAAACTCGAAGAGCTGCTGCACCGGCTCGGGTTCTTCCACTTTGGGCAGATCGCCTCGTGGACCGACGAAGAACTGGCTTGGGTGGATGCCAACCTCGAGGGCTTCAAGGGCCGGGCGTCGCGCGATGAGTGGGTTGCTCAGGCCAAGACGCTGGCCGAAAGTGGCGAGACCGAGTTCTCGACCCGCGCGAAGAAGGGCGAGGTCTACGACGACGAATAAGCAAGATGAGTTGAGCAGGGAGTGAGAGATGACAGACGTGACGATGCAGGACGGATGCGCCCGCAGATGCTGGATAACGGCGGCCGTTTTTGGGATTATCGTCGCGCTGTTCGCGCTTGGCGGGGGAAAGGGCTTTTTTGCCGCTCTGGTGCTCGCGCTGCTCACCTCTGGTCTGCTTGGGGCGCTGTTCACCTGGCTGTCCTGCGCGCCGCTGCCGCAGCTTAGCGAGCGCTCGCCGATCTCCTCTCTGACCCCGTCGGTGGAGGGCGAGGTGCCAACAATGCCCGACACGGTGACGGCAGAGCCGGTCAAGATGATGTCGGCGCAGGAGACGCCGCCGATGCCGGAGCCGGCGCTGGATGCAGAGGCGCCCGAGGCAGAGACGCCCGAGGCAGAGGCGAAAGAGGCCGAGGCGCCCGGAAAGGCGCCGGCGGCGGAAGACGAGACACCGGCAACGCCGGAACCGGTCGCCCGTGCGGCGGTCGAAGAGGACGAAGCCCAACCCGAAGCGCTGGCAGCGCCGCGCGAGGGAGAGGCCGACAACCTCAAGGAAATTAAGGGCGTGGGTCCGAAGCTCGAGTCGTTGCTGCACGAGTTGGGGATCTTCCACTTCGACCAGATCGCCGGCTGGAGCGCTGGCGAGGTGGCGTGGATGGATCAGAACCTGAAAGGGTTCCGCGGCCGGGTCTCGCGCGATGACTGGATCGGGCAGGCCAAGACACTTGCGGCGGGCGGCGAGACGGAGTTCTCGAAGCGCGTCGAAGAGGGCGACGTTTACTGACGCGCCTTGACGATGGGTGCCGCCGGAGGGGTCCGGCGGTGCGAACGGGAAAAGGACCGGACCGAACATGACCGACGAGGCACAGCACAGCCGGCAGGGGCGCATCATTGCGCTGGTCATCGCCGGCACCGGGCTGGCCTGGATCGCAGCGACGGTCGCGGGCGAGATGCTGGGCTGGACCCAGCGCACGAGGGCTTTCTTTGACCTTGCCGCACTGGCCGGGTTCGGGACGGCGATCTGGATGATTTACGGGCTCTGGCGGTCACGCCAGAAGGGCCGCCAGGAAGACAAGGACTGAGAGATGCTGAAGGACGAAGATCGGATCTTTACCAATCTCTACGGCATGCAGGACCGCTCCCTCGAGGGCGCGAAAAAGCGTGGCCACTGGGACGGCACCGCCGGCATCATCGCCAAGGGCCGCGACTGGATCATCGACGAGATGAAAGCCTCGGGCCTGCGTGGCCGGGGCGGCGCGGGCTTCCCGACCGGTCTCAAGTGGTCCTTCATGCCCAAGGAGAGCGATGGTCGCCCGGCTTATCTGGTGATCAACGCCGATGAATCCGAACCCGCGACCTGCAAGGACCGCGAGATCATGCGGCACGATCCGCACACGCTGATCGAGGGCGCGCTGATCGCGTCGTTCGCGATGAACGCGCATGCGTCCTATATCTACATCCGCGGCGAATACATCCGCGAGCGCGAGGCGCTGCAGGCGGCGATCGACGAGTGCTACGACGCCGGTCTGCTGGGCAAGAACGCCGCCGGCTCTGGCTGGGATTTCGATCTCTACCTGCACCACGGCGCCGGCGCTTATATCTGCGGCGAGGAAACCGCGCTTCTGGAAAGCCTCGAAGGCAAGAAGGGCATGCCGCGGATGAAGCCGCCGTTCCCGGCGGGCGCGGGCCTTTACGGCTGCCCGACCACGGTGAACAACGTCGAATCCATCGCCGTCTGCCCGACCATCCTGCGCCGCGGCGCGACGTGGTTCTCCTCCTTCGGGCGGCAGAACAACGCGGGCACCAAGCTGTTTGCGCTGACCGGCCACGTGAACACGCCTTCGGTCTTCGAAGAGCAGATGTCGCTGCCCGTCCGCGAACTGATCGAGAAGCACGGTGGCGGCATTCGCGGCGGCTGGGACAATCTCAAGGCGATCATTCCCGGCGGCGCGTCCTGCCCGATCTTGCCCAAGGACAAGCTTGACGATGCCATCATGGACTTCGACTGGATGCGGCAGAACCAGTCCTCCTTCGGCACTGGCTGCATGATTGTCATGGATCAGAACACCGATGTGGTGAAGGCCGTCTGGCGTCTGTCGAAGTTCTTCAAACACGAAAGCTGCGGTCAGTGCACGCCGTGCCGCGAGGGCACCGGCTGGATGATGCGCGTGATGGACCGGCTGGTGTCGGGCGATGCGGAGGTCGAAGAGATCGACATGCTGCTCAACGTCACCAAGCAGGTCGAGGGCCACACCATCTGCGCGCTCGGCGATGCGGCAGCCTGGCCGATCCAAGGTCTGATCCGGCACTTCCGCGAAGAGATCGAAGACCGCATCAAGGCCAAGAAGACCGGGCGCATGGGCGCCATGGCGGCGGAATGACCCGGATGCGCGTTCCTCTTCTCAACGGCGGCTCCGCCCTGATCGCAGCGCTCGCGTTGTCGGCCTGCGCGGGTACATCCGGTGGTGGCCTCGGCGGCGGCTCGATCAGCAGCCAGTGGCGCGACCGGGTGGTCACCATTTCGATGGCCGAGCGTATCGCGGATGCCTGCCACGGGCAGGGCATCTACATGGCGCATTCGCGCTATGGCGGGGCGGTGCATCGCGCCACCGAGGAAATGGCTGCCGAAGGCGTCGACCGCGCGGCACTGGAAGCCGCCTACGAGAACCAAGATTTTGGCGCGCTCTCGACCCGCATCGACAGCGAGATTGCCCGCCGCGGTGCCAGCGAGGCGCAGCCGGCGTCGCTTTGCGCGCTCGGCGAAAAGGAAATTGCGGCGGGGTCCGATCTGGGCCAGACGCTGCAGAAGGGATGAACGAGTGATGGCACTGGCAAACCTATGGGCGGGTCGCAAAGCACGCGCGGGGGCCGCTCTGGCCCTGGTCGCGACGCTGGCGGCCTGCGCGGCCAGCAAGGATGATCCCGAGTTCGGCGGGCTGAAGTTTCGCGCCGACGCCAAAGCCGCGCGGCAGGACCGCGCCGCCTTCGCCGCGACGGTGAAGAACGCGGCGCGCGCACCGCAATTGGCGGTGGACGCCGCGGTCTATGAGGGCACGAAGTACTGCATTCATTACCTTGGCACCTCTGACATCGCTTGGGCGGTCGATCCGGCGGCGCTGCGGGCGCAGCCGAGGCTGTCGGGCCGTGACCTCGTGCTGAGCGGGCGCTGCGTGGAATGAGAGAGAGCGCGCTCATATCTGGCGGAATTCCGGGCGGTTATTGCATAGCTGCCCCGGCAATCCCCACATTCCGTGACGAGGGAGCCCGCCTGCGGGCCGGCTTCGCCTTTCGTCAATGGAGAGAAGATATGCGCAAGTTCAAAGCCGCTGCCGCCGCGATGCTGATCGGGCTCGGGGCGCTTCCCGCCGCGGCCCAGACCAAGCCCCCGCTGGGCGAGGTGCGCGAGATTCACGACGGTCTGCTGGCGGTCGGTCTGGCGGATGAAATCCGCAAGCGCTGCGACAATATCGGCGCGCGGATGATCACCGCGATGACCACGCTCAACGGGCTGAAGAACCGGGCCCGCGCGCTTGGCTATAGCGACGCGGAAATCGAGGACTACGTGACCTCGAAAGCCGAGAAGAAACAGATGCGCGCCGATGGCGAGGCCTATATGGCTGCCCGCGGCGTTGCGCCCGACGACACGGCAAGCCTGTGCCGGTTCGGGCGCGAGGAAATTGCCAGGGGCAGCGCCATTGGGCGCCTCCTGAGGGAGAAATGATGCGACACGCGACGTGCATATCCCCCAGCGCCCTGCCGCAGCCGGCGGGAGCGTCGCGTGTGTCACCAGTCATGGGAAGATGCCAATGACCAACCTTCGTAAGATCATCATCGACGGCAACGAGATCGAGGTGGACGGGGCAATGACCCTGATCCAGGCCTGTGAGGAAGCCGGCATCGAGGTGCCGCGCTTTTGCTACCACGAGCGCCTGTCCATCGCCGGCAACTGCCGCATGTGCCTTGTCGAAGTGGTCGGCGGCCCGCCCAAACCCGCGGCCTCCTGCGCCATGCAGGTGCGTGACCTGCGGCCCGGCCCCGAGGGCCAGCCGCCGGTCGTGAAGACCAATTCGCCGATGGTCAAGAAGGCGCGTGAGGGGGTGATGGAGTTCCTGCTCATCAACCACCCGCTCGACTGTCCGATCTGCGATCAGGGCGGTGAGTGCGACCTTCAGGATCAGGCGATGGCCTATGGCGTCGACTTCTCGCGTTTCCGCGAGGCGAAGCGCGCGGTCGACGATCTTGATCTCGGGCCGCTGGTCGAAACCCATATGACCCGCTGCATCTCCTGCACCCGCTGCGTGCGCTTCACCACCGAGGTGGCCGGGCTGACGCAGATGGGCCAGACCGGGCGCGGCGAGGATGCCGAGATCACCTCGTATCTGAACCAGACGCTCGACAGTAACCTGCAGGGCAACATCATCGACCTGTGCCCGGTGGGCGCGCTGGTGTCGAAACCCTATGCCTTCACCGCCCGCCCGTGGGAGCTGACCAAGACCGAAAGCATCGATGTGATGGATGCGCTCGGCAGCAACATCCGCGTCGACACCAAGGGCCGCGAAGTCATGCGCTTCCTGCCGCGCAACAACGATGGCGTGAACGAAGAATGGCTGTCCGACAAGAGCCGCTTCGTCTGGGACGGCCTGCGCCGCCAGCGTTTGGATCGCCCCTATGTGCGCAAGGACGGCAAGCTGAAGCCCGCCACATGGCCCGAAGCACTGGCCGCCGCGGCCTCGGCGCTGAAAGGCGCCAAGAAGGTGGCTGGTCTGGTTGGTGATCTCGCGCCTGTCGAAGCGGCCTTCTCGCTCAAGCAACTGGTTGAAGGGCAGGGCGGCTCTGTCGAGTGCCGCACCGACGCGGCGCGCCTGCCGGCGGACAACCGGTCGGCCTATGTGGGCAACGTTGCGGTCGAAGACCTAGACACCGCCAAGGAAATCATCCTCATCGGCACCAACCCGCGCGACGAGGCGCCGGTGCTGAACGCGCGTATCCGCAAAGCGTGGATCGGCGGCGCAGAGGTCAAGGTGATCGGCGAGGCTGTCGACCTGACCTACGACTCGACCCACCTTGGGGAAGGCCGCGCCGCGCTCGCCGATGCGGATGTGTCTGAAGACGCCATCGTGATCGTCGGGCAGGGCGCGCTGCGCGAAGCCGACGGTCTGGCGGTGCTGGCCGCGGCGCAGGCGCTCACTGGCAAGCTGCTGGTGCTGCACACCGCCGCCAGCCGCGTTGGCGCGCTGGACGTGGGCGCGGTGACCGAGGGCGGTCTCGAGGCGGCCACCAAGGACGCCGACGTGATCTATAACCTTGGCGCGGACGAGATCGAGATCGAGCCCGGTGCCTTCGTGATCTACCAAGGCTCGCACGGCGACCGCGGTGCGCACCGCGCCGATGTGATCCTGCCCGCCGCTGCCTACACCGAAGAGAACGGTCTTTTCGTCAACACCGAGGGCCGGCCGCAACTGGCCTTCCGCGCCGGCTTTGCGCCGGGCGACGCAAAAGAGAACTGGGCGATTCTGCGGGCGCTTTCGGCCGAGGTCGACGCCAAGCAGCCGTGGGACAGCCTCGCGCAGTTGCGTCAGGCGCTGGTTGCCGAGGTGCCGCATCTGGCGCAGATCGACACCGTGCCCGAAAACGACTGGACGCCGCTCGCGACGGACAAGCTGGGCGATGCCTCGTTCCGCAACGCGGTGAAGGATTTCTGGCTGACCAACCCGATCGCCCGCGCATCGGTGCTGATGGCCGAACTGTCGGCCAATGCCAAGGCCCGGCGCGATGCGCCGATGGCGGCCGAGTGATCCATGTCGCTGCGCATATCCCTTCCCCTCGCGGCGCTGGCCGCGCTGAGCGCCTGCGCGGAAACCGCGCCGGAGCCAGCGCCGTTTGCGCCGCGCTACGAGGGAGTGGAGACGCGGCTGCTGGACGGCGATCTGGTGAATTTCTTCGTGGCCATGCGCGGCGCGCGCGGCTCGGAGGATGTAGAGAACTACGCAGATTGCGCCGCAGCGCAATATGCGCTGATCCGGGGCTACGGATTTGCGCGTCATCTGCGGACGAATGTGTCGGAAGAGGGTGGCCTCTGGCGCGGAGATGCGGTTTACACCATCTCGGCGGCGCTGCCTCGCGGGCTCAAGACGATCGACGCGGAAGTCGTCGCGTCAGCCTGCGCCGAGAACGGAATACCGATGGTGTGAGGGACACTTGATGGCAGACTTCTTCGCAACGCCCTTCGGCATCTTCATCCTGGTCCTCGCACAGACCCTTGCGGTCGTGGGCTTCGTGATGATCTCGCTGTTGTTTCTGGTCTATGGCGACCGCAAGATCTGGGCCGCCGTGCAGATGCGGCGCGGGCCCAACGTGGTGGGGCTTTTCGGCCTGCTGCAGACCGTGGCGGACGCACTCAAATACGTCCTCAAGGAAGTGGTGATCCCGGCGGGCTCTGACAAGACCGTCTTCCTGATGGCACCGCTGATTTCCTTCGTCATGGCGATGCTCGCCTGGGCGGCGATCCCGTTCAACGACGGCTGGGTGCTGGCCGACATCAACGTGGCGATCCTCTACGTGATGGCGATCAGCTCGCTGGAGGTCTACGGCGTGATCATGGGGGGCTGGGCGTCGAACTCGAAGTACCCGTTCCTCGGCTCGCTCCGCTCGGCGGCGCAGATGATTTCTTACGAGGTGTCGATCGGCCTGATCATCATCGGCGTGATCATCTCCACCGGCTCGATGAGCTTTGGTGATATCGTGCGTGCGCAGGATGGCAGCTTCGGGCTGTTCAACTGGTACTGGCTGCCGCACTTCCCGATGGTCTTCCTGTTCTTCATCTCGGCACTGGCCGAAACCAACCGCCCGCCGTTCGACCTTCCCGAAGCGGAATCCGAACTGGTGGCCGGCTACCAAGTGGAATATTCCTCGACGCCTTTCCTGCTGTTCATGGCAGGTGAATACATCGCGATCTTCCTGATGTGCGCGCTGACCTCGCTGCTGTTCTTCGGCGGCTGGCTGTCGCCGATCCCCGGCCTGCCCGATGGCGTGCTTTGGATGGTCGCGAAGATGGCGTTCTTCTTCTTCATCTTCGCGATGGTGAAGGCGATCACCCCGCGCTACCGCTATGACCAGCTGATGCGCCTTGGCTGGAAGGTGTTCCTGCCGTACAGCCTGTTCTGGGTGGTCTTCGTGTCCTTCGCAGCGAAATTCGGATGGTTCTGGGGCCTGTTCGCCCGCTGGACCACGGGAGGCTAAGCAACCATGGCATCGATCGATTACGGCCGGGCAGCGAAATATTTCCTGCTGACGGACTTCATCAAAGGGTTCCAGCTGGGGCTGCGCTACTTCTTCGCGCCCAAGCCGACGCTGAACTACCCGCACGAGAAAGGCCCGCTAAGCCCGCGCTTTCGCGGCGAACATGCGCTGCGCCGCTATCCCAATGGCGAAGAGCGCTGCATCGCCTGCAAGCTGTGCGAGGCGATCTGCCCGGCGCAGGCCATCACCATCGACGCCGAACCGCGCGATGATGGCAGTCGCCGGACCACGCGCTATGACATCGACATGACGAAATGCATCTACTGCGGCTTCTGCCAAGAAGCCTGCCCGGTGGATGCGATCGTCGAGGGGCCAAACTTCGAATTCGCGACCGAGACCCGCGAAGAGCTTTTCTACGACAAGGAAAAGCTGCTCGAGAACGGCGAGCGCTGGGAAGCCGAGATCGCCCGCAACCTCGAGCTTGACGCTCCGTATCGCTGACGCCGCAGGGGAGGAGACCAGATGACCGCCACCTACCGCCAAGCCACCGCCACGGCCCGCCGCGTTTGCGCGCTTGGCCGCGCGCGGCTTGGCCTTTCGGGAGGCCGGGCATGAGCGATCCGAAAACCCCTTTCGAGCTGATGATGACGCAAGCGCAGGAGATGGCGAAAGCCTTCAACCCCGCGCTGGAGAGCTTCGCGCCCAAAGAGTACGAGAAGCTCTGGCCGACCATGCCGAAGGACATCATGGAGTTCTGGTTCGGCAAGGGCATGTCGAAGGACGGGCTCGACGCAAAGACCCGGCTGCTGCTGACGCTGGCCGGGCTGACCATGCAGGGCGCGCAGGCCGACACGCCGGTGCGCATGACCGTGCGCCATCTCATCGAGGCTGGCGCCACCAAAGACGAGATCGCCGAGACCATCGCGCATATGTCGATGTTCGCCGGCATACCCGCCATGACCCGCGCAATGGAGCTTGCGCGCGAGGTGATGGAAGACAACGAGGATAACGCAAAATGACCGTGTTCGCCTTCTACCTCTTTTCGCTCTGCGTCATCGTGGGCGGTTTGTTCACGGTGATCGCCCGCAACCCGGTGCACTCGGTGCTGTGGCTGATCCTCTCCTTCCTCAGCGCGGCAGGCCTGTTCGTGCTGCTGGGCGCGGAGTTCGTGGCAATGCTGCTGGTCATCGTCTACGTCGGCGCGGTGGCGGTGCTGTTCCTCTTCGTAGTGATGATGCTGGATGTGGACTTTGCCGAGTTGCGCGCCGGGATGGCCAAATACATGCCACTGGCGCTGCTCATCGGCATCGTCATCCTGATGCAGCTGGGCATGGCCTTCGGCGGCTGGGAAGCCTCGGAACTGGCGGCGAGCCAGTTGTCGGCGCCGACGCCCGCGCCCGAGGAAATGCAGAACACCGTCGCGCTCGGCGTGCTGCTTTACGACCGCTACTTCCTGCTGTTCCAGTTGGCGGGGCTGATCCTGCTGGTCGCGATGATCGGCGCGATTGTCCTGACGCTGCGCCACCGCTCCGACGTCAAGCGCCAGAACGTGCTGGCGCAGATGTGGCGCGATCCGGCCAAGGCGCTGGAGATGAAAGACGTGAAGCCCGGGCAGGGGCTCTGACTTACGCCCTGCTGCGCCCCCCGGGAGGGGCGGAGGCGGCGGGGCAACGGGATATGACGCGGACCCACCCGACAAAGGGCCGCGAGGGACTTGAAGGATCGGGGCAATGACCCGGAGGGATGCATGATCGGACTTGAACATTACCTGACGGTGGCGGCCGTGCTGTTCGTCATCGGGATTTTCGGGATTTTCCTCAATCGGAAGAACGTGATCATCCTGCTGATGTCGATCGAGCTCATTCTGCTCTCGGTCAACATCAACTTCGTCGCCTTCTCGTCCTACCTGGGCGATCTCGCGGGGCAGGTCTTCACGCTCTTCGTGCTGACCGTGGCGGCGGCCGAAGCGGCCATCGGCCTTGCGATCCTCGTCTGCTTCTTCCGCAACCGCGGCTCGATCGCCGTGGAAGACGTCAACGTGATGAAAGGCTGACCGCCCATGGAGACGATTATTCTCTTTGCCCCGCTGCTCGGGGCCGTGCTGGCGGGGTTCGGCTGGCGCTTCATCGGCGAGAAGGGGGCCATGTGGGTCACCACCGGCCTTCTCTTTCTGGCCTGTCTGCTGTCGTGGATCGTGTTCCTGTTCCTCGGCGAGGCAGAGACCATCCCGCTGTTCCGCTTCATCGAAAGCGGCACGCTGAGCACCGAATGGGCGATCCGCTCGGACCGTCTGACGGCGATCATGCTGATCGTGGTCACCACGGTCTCGGCGCTCGTGCACCTCTATAGCTTCGGCTACATGGCGCATGATCCGCAGTTCAAACACGGCGAAAGCTACAAGCCGCGCTTCTTCGCCTACCTGTCGTTCTTCACCTTCGCGATGCTTGCGCTGGTGACGTCGGACAACCTTGTGCAGATGTTCTTCGGCTGGGAAGGCGTGGGCGTCGCGTCCTACCTGCTGATCGGGTTCTACTACAAGAAACCGTCGGCGGGCGCGGCCGCGATGAAGGCCTTCATCGTCAACCGCGTCGGCGACTTCGGCTTCCTGCTCGGCATCTTGGGCCTGTTCTTCCTCACCGACTCGATCCGCTTTGATGACATCTTCGCGGCAGCACCGCAGCTGGCGGAAACGCAGCTCACCTTCCTTTGGACCGACTGGAACGCGGCGAACCTGCTGGCCTTCCTGCTGTTCGTTGGCGCGATGGGCAAATCGGCGCAGCTGCTGCTGCACACATGGCTGCCCGACGCGATGGAAGGCCCGACGCCGGTGTCGGCGCTGATCCACGCCGCGACCATGGTCACCGCCGGTGTCTTCCTCGTCTGCCGCATGTCGCCGCTGATGGAATACGCGCCGGAAGCGATGGCCTTCGTCACCTTCCTTGGCGCCACCACCGCCTTCTTCGCGGCGACGGTCGGCCTCGTGCAGAACGACATCAAGCGTGTCATCGCCTATTCGACCTGTTCGCAGCTGGGCTACATGTTCGTGGCGGCGGGCGTCGGCGTCTACTCGGCGGCGATGTTCCACCTGCTGACCCACGCGTTCTTCAAGGCAATGCTGTTCCTCGGTGCCGGCTCGGTCATCCACGCGATGCACCACGAGCAGGACATGCGGAACTACGGCGGGTTGCGCGGCAAGATCCCCTATACCTTCTGGGCGATGATGATCGGCACGCTGGCGATCACCGGCGTCGGCATTCCGCTCACGCACATCGGTTTTGCCGGTTTCCTGTCGAAGGACGCGATCATTGAAAGCGCATGGGCCGGCACCGGCGGCGGCTACGCCTTCTGGATGCTGGTCATCGCGGCGCTGTTCACCTCGTTCTACTCGTGGCGCCTGATCTTCATGACGTTCTACGGCCGTCCGCGCGGCGACAAGCACACGCATGAGCACGCGCATGAAAGCCCCAAGGTCATGACCATTCCGCTGGCGGTTCTCGCCGTCGGGGCGGTGCTGGCCGGGATGGTGTTCTACGGGCCGTTCTTCGGCGACCATGATCGGGTGAACCGCTTCTTCGGCATCCCCGCGCATCACGCGGAAGCCTCGGAAGAGGGCCACAGCGAAGCCGCGGGAGAAGAGCACGCCGCCACCGAGGCGCAGGGCGAAGACACCGCCGTTGCAACAGAAGAGCAGGGCGCCGAGACCACCGACGCTGCCGCCGAAGAGGGCCACGCCGAGGACGCCACCCATGTGGCGACCGGCATGGCACCCGAAGGCGCGATCTTCATGGGGCCGGACAACCACGTCATGGACGAGGCGCACCACGCGCCGGTCTGGGTGAAGGTCTCTCCGTTCTTTGCCATGCTGATCGGCTTCGGGGTTGCCTATCTCTTCTACATCGTGAACCCGGCGCTGCCGAAACGCCTCGCAGAGAACCAGCGTCCGCTGTACCTCTTCCTGCTGAACAAGTGGTATTTCGACGAGATTTACGACTTCATCTTCGTGCAGCCGGCCAAAGCGATCGGGCGCTTCCTGTGGAAGCGGGGTGACGGTAACGTCATCGACGGTTCGATCAACGGCGTGGCGATGGGGATTATCCCCTTCTTCACCAAGCTCGCGGGCCGTGCGCAGTCCGGCTACATCTTCACCTACGCCTTCGCCATGGTGATCGGCATCGCCGTTCTGGTCACCTGGATGTCGATCCTCGGAGGGGCTCACTAATGGCCAACCTTCTTTCCATCGTCACCTTCCTGCCCGCGCTGGCGGCGCTGATCCTCGCGCTGTTCCTGCGCGGCGGCGACGCCGCTGCGGACCGGAACGCCAAGTGGCTCGCGATGATCGCGACCTCGGCGACCTTCGTGATCTCGCTGTTCATCTTGTTCCAGTTCGACGCTTCGAACCCCGGCTTCCAGATGCTGGAAGAGGGCAGCTGGATCATGGGCATGAGCTACAAGATGGGCGTCGACGGCATTTCGGTGCTGTTCGTCATGCTCACCACCTTCATGATGCCGCTGGTGATTCTCGCCTCGTGGGACGTGAAGGTGCGCGTCAAAGAGTACATGATCGCCTTCCTGCTGCTCGAGACGCTGATGCTCGGCGTGTTCATGGCGCTCGATCTGGTGCTGTTCTACCTCTTCTTCGAGGCGGGCCTGATACCAATGTTCCTGATCATCGGCATCTGGGGCGGCAAGAACCGCATCTACGCCTCGTTCAAGTTCTTCCTCTACACCTTCCTCGGCTCGGTGCTGATGCTGGTGGCGATCGTGGCGATGTATGCCGATGCCGGCACGCTCGATATCCCGACGCTGCTGCAGCACGAGTTCTCGACCGCGGGCTTCTCGGTGCTCGGCATCCATATCGTCGGCGGTCTGCAGACCATGCTCTGGCTGGCCTTCTTCGCCTCCTTCGCGGTGAAGATGCCGATGTGGCCTGTGCACACATGGCTGCCGGACGCGCACGTGCAGGCGCCCACGGCAGGCTCGGTGGTGCTGGCGGCGATCCTGCTGAAGATGGGCGGCTACGGCTTCCTGCGTTTCAGCTTGCCGATGTTCCCGGTGGGCTCGGAGATCCTTGCGCCGCTGGTGTTCTGGATGTCGGCCATCGCCATCGTCTACACCTCGCTGGTGGCGCTGGTGCAGGAAGACATGAAGAAGCTCATCGCCTACTCGTCGGTCGCCCACATGGGCTATGTGACGCTGGGCATCTTCTCGGCCAACCAGCAGGGCGTTGACGGCGCGATCTTCCAGATGATCAGCCACGGCTTTGTGTCGGGCGCGCTCTTCCTCTGCGTCGGGGTGATCTACGACCGCATGCACACCCGCGAGATCGACGCCTATGGCGGCCTCGTGAACCGCATGCCGGCCTACGCGCTGATCTTCATGTTCTTCACCATGGCCAACGTCGGCCTGCCCGGCACCTCGGGCTTCATCGGCGAGTTCCTGACCATGATGGGCATCTTCCAGGTCAACACCTGGGTCGCGGTCTTCGCCGCTTCGGGGGTGATCCTGTCGGCGGCTTACGCGCTGTGGCTCTATCGCCGGGTGGTGTTTGGCGATCTGATCAAGGAAAGCCTGCGCACCATTCAGGACATGACCCCGCGCGAGCGCTGGACCTTCGCGCCGCTGGTCGTCATGACCTTGTGGCTCGGGGTCTACCCAGCGGCCGCGCTGGACATCATCGGCCCGTCGGTCGAGGCGCTGGTCAACAACTATGATACGGCCGTGGCGGCCGCCGATCTCGGCGGCACCACCGTGGCCGAAGCGAACCACTGAGGGGACGGGGCATGATCTCGGCTGATCTGAACACAATCCTTCCGGAGATCCTGCTGGCGGTCTACGCCATGCTGGCGCTGGTGGGGGCGGTCTACACCGGCAAGGACAAGCTGGCCCCGGCGCTGGTCTGGGCCACGGCGGCGGTGATGGTGATCCTCGCGCTGTGGATCGGCACCACCGGCCGCGGCAGCACACCGGCGTTCCACGGCATGTTTATCGACGATGCGTTCTCGCGCTTTGCCAAAGTGGTGATCCTCGTCTCGGCAGCCTGCGTGCTGGTGATGGGCCTCGGCTTCATGCAAAAGCAAAAGCTGCTGCGCTTCGAGTACCCGGTGCTGGTGGCGCTCTCGACCGTGGGCATGATGGTCATGGTCTCTTCGGGCGATCTGATGACGCTCTACATGGGGCTCGAGTTGATGTCGCTCTCGCTCTACGTCGTGGCCTCGCTGCGCCGCGACAGCGAGATGTCCACCGAGGCGGGCCTGAAGTACTTCGTGCTGGGCGCGCTGTCGTCGGGCATGCTGCTTTATGGCGCGTCGCTGACCTACGGCTTTGCCGGCACGACGCTTTACTCGGGCATCATCAACGCCGCCACCGAGGGGCATCTGTCGATTGGCCTGCTGATCGGTCTCGTGCTGATGATCTCGGGCTTCGCCTTCAAGGTCTCGGCGGTGCCGTTCCACATGTGGACGCCTGATGTCTACCAAGGCGCGCCGACCCCGGTCACTGCCTTCTTTGCCACCGCGCCGAAGGTCGCCGCCATGGCGCTGTTTGCCCGTGTGATGCACGATGCCTTCGGCGGTGCCGTGGCGGACTGGAGCCAAGTTGTCGGGCTCATCGCGGTGCTGTCGATGTTTCTCGGTTCGGTCGCTGCCATCGGCCAGACCAACATCAAGCGCCTGATGGCCTATTCCTCGATCGCCCACATGGGCTACGCGCTGATCGGCCTTGCCGCCGGCACCGAGGCGGGGATCGAGGCAATGCTGATCTACATGGTGGTCTACGTGACGATGAACATCGGCACCTTCGCTTTCATCATGTCGATGAGCAAGGACGGCCAGCCGATCGCCGACATTGGCGCGCTTGGCATGTATTCCAAACGCGAGCCGGGCAAGGCGCTGGCGATGCTGGTGCTGCTGTTCAGCCTCGCCGGTGTGCCGCCGCTGCTGGGCTTCTTTGCCAAGCTGGGCGTCTGGCGCGCCGCCATCGCCGAAGACATGGTCTGGCTGGTGGTCGCCTCCGCCGTCGCTTCGGCCATCGGGGCGTTCTACTACCTGCGCATCGTGTTCTACATGTACTTCGGCGAAGACCGAGAGGATGCGCTGGACACCGGTGGCTCGCCGATCCTCTGGGGGTTCCTGATGGTTTCGGCGCTGTTCATGGTCGCAGGGGTGGTCAACCTCTTCGGCATCGAGGGGCCTGCGGCCGCGGCGGCAGCCACCCTTGTCAACTGAGCCCCAACTCAGCTACGAGCCTTCGAGTGACGCGCCTTTGGCGCGTCGCTTTTTTTCCGCCCTTGGCGGAGTTGCCTCCGGCGGGAGTATTTTCGGAAAGATGAAAGGGCAGGGCATGTGGCCTGAAGGCTATGGGCGGCGCGTGCTGGCGGAAGTGGACAGCACCAATGCCGAGGCGGTGCGGATCGTGCCCGCGCTTGAGGCGCCCGAATGGGTCCTAGGGCTGCGGCAGAGCGCCGGGCGCGGGCGCCGCGGTCGCGCGTGGTCAATGCCCGAGGGCAATTTCGCCGCGACGCTGGTGCTGCCTGTGGCCGAGCCGCCGCAGGTGGTGGCTCTGCGCAGCTTTGTCGCCTCGCTGGCGCTCTATGAGGCCTTCGTCGCGGTGACAGGGCGCTCGGACGGGTTGTCGCTGAAGTGGCCCAATGACGTGCTGCTGAACGGCGGCAAAGTGGCGGGGATCCTGCTGGAGAGCCTTGGTCGTCATGACGCCTGCGACTGGCTCGCGATCGGCATCGGGGTCAACCTCGCCGCCGCGCCGGATGTGGGCGAGGTGGAGCCCGGCGCGCTGCGGCCTGTCTCGCTGCTGTCGGAAACCGGCGCTCAGGTCTCTGCCGAAGAGTTTCTGGACGCGCTCGCTACCGCCTATGCACGCGAAGAGACGCGGTTCCGGGGCTATGGGTTTGCCGGTCTGCGCGAGGCGTGGCTGCAACGCGCGGCGCGGCTGGGATCGGTGATCACCGCGCGCACCGGACGGCATGAGTTCGTCGGCACGTTCGAAACGGTGGACGATGCTGGCAATCTTGTCTTAAGGACAGCCAGCGGTCGGCAGGCGATTGCCGCGGCCGACGTGTTTTTCTGAAGGAGCGGCGGATGCTTCTGGCCATCGACTGCGGCAATACCAACACCGTGTTCTCGATCTGGGACGGCGCGCGCTTCTTGGCGACCTGGCGCACCTCGACCGAGCACCAGCGCACCGCCGACCAATATTACGTCTGGCTCTCGACGCTGATGGAGTTTCAGCAGATCGAGGCCGAGATCACCGACGTGATCGTCTCTTCCACCGTGCCCCGCGTGGTGTTCAACCTGCGGGTTCTGGCGGACCGATATTTCAACACACGCGCGCTGGTGGTGGGCAAGCCCGACGTGGAACTGCCCGTCGAGGTGCGCGTGGACCTTGGCACCAACGTGGGCCCCGACCGGCTGGTGAACACCGTGGCGGGCTTTGACCTTTATGGCGGCGATCTGATCGTGGTGGATTTTGGCACCGCGACGACGTTCGACGTAGTGGCGCAGGACGGCGCCTATGAGGGCGGGGTGATTGCGCCCGGCGTGAACCTCAGCCTCGAGGCGCTGCATCAGGCCGCCGCCGCGCTGCCGCATGTGGACATCACCAAGCCGCAGCGCGTTGTGGGCACCAACACCGTCGCCTGCATGCAGTCAGGCGTATTCTGGGGCTATGTGGGCCTCGTGAGAGAAATCTGCGCGCGCATCAAGGCGGAACGAGACCGCCCGATGCGCGTCATATCGACCGGCGGGCTGGCGCCGCTTTTCCAGCAGGCTGAAGACCTCTTCGACGACTGGCGGGAAGATTTGACCATGCATGGTCTCACCGTCATCCATACGTACAATCTTGGCAGGAGCCAAAGCACATGAGCAGTGAACGCATCATCTACCTCCCCTTGGGAGGCGCCGGCGAGATCGGCATGAACGCCTATGTCTACGGATACGGCAAACCCGGCGAAGAACGCCTGATCCTCGTCGACATCGGCGTCGCCTTTCCCGACATGGACACCACCCCGGGCGTCGACATCATCTTTGCCGACATCACCTGGCTGAAGGAAAACCGCGAGCGGCTGGAAGCGGTGTTCATCACCCACGCCCACGAGGACCACGTCGGCGCCATCGGCCATTGCTTCGAAGACCTCGGCGTGCCGATTTACGCGCGTGCCTTCACCGCCAACATCGCCCGCGGCAAGCTGGCGGAATATGGCCATTCGCCCGAGACCGTGACCACCGTCTCGCCATGGCCGGAAACCACCAAGGCGGGGCCTTTCACCGTCGGCTTCCTGCCGATTTCGCACTCGATCCCGGAAAGCTCGGGGCTGGTGATCGACACGCCCGACGGGCGGCTCATTCACACCGGTGACTTCAAGCTCGACAGCGATCCCATCGTCGGCGAGGCCTTTGACCCGACGCTCTGGGGTGAGGTCGCCTCGAAGGGTGTGAAGGCGCTAATCTGCGACTCGACCAACGTCTTCTCGCCCAACCCCGGCCGCAGCGAGATCACCGTCGGCCCCGAGATCGAGACGCTGATCGCCAGCGCGCCGCAGATGGTTGTCGCCACCACCTTCGCCTCGAACGTGGCGCGGGTTAAAACGCTGGCCGAGGCTGGTGAGCGGGCCGGGCGCTCGATCTGCCTGCTCGGCCGCGCCATGCGCCGGATGATCGAAGCCTCGATCGAGACCGGCGTGGTCAGCTCTTTCCCCAAGGTGATCTCGCCCGAGGACGCGACGCAGATCCCGCGCGAGAATGTCATGCTGATCGTCACCGGCTCGCAGGGCGAGCGGCGCGCCGCCTCGGCGCAGCTGGCGCGCGGCAAGTACAACGGCATCGAGTTGAAAGAGGGCGATCTGTTCCTGTTCTCGTCGAAGACCATTCCGGGCAACGAGAAGGGCGTGATCCACATCATGAACTCGCTGTCGGAGAAGGGCGTCGACATCGTCGATGACAACGGCGGCAAGTACCACGTCTCGGGTCACGCCAACCGCCCCGATCTGGAACGGATGCAGGACATCGTGAACCCGCAGATCGTCGTGCCGATGCACGGCGAACACCGCCACCTGCGCGAGCACATGAAGCTGGCCGAAGGGCTGGGGCGCGCTGGCGTTCTGGCGGTCAACGGCACGATGGTCGACCTGTCGGGCAACCAGCCCACGGTGGCGGGCTACGTCGACACCGGGCGCACCTACCTCGACGGCTCGGTGCAGATCGGCGCGCTCGACGGCATCGTGCGTGACCGCATCCGCATGGCGCTCAACGGCCATGTGGTGGTGACGGTGATCCTCGACGAGGAAGACGAGCCGCTGGGCGAGCCGTGGTGCGAGCTCAAGGGCCTGCCCGAACTGGGGCGGTCGAACGCGCCGCTGGTCGACATCCTCGAAGAAGACCTGGCGCAGTTTCTTGGCCGGGCCGGAGAGAAGACGCTGACCGACGACGACAAGCTTGAAGAGGGCATGCGGCGCATCGTGCGCAATTCGGCGGTCAATGAGATCGGCAAGAAGCCCGAGGTGACGGTGGTGATCAGCCGCCTGTCGTAAGGCCTCCTGTCGGGTGGACAAAAGGCGCGTCGCGAAAGCGGCGCGCCTTTTCGTTTGTCGGACATGAGCCGGGGGAGCGCCTGCCCGTGGGGTGGCGCTGCAGCCTGCGAGGTCTACACTTTATCCAAGCCAAGCTCGCGCGACTTGCGAACGCCTTACGAGGATGACAATGCGCCAGCCCGCCGGGACGGCGTCGTCCATCGGGCTTGAACCGATGGGGCCCTATGAACGACCGCTTGCCCGGCGGCTTGGCCTTGATTCCGGGCGCGGTCAGCGCGTGACCCGCAGCGCCTCGAGCCCGTGGAAATGGTAGAGGTCTGCGTATTTCGGCACTCCTGCCAGCTTCATTCCCGAAAGCCGGTCAAAGAGGATCGGCAGAGCGGTTCTCAACTCCAGCCGCGCCAGCGGCGCGCCAACGCAGAAATGCATCCCGCCGCCGAAGCTGGTGTTGGTCACCACGGTGCGCGCCGCATCGAAGCGCGCCGGATCGGCCCAGACTTCGGGATCGCGGTTGGCGGCGCCCATCAGCAGTGCCACCTGATCGCCGCGCTGGAAGGTGTGGCCATAAGCTTCGACCTCTTCATAGGCGTAGCGGGTGAACATGTGCAGCGGCGGATCGAAGCGCAGCACTTCCTCGACCACCGGTGGGGCGTTTTCCTCGGTGATCGTCACGCCCTGTTCCAGCAGCGTCTTGATGCCGTTGCCCATGGTGTGGACCGTCGCCTCATGCCCGGCGTTGAGCAATAGGATGCAGGTGGTGATCAGCTCGTCGGTCGAAAGCTTCTCGCCATCCTCCTCGGCGGCGATCAGATGCGACAGCAGGTCGTCCCCCGGCGCCTTGCGCCGCTCGTCCACATAGCCGCGCAGGAAGTCCGAAAACTCGGTGGCGGCTGTCGCGGCGGCCAGTTCCATCGCCATGTCGCGCCGGGCCTGATACATGCCGACCATATCCGCCGACCAGCGCAGCAGTTGCGGTGCCATCTCCTCGGGCACGCCCAAGAGCCGCGCAATGACGATCACCGGGATTGGCTGGCAGAAGGCGGGCAGCAGGTCGACCTCTCCGTCGGGCATCTCGTCGATCAGCCGGTGCGCCAGCGCGGCGATCTCCGGCCCCAGCGCCTTGATCCGCCGCGAGGTGAAGGCGCGCAGCACCAGCCCGCGCAGACGGGTGTGGCGGGGCGGCTCCAGTTCGAGCATGGAATGCGCTTCGACGGCATAGAAAGGAGCCTGATGCGCCGGGATGTCCGGGGCGATCTCGGGCGGCACTTCGCGGCCAAAGCGGCGGTCTTTCAGCAGCGCCGAGACCGCGCGGTGAGAGACCGCGCAGGGCATGGCGTACTCCTCCCAATAGGCGAGATCACCGGCGGCGCGCATCTCGTCATAGAAAGGGTAGGGATCTTGCACGAAGGCGGGATCGGTCGGGGATCGGGAAAAGCGTCTCATGCCGCAACCCTAGGCCACGGCCACGCTTTCTTGGCAAGAGCGCTGTTGCTATGAGGGAGCGATGAACTGGAGCCTGCTGACCCGGAGCCGCGCCGCATGGCTGGTGCTGACGCTCGCCTTCGTGGCCGCGCTGTCGGGCGCGGTGTGGCACTATGGCTACCTGCAGGCGCTCGGGCCGCTCGCGGCGCGCGGGCAAAGCGATCTGGAACTGGCCTCGGATCGCCTCGTCAGCCAACTGCAGCGATTCCGCGAGTTCGCGGTGCTGACCTCGCGGCACCCGACGCTCGAGGCGCTGCATGCTTACGGCTCGCGCAGCGCCGCCGAGGAGATGCTGCTGCGCGCCGCCGACCGGACCGGCGCGGTCAGCGCCTTTTACATGGATGCCTCGGGCGAGCTGCTGGCCTCGTCGGGCGGGCCGTTGCCTGACGACGTGCCGCGCAGTGCCTATTTCCGCCGCGCGCTCACCGGCGCGCTGGGGGTAGCGCATGGCGCGGGGCCGGGCGAGGCCGAGCGGGTGTTCTTCTACGCCGCGCCCAGCTTCGCGCCTGCGGGCGAGGTGCGCGGCGTGCTGGTCGTGGTGGTCGATGCCGCGGTGCTCGAACGCGACTGGCGCGGCTCGCTTCCGGCGGTGTTCTTCCTTGATGAAGGCGGCACGGTGTTTGTCACCAACCGCACCGAGCTTCTGGGCTGGCGGCGCGAGGGCGATGGCATGATCTCACCGTCGGGCCGCAACTATGAAACAAGAACGATCCGCCATGGCAGCCACGACATCGTGGCGCAGAACTGGTCGCCCTACATCCCGGAGCGGGCGCTGCGCCGAGACGTCGAACTGCCGGTGATCGGCATGACCGGCGCGCTGCTGATCGACGTGCGTCCGGCGCGGCGCTACGCGCTGCTGCAGTCGGCGGCGGTCGGGGCGGGGGCGTTGTTCTTTCTTGCGCTGCTGTGGTTCGCCGTCGAGCGGCGGCAGGCGCTGGCGGCGATCAACGTTGAACTGGAGCAGCGCGTCTCTGCGCGCACCCGCGATCTGGAAGAGGCCAACGACGCGCTGCGCCGCGAGGTGGTCGAGCGGCAGGAGGCCGAGGCCGCGCTGAAGCGCATGCAGGCCGAACTGGTGCAGGCCTCTAAACTCTCGGCGCTTGGCAAGATGAGCGCGGGGATCAGTCACGAACTCAATCAGCCGTTGATGGCGATCCGGTCTTTCGCGGAGAACGGCGCGGCCTTCCTCGATCGCGGCAAGCCCGAGCGCGCTGCCGAGAACTTGGGGCGCATCAACGACATGGCTGGCCGGATGGGGCGGATCATCAAGAACCTGCGCGCCTTCGCCAAAGCCGAGCCGGGCCCGGCGCATCGGGTCGGGTTGGCCTCTGTGGTCGAGCAGGCGCTTGAACTGATGCAGCGCCGGATCGACGGCACCGGCACCACCGTGGACTGGCAGCGCCCGACGCGCCCGGCGATTGTCATGGGCGGCGAAGTGCGGCTTAGTCAGGTGGTGGTGAACCTGATTTCCAACGCGCTGGACGCGATGCAGGACCAGCCAGAGCGCCACCTGCAGTTGCGCATCGCCCATGACGACGCGGCGGGGCTCGTGCGTCTGACGGTGCGCGACAGCGGACCGGGGATCGCCGAGCCCGACCGCATCTTTGATCCCTTCTATTCGACCAAGGAGTCCGGCCCAGAAGACGGCATGGGGCTAGGGCTGTCGATCTCTTACGGCATCGTCGAGGGCTTTGGCGGCAAGCTGCGCGGCGCGAACCTGCCCGGCGGCGGGGCGGAGTTCACGCTCGATCTCAGACAGGCAGAGGAATTGGCATGACACGGCGGGTATTGCTGGTGGACGACGACGCGGCGGTGCGCGAGGCGCTTGGCCAGACGCTGGAACTGGCCGATCTCGAGGCGGTGACGGCGGGCAGCTTTGTCGAATGCAAGGAACTGATCGAGCCGGGGTTCGAGGGCGTCATCGTCTCGGATATCCGCATGCCCGGGCGCGACGGGTTCCACCTGCTGGACTATGCCCACCGGCAGGACCCCGAACTGCCGGTGATCCTGCTGACCGGCGAGGGCGACATCCCGATGGCGGTGCGGGCGATGGCGGCGGGGGCCTTCGATTTTCTCGAAAAGCCCTGCGCGCCGGGTGATCTGACCGCGGTGGTCGAACGTGCGCTGCGCACCCGGGCGCTGGTGCTGGAAAACCGCCGCCTGAAGGCCGAGCTCGAAACCGGCGATGCGGCGGCGCGGCTGCTGTTCGGCACCTCGCGCAAGGCCGACGCGCTGCGTGCCCGCTGCCGTGTGGCGGCGCGCGCGGGCACCGACGTGCTGGTCACCGGCGCGCCGGGCTCAGGCATCTCGAAGGTGGCCGAAGTGGTGCATCTATGCTCGCCCCGCGCCAAGGGGCCCTTCGAGAAGCGGTCCGCCGCCGGGCTCAGCCGTGACGCGCTCGACGAGCTTTGGCCCAGCTGTGCGGGGGGCAGCCTGTTTCTCGACGAGATCGGGCAATTGCCCAAGGACAGCCAACTTGCGCTGATCGACCGGCTCGACGAGGGCGGCGCGCGGCTGATCGCGGGCTCGGTGGATGACCTCGCGGCCAAGGTCGAGGCAGGTGTGCTGTCGGCCGAACTCTACTATCGGCTCGAGGTCATGCAGATTCAGATCCCGGCGCTGGCAGAGCGTCCGGACGACATCCCGGTCCTGTTCCGCCACTACGTCGCGCAGGCG
Organism: Salipiger sp. ABF4_146; assembly: GCF_056161345.1. Lineage (NCBI taxonomy): Bacteria > Pseudomonadati > Pseudomonadota > Alphaproteobacteria > Rhodobacterales > Roseobacteraceae > Salipiger > Salipiger sp. ABF4_146. The sequence goes on along the minus strand of NZ_JBSWYX010000007.1, from coordinate 66,571 downwards.
GCCGAGCAGGCAGGACTGCAGCCGCCCGAGATCACCGACGAGGTGACCAACGGGCTGATCGCGCGTGACTGGCCGGGCAACACCCGCGCCCTGATGTCTGCCGCCATGCGCTTTGCGCTCGGATTGGGCGAGAGCGGCGACGAAGGCGAAGGGCTGGGTCTTGCAGAGCGCATGGCGCAGGTCGAACGCTCGCTGCTGATCGAAGCACTGAAGCGGACGAACGGGCAGGCCAGTGCGGCGGCGCAGTCGCTGAAGCTGCCGCGCAAGACGTTCTACGACAAGCTGGCCAAATACAGCATCCGCGCCGAAGAGTTTCGCTGACCGCAAGGCGGCTGCGCGCCGAGTCACGCTCTTGCGCGAAAATAAGGCAGTCGAATAACTGTGCGGTTTTCCGCACAGCTTCGAAAAACGGCGTGCGGGTTTTCACACATTGCAGACTGGTGTTTTGTTGGCCCCGCGCAATGCGCTCTCCGCAAGGCGCTGATTTATAAAGGGTATGAACAAATTTTGACGGTCGCGTTACAATTTCTTGCGCGGATTCCTGCCGGGCTGTTTCCTCGTTTTCGGAGGGCCCGCGCTGAGGAGCAGGCGGGCACCGAGAACGGACCATCCGGGAGGATAGCATGAAAAAGATTCTGATGACCGCAGCGGCGGTGACCGCACTCGTGTCCGGCACGCAGGCCGCAACGGCTGCCTGCGATGACGGCGAGATCGTGGTCAAGTTCAGCCACGTCACCAACACCGACAAGCACCCCAAGGGCATCGCGGCACAGCTGTTTGCCGACCGCGTCAACGAGGAGATGGACGGCAAGGCCTGCGTCGAGGTCTTCCCGAACTCCACGCTCTACAACGATGACCAAGTGCTCGAGGCGATGCTGAACGGCGACGTGCAGATGGCCGCGCCCTCGCTGTCGAAGTTCGAGCAGTTCACCAAAGTGTTCCGCATCTTCGACCTGCCGTTCATGTTCAAGAACATCGAAGCCGTCGACGCGTTCCAGAACAGCGAAACCGGTCAGGAGATGAAAGAGGTCATGGTCCGCCGCGGCCTTCTGGGCCTCGAGTTCTGGCACAACGGTCTCAAGCAGTTCTCGGCCAACAAGCCGCTGCTGCTGCCCGAAGACGCCGAGGGCCTGAAGTTCCGCGTGCAGCCTTCGGAAGTGCTCAAGGCGCAGATCGAAGAGCTGGGCGCCTCGCCGCAGCCGATGGCCTTCTCAGAAGTCTACGGCGCGCTGCAGACCGGCGTTGTCGATGGTCAGGCCAACACGTGGTCGAACATCTACGGCCAGAAGTTCTTTGAGGTGCAGGACGGCATCACCGAAACCAACCACGGTCTGCTCGACTACATGGTCGTGACCTCGATCGACTGGTGGGAGAGCCTGCCCGAGGACGTGCGCGACCAGATGGGCACGATCCTGCAAGAGGTCACCGCAGAGCGCAACGCGGCGATCGCCGAGGTCGACGCCGATAACCGTCAGGCCGTGCTCGACGCGGGCGGCGTGATCCGCGAGCTGACCCCCGACCAGCGGGCCGCATGGCTCGAGGCGATGCGCCCGGTCTGGGATCAGTTCAGCGATGACGTCGGCCAAGAGAACATCGACGCCGCGCAGGAATTCAACGCGCAGTTCTGATCCGGCGCTGATGGCTTCGGCCCGGTCCTGCGCAGCGCGGGGCCGGGCCTTTTCACACCCGAACACTCATCTTGGGGCAACCCATCCGGCATAGCGGGGGACAAGATGTCCAATATCACCCACGGCGGCTCGCCTTTCGGCCGCTTCGTCAACGAGCTGGAGGAAACGGCGATCGCCGTGATCCTCGGGCTGATGACCCTGATCACCTTCGTCAACGTCGTCCTGCGCTACGGGTTCAACACCGGCCTGATCTGGGGCCTCGAGGCGGTCACTTTCCTTTTCGCATGGCTGGTGCTCTTCGGCGTGAGCTACGCGGTGAAAGTCACCGCGCACCTCGGCGTGGACGCGATCACCAGCCTGCTGCCGACGTCACTGCGACGGGTCTTCGCGCTGATCGCCGCGGCGCTGTGCATCTTCTACGCCTTCCTGCTGCTCAAGGGCGCGTGGGATTACTGGGCGAATTTCGCCAACCTGCCGCAGACCACCGGGCGCTGGTTCCCGACCGGCTTCGAAGAGATGAAACGCACCTCCTACCGCTCGTGGTACGAGGTGGTCGACATCCCGATGCCCGACTGGCTGCGCTTCATCGAGCCGATGATCAACGAGGGCGAGGCCTACGAAAAGCTGCCCCGCTTTATCCCCTACGTCATCCTGCCCTTCGGCATGGCGCTGTTGCTCTTCCGCTTCGTGCAGGCAGGGGTCCGCGTCTGGACCGGCAAGCAGGACAGCCTGATCGTCAGTCACGAGGCCGAAGATGCCATCGATGACGTCGCCCACATGAACCGCGAGGACTGAGTCCGATGGAAGTACTTCTCCTTTTCATCTGCATCATCGGGTTGATGCTGATCGGCCTGCCCATCGCCGTGTCGCTGGGCCTGTCGTCGATCATCTTCCTGCTGGCGCTGTCGGACACCTCGCTGGCCTCGGTGGCGCAGTCGATGTTCCAGGCGATGGCCGGGCACTACACGCTGCTCGCCATTCCGTTCTTCATCCTCGCCTCGTCGTTCATGTCGACCGGCGGCGTCGCGCGGCGGATCATCCGCTTTTCGATCTCTCTGGTTGGCCATTTCCACGGCGGTCTCGCCATCGCCGGCGTCTTCGCCTGCATGCTCTTCGCGGCGCTCTCGGGCTCGTCGCCCGCGACCGTGGTGGCCATCGGCTCCATCGTCATCGCCGGCATGCGGCAGGTGGGGTACACCAAGGACTTCGCCGCCGGCGTCATCGCCAACGCGGGCACCCTGGGCATCCTGATCCCGCCGTCGATCGTGATGGTGGTCTACGCATCGGCGACGGACGTGTCGGTGGGCCGGATGTTCCTTGCCGGTGTGATCCCGGGCCTCATGGCGGGCACCATGCTGATGATCACCATCTACGCCATCGCCCGGCTGCGCGGTCTGCCGAAGGGCGAGTGGATGGGCTGGGGCGAGGCGTTCCGCTCGGGCCGCGAGGCGATGTGGGGCCTGTTCCTCATCGTCATCATCCTTGGCGGCATCTACGGCGGCATCTTCACCCCGACCGAGGCGGCGGCAGTGGCGGCGGTCTACGCCTTCTTCATCGCCAACTTCGTCTATCGCGACATGGGGCCGCTCGCCGGCAAGGACGGCGCGCCGAACCTGCCGCTGATCAAGAAGCCGATTGCGCTGGTCACCGCCTTCTTGCACCGCGACACCCGCGACACGCTGTTCGAGGCGGGCAAGCTGACCATCACGCTGATGTTCATCATCGCCAACGCGCTGATCCTCAAGCACGTGCTGACCGACGAGCAGATCCCGCAGCAGATCGCCTCGGCGATGCTCGACGCGGGCTTCGGGCCGGTGATCTTCCTGGTGATCGTCAACGTGATCCTGCTGATCGGCGGCCAGTTCATGGAGCCCTCGGGCCTGCTGGTCATCGTCGCGCCGCTGGTCTTCCCGATCGCCATCGAGCTTGGCATCGATCCGATCCACCTCGGCATCATCATGGTGGTGAACATGGAAATCGGCATGATCACCCCACCGGTTGGCCTCAACCTCTTCGTCACCTCGGGCGTTGCGGGCATGCCGATGATGCGGGTGGTGAAGGCGGCGCTGCCGTTCCTCGCGGTGCTCTTCGTCTTCCTGATCATGGTGACCTACATCCCATGGCTGTCGACATGGCTGCCCACCACCTTCATGGGGCCTGAGATCATCACCAACTGATCACGCAGAACAGCAACGAAAAAGCGCGGCGCCCCTGCACGGGCGCCGCGTTTGCGTTTGCGGCAGGACCGCCTCCGGCGGGCGTATTTTCCAAAGAGAAGAAGCAGGGGACGGCGCGCCACCCCCTGCTTCTTCTCTTTTCAAATACGCAATGGCGGGCCGGTTCAGCTCGCGCTCAGCGCCTCGATGATCGGCACGAAGTCATCTGCCTTGAGGCTGGCGCCGCCAACCAGCGCTCCGTCGACGTTGGACACCGCGAAGATCTCGGCGGCATTGCCGGGTTTCACCGAGCCGCCGTAGAGCAGGCGCACCGAACGCCCCACGCCTTCGCCGAAGCGCTTTTCGAGGCGCGCACGCATGAAATCATGCACGTCGCCGATCTGATCTGTCGTCGGCACCTTGCCGGTGCCGATGGCCCAGATCGGCTCGTAGGCGACAACCAGATTGTGCCCGGTGGCACCATCGGGAATCGAGCCAGCCAACTGGCCGCCGATGATGTCGAGCGTGTTGGAGGCTTCGCGCTCGGCAAGGCTCTCGCCGACGCAGACGACGGCTGTCAGCCCGGCATCCCAGGCTGCGCGGGTCTTGGCGCGAATCTCGTCGTCATGTTCGTCGTGATCGGTGCGGCGCTCGGAGTGGCCGAGGATCACATAGGACGCGCCCGCATCCTTCAGCATCGCGGCCGAGACATCGCCGGTGTGGGCGCCCGACTCGCTTGCGTGGCAATCCTGTCCGCCGATCTCGATCTTGCTGTCGAGCGCCGCGGCCTGCGCCAGCAGCGTGGCGGGCGGGCAGATCAGCACTTCGGTGTCGCCGTCGGCGGCGGGGGCCATCGCCTTGATCTGCTCAAGGGCGGCGGCCAGCCCGTTCATCTTCCAGTTTCCGGCGGCAAGTTTCCTGCGCATGGTCGCTCCTATCTTCGCAATTCGCGGGTATCATCGCGGCGCAGCCCGTGGCGTCAAGCTCGGTTGCGCAATCAATGACATAGGGCTGACGTTTGCGAAGGGGAGGCCCCGACACGAGGTTTCGACGTGCGCTTATTGCGCGGCGCGGCGCTCTGCTTCGAGTTCCTCGACGTCCTTGAACTTGATCGATTCGCCGCAGCCGCAGGCATCGGTCACATTGGGGTTGTTGAACTTGAACCCCGATTCCAGAAGCGAGGTCTGGTAGTCGATCTCGGTGCCGAAGAGGAACATCTGCGCCATTGGGGCGATCAGCACCCGCGCGCCGTCCTGCTCGACGACCTCGTCATTGTCTTCGGCGGCGTCAACGAACTCCATGGTGTATTCCATGCCCGCGCAGCCGCCCTTCTTCACGCCGATGCGCAGACCGGCGCGACCGTCGCGTTCCATCAGCTTGCGCACCTGCGTCACCGCGGCCGGGGTGATGGTGACTGCCTGTTTTCCGGGGATACCGAACATCCGCGTCTCCTGTGAGCGTTGAACGCAGAATCTAAGGCTCTTGGGCGGCGGAAACAAGGGGAGGGGCAGGGCGCGCGGCCACAGATTTCGGTGCATCCGCGCGCAGGTGGCACTGCGGTCGAGCGCGCGACCTTGGGGTCCCGCGTTTGGCCTGCGACGGGCGCGGGTCATGGGCGAGGCGGGTGCGCAGCGATCAGACCAGCGGCGGGGGCGGCGAGGCCCTAGAGGCCGGGAGCGCCGTCAGCCAGCGTCAGGCAGCCTGCGCTGCCGCGGCATCGGGGAACACCGCCTCGGCCTCCGCATCGATCTCCTGCGCGGCGGCAAGCAGCTTCTCGCGGACCTCGCATTCCAGCGACCACGCGATATTGGGGTCGGGGCAGGGCACGAGGAACAACGCCTCCTGACCGAAGACATCGTGCTTCACCACGTAGACACCGCGCGAGTCGGGACGGTCGGCGATCATCTCCATCGCGTCGAGGATTTCTTCGTAGCGCTGCTTGAGGCTCTCGATATTGGCCTTGTGCGACAACCGCAGCGTCACCTCTCGGACCAAGAAGTGCTCTTGCATGGTCCAGTTCTCAAAGGGTTCGGCGACGAAGTCCACCACCGGCACCACCAGCCGCTGCCCGGTCCAGACCCGCAGCTGCACATAGGTGAAGTGAATGCGCTCGACCGAACACAGGTAGCCGCGAAACAGCACCTTATCGCCGATCCGCGCCGATTGGTTCAGCGCGATCTGCAGCGAGGCCATGATGTTGGTCAGCACATTGCGCCCGGCATAGGCGAGGATGATCGTCGCGGTGCCCGCAGAGGCCAGCAGCGAAATGCCCAGCGAGCGCATCACGCTGGCTTCGCTGATCACGATGCCCGCACCGACCAGCACGACGATGACGATGACCGCGCGCCGCGCGGCAGAGATTCGCGTCGCGATGTTGCGACGCTGCTCCTGCCCGTCGCCCATCTGCGAGAGCTCGTCGCCATCAAATTTCACCAGCCGGTTGAGAATGACATCGGCAAGATTGACCACCAGCCAAAGCATCGCAACGACGAAGCCGAGGATGATCAGCGGCGACAGCACAGTGTCGATTCGGCCCGAAAAGACGACGAGCTTGCTGGTGAGCAGTGACAGGCTGAGCGTCATCAGTGCCAGAGTCAGCGGGCCGCGCACCGCCACCAGCATCGAATAGGGCGCATCGCGGTGGGTGCGGTTCATCCCGCGCGACATCAGCTGATTGGCCGCCACACCGATCGCCACGGTCAGCAGCAGGACAAGCGGGAAGCCGATCACCTCCCACCAGCGCAGGCCCCAGAACGCGCGCTCGCGCAGTTGGTCGGGCAGGGATTTCTCCAGTTCGGTGGGGCCATAGGCCTCTGCCAGAGCGGGCAGCGCCTGCACGGTCTGGCGCGACACAAGCCACACCGGCTCGCCTGTCGCGCCCTTCACCCGGTTGATGCGGATCGGTACGGGGCGGTCGCCAAGCTTGACGTACCACAGCAGCAGCGAGCGCCGCGGCTCGCCGGCCATCGGCGCGTCCTTGGTGCGCGCGTCCACACCATCAGGCCTGTCACGCAGGTCGTACCAGTTGATCATGATCTTGCGATCCATGAGCACCGAAAACTGCTCGGCCCGTTCCGGCCCGACCTCGGCCTGCTTGCTCGGCTCGATCCCGCCCAGATCCAGCATATGCGCCGCGCCCTCCCAGTCCTCGGCGTCGGCGCGGAACAGGAAGCTTTCGAGGCTCGAGCGCGGGGTACTGCGATCGATGTTGTCGGGAATGTCCGCGAGGCCGGGGTTGATCAGATCAACCTCGTACCAGCTACCGGGGGTGGACTCCTGAGCCCGGCCTGGGATGGGCAGGACGAAAGAGAGCGCAAGCAGGGCGCAGGCGAAGGCGTGGACAAATCGAAGCATCACGGCTCAACCGTCCAAAACGCCCAAGGTTCCCTGCCGTGTTGCGGGGCGTGACGGCAGGGCTGCTTAAAGCTTGGCACCCCTCAATCAATTGGGACAACAATCCGGGCACGAAAAAGGGCGCCGCACGGGCGCCCGGTCTCAGTCGGCTCCGGCGGGTGCGGCTTACATGAAGCCCAGTTCGAGCCGCGCCTCGTCGGACATCATATCCATGCCCCAGGGCGGATCAAACACCATGTCCACATCCACATCCTTGACGCCGGGCACGGAGGCCACGGCATCCTGCACCCAGCCCGGCATTTCGCCGGCCACCGGACAGCCCGGTGCGGTGAGCGTCATGATCACCTTCACCTCGCCGCCATCGGCGATCTCGACGGTGTAGATCAGGCCGAGATCATAGATGTTCACCGGAATCTCCGGATCGAACACGGTGCGGCAGGCTTCGACGACCGAATCGTAAAGCGGGTGATCAGTGCTGGAGGGCGCGATCAGCGGGGCGCCTTCGAGCGGTGCATCGGTCATGGCGGGTCCTTCCTCGGGGTTCCTGAGCGAAGATATAGGAAAAGCACGCGCCGGGGTAAAGAGCGCCGCCGCGTCGCAGCGTCAGCCGGGGTGCGGCACATGCGATTTCAGCCAGCGTTCAACATCGGCGACACGGCCCCGCGCCACCGGCACCAAGGAGCCGTCGATCAGCCGCAGCACCGGCTTGCCGTCGCGCCGCTCTAGGCAGCGTAGGGCATGGGCGGCCACCCACCAAGAGCGATGCGGCTGCAGGCCGTCCTCACGGCGGGTTTGCGCGACAATGTCGGAAAGCCGCGCCCGCTGCGTGAGCGTACCGTCCTCTTGCCGGGCCAGAACGTGGTGCTGGCGCGCCTCGAGGCAGATCAGCCGTGAGATCGGCACCGGCTGCGCGCCGATCAGCAACTTCCGCTCAGCGCTGTCCTCTTGGGTGGCGGGCTGTTCGATTGCGCTTTGGGTGCTCTGGTCGCTCTGGGCGGTCTCGCTCTGTACGGTCTCATTCTGCTCCATCGGCTGCCCCGCCGCCACCGAAACGTCTTCCTGCGCTTGGTCCTGCATCGGCGCTTCGCCGGCAGTGGGGCGTGTTCCCGCGTCCCATGTCAGCACAAACCGCAGAAAGATCGTCTCCAGCATCACCACGGTGATCAGAAGATACGCCAGCCGGTCCAGAAAAAACGGGCGCACAGAGATGCCGGTGGCCAGTTCCAGCCCGATCGCCAGTAGGGCAAGCGTCGGCACCAGGGCGAGCAGCGAAATCAGCGGTCCGTAAACGGGCAGGCGCGGGAGCGCGCGCCGCGCGCCTGCCGCGATCAGCATCAGCAACGTCTGAAGGCAAAGATAGCCGCCCATGCCCAAAATCCACGCCAGCATGTAGGGCACGAAGGGCAGGTGATCTGCGAGCGCCACCGGATCGGACGCGACCAGCGCCACAAGCGCGATGGAAAGGTACCGCCACGTGCGTGTGTGACCATAATGCGCCAGATGGCCGGCGACGGTGTAGTCGAGGCGCCGGCCCGTGATATCGCGCAGATCGAGGTTTTGCACCAACAGCCCGTGCATGCGGTGCCGCCCTATATATCCGTCCGTGATCATTGCTTTTTCTTGCTCAAATGGCTGGGGGCTACAAGGGTCTATACATCTTGCTGTCGCGGCCCGGCGGTGCTGCGTTCTTGCCGTGATGGTCGCGGACTTGCTCGCATGCTCGGCGATGGCAGCGACTTTCCTAAAAATGTCTTTTTATGGGCGAAATCTGTGGTACTATTGGCGCTAGTTGGCGTCAACCGTCTTGGCGATTGAGGGACATCGCCATGCACCAAGCTTCGAAACCGGCGAATCCTTGTTGGGGGAAAAGCATGGGGCGAGCGACGCAGCTGGCAGAGATGTCGCGGGACGGTGCATGGGGATGTTGCCGTCGCGTGAGGAACAGTACCACGCCTCGTGGACGCGGCGTGATGTTGGGCTGGGTCTCTTGTGCCGGATCATCTGGGGGCCGCCGTGCGGCACCCCGGACGACAGGCGAGGATCGGCACGGCACACCGGTTTCCGCGCAGGATCAGCGGGCCCGGACAACGGGGAGGTATATGCCGACGCAAAGAGGCTTGGTGCGGCACAAAGGGCGCATGCGGCGTCCCTGTGCGTGACAAGGTCGCGTGGCGGCACAAGTTGGGGATGTATTGTAATGGGTCAATCGGTTGAATCGTTTCTCTTGGAGAAGCTCGTCGAAGGATGCGGCGAGTTTGCGCAAGGCCTGCCGCAGCCGCATGAGCAGGAAGTCTTGGAGTCGGAAGGGGTGATCGGCCTCGTGCACCAAATGAGAGGCAGCGGTGCCGTCGCTCAACTCCTGCAGCTTTCCGCGTCGATGCTTGAACATTGCGCCTATGAACTCGCGCGCAGCGACGCTGAGGGGCAGGTCTCGCGGATCATCCTGATTTCAGCGGAACTTGAGCGTATGTCGCAGGACCTCACGGCGCAGTGACGGCGGGGCCCGAGCCGGGCTCAGCCCTGCGCTGGCCTGTTAAAGCCCTTGATAACGCAGCGCATTTACTGGTCTCGCAGGGCGATGAGCGAAAAAAATCGTCTGTATGAGAAAAATCCGCAGATGCCCCTAGGAAAGCGCTTGACGGCATTCGGCACCCCGCCTAAAAGCCCCCTCACGTTCAGGACACAGTCCAGACGGTAGCGAGCGGTTGTAGCTCAGATGGTTAGAGTACCGGCCTGTCACGCCGGGGGTCGCGGGTTCGAGCCCCGTCAACCGCGCCACCGCTACCTTGGATTGATGACTGGCAGAAAAGCGCGGTTGTAGCTCAGATGGTTAGAGTACCGGCCTGTCACGCCGGGGGTCGCGGGTTCGAGCCCCGTCAACCGCGCCACTTTCTTCGGAACGCAGACGCCTCGCAGCCTTATGGGCCGCGCGGCGTTTCTGCTTTTCGGGGGTGGTTTTTCCGGAGGAGGGGCCCCGTGCCCTTCGTCTAGACAGAAATATCCCGGGGGAGCCGCGCGCCGCGCGGCGGGGGCAGCGCCCCCAAGGACGCCCGGCCCGCAACTTGAGCCGCGCGCCGAAGCGCGCTAAACCGCGCTGCAACCCTATGCGATGCGCCCTGACGTCACCCAGCCGGAAAGCCCGACCATGAAATTCCTCGATCTTTGCAAGGTCTACATCCGTTCCGGTCAGGGCGGCAAAGGCTGCACGTCGTTCCGGCGCGAGAAATACATCGAATACGGCGGGCCCGATGGCGGCGACGGCGGGCGCGGCGGAGACGTCTGGGCCGAAGCGGTGGACGGGCTCAACACGCTGATCGACTTCCGCTATCAGCAGCACTTCTTCGCCGGCAATGGCGTGCCGGGAATGGGCCGCCAGCGCACCGGCGCCGATGGCGACGACATCGTTTTGCGTGTCCCCGTGGGGACAGAGATTCTTGACGAGGACGAAGAGACGGTAATCGCCGATCTGACCGAACTGGGCCAGCGCGTGCTTTTGGCCAAGGGCGGTAACGGCGGCTGGGGCAACCTGCACTTCAAGACCGCCACCAATCAGGCGCCGCGCCGCGCCAACCCCGGCCAGCCGGGGATTGAGCGCACCATCTGGCTGCGCCTGAAGCTTATTGCCGACGTCGGCCTGCTCGGCCTGCCCAACGCCGGCAAGTCGACCTTCCTTGCCGCCACGTCGAACGCGCGGCCAAAGATTGCCGACTACCCGTTCACCACGCTGCACCCGAATCTCGGGGTGGTCGGCGTCGATGGCAAGGAGTTTGTCGTCGCCGACATTCCCGGCCTGATCGAAGGCGCGCACGAGGGGCGGGGCCTTGGCGATCTCTTCCTTGGTCACGTCGAGCGCTGCGCCGTGCTGCTGCATCTGGTGGATGGCACCTCGGGCACGCTGCTCGAGGACTGGGAGACGGTCATCAACGAGATCGAGGCCTATGGCGAAGGGCTCGCCGACAAGCCCCGCGTCACCGTGCTCAACAAGATCGACGCGCTCGACGACGAAGAGCGTACGTTCCTGCGCGAAGAACTCGAAGAGAAATGCGGTACCAAGGTGATGCTCATGTCCGGCGCGGCCGGTGAGGGCGTGACCGAAGTGCTGCGCGCCCTGCGCGCCCATATCGACGACAACCGCCTGCGCGAGGCGCCCGAGGAAGACACCCCATGGCAACCCTGAGCGAGGCGCGTCGCCTCGTCGTGAAGATCGGCTCGGCGCTTCTGGTCGACAAGCAAACCGGCGATCTGCGCCGTGACTGGCTGGCATCTATGGCCGCCGATGTCGCCCGGATGAAGGCGCGCGGCGCCGATGTGGTGCTGGTCTCGTCGGGTTCGATCGCGCTTGGGCGCGGCATCCTCAAGCTGCCGCCGGTGGCGCTGCCGCTTGAACAGAGTCAGGCCGCCGCCGCGGTGGGCCAGATCCGCCTTGCCCGCGCGTGGGAAGAGGCGCTCGAGCCGCATGGGCTGACCACGGCGCAAGTGCTTGTGACGCTTGAGGATTCTGCCTCGCGTCGGCGCTATCTCAACTCCCGCGCGACGATGGAAACGCTGCTTGGCTTTGGCACTGTGCCCATCGTCAATGAAAACGACACCGTGGCCACCGACGAAATTCGCTATGGCGACAACGACCGTCTGGCGGCGCAGGTCGCGGTGACCGTGGGCGCGGACCAGCTGATCCTGCTGTCGGATGTCGACGGCTTTTACACCGCCAACCCGGCGCAGGACCCCAATGCCCGGCGCTACGAGGTGATTCACGACATCACCCCAGAGATCGAATCCATGGCCGGCGACGCGGGATCGGGCCTGTCGAAAGGCGGCATGAAGACCAAGCTGATGGCCGCCAAGACCGCCACCGCGGCGGGCTGCGCCATGGCGATCACCGAGGGCTCGGTGCTGCAGCCGCTGACCGCGCTGGAGAACGGCGCCAATGCCACGTGGTTCACCCCGCAGACCGACCCGCATGCGGCGCGCAAAGCGTGGATTCTGTCGATGAAACCCTGCGGCGTGCTGACCCTCGACGATGGTGCTGCTACGGCGCTGACGCAGGGCAAGTCGCTGCTGCCGGTCGGGGTGATACTCGCCGAGGGCGCCTTTGGTCGTGGTGATCCGGTGATGATCCGCGACGGCGCGGGCCGCACGCTCGGGCAGGGGCTGACGCGCTACACCGCCGATGAGGCGCAGGCGATCATCGGCCACCACAGCTCTGAGATCGAGCAAGTGCTGGGCTATCCCGGCCGCGCCGTGCTGATCCACCGCGACGATATGGCGCTCTGAGCGCCTTTGCCCGGCGCTGCGCCGCTGGCGCGGTCGTTGTGCGTATTTGCAAAGAGAAGAAGGTCCTTGGCTTCTTCTCTTTCGAAATACGCACGGCCCGGCGGCGGCCATCCCGTTGATTGGCTGGGAGATCGCGCAATCCGCTCTGTATCCCTCAAGGTCACGGGGCTATAAGAGGGCTCCAAATCCCATCACCAAGGGTAAAGAGCGATGAAAGACCTCAGCGATATCCAAGCGATCATGACGAGCCTCGGCAAACGTGCCAAGGCCGCCGCCGCGGAGCTCGCCTTTACCCCGCCAGAGCGCAAGACCGAGGCGCTGCAGGCGGCGGCGGATGCCGTCTGGGCGCGCCGCGCCGACATCCTCGCCGCGAACGAGAAAGACATCGCCTTTGGCCGTGAGAAAGGCCTGTCGGATGCGATGATGGACCGGCTGAAACTCACCGAAGAGCGGCTTCAGGGCATTGTCGGCGGGCTGCGCGCGATCGCGGCGCAGGACGATCCGGTGGGGCAGGTGATCACCGAGTGGGATCAGCCCAGCGGTTTGCATATCAAGCGCGTGCGCACGCCGCTCGGCGTTATCGGCGTGATCTACGAATCCCGTCCCAATGTCACCGCCGATGCCGGCGCGCTGTGCCTGAAGTCCGGCAATGCGGTGATCCTGCGGGGCGGCTCGGAGAGCTTTCACAGCTCGGGGGCGATTCACGAGTGTCTCGTCGACGGGCTGCGCAAGGCGGGGCTTCCCGAGGATGCGATTCAGCTGGTGCCCACGCGCGATCGCGCCGCGGTGCAGCAGCTGCTCACCATGACCGACTACGTCGACGTCATCGTGCCGCGCGGCGGCAAGGGACTGGTCGGGTTGGTCCAGCGCGAGGCGCGGGTGCCGGTCTTTGCCCACCTCGAGGGCATCGTGCACATCTACATCGACAAGGGTGCCGATCCGGTCACCGCGCTGAAGGTTGTGCTGAACGCAAAGACCCGGCGCACCGGCATCTGCGGCGCGGCGGAGTGCCTGCTGATCCACCGTGAGGCGATGGACACCGTCGGGCAGGGCGTGATCCGCGCATTGCTGGATGCCGGGGTTGAGGTGCGCGGCGATTCCGCCCTGCAGCAGATCGACGGCGTGGTGCCGGCCACCGAGGAGGATTGGGGCCGCGAGTATCTCGACAAGATCGTCGCGGCGAAGGTCGTCGCCGACGAGGATGACGCCATCGCGCATATCCGCAAGCATGGCTCGCAGCACACCGACTGCATCTTGTCGCAGGACGATGCGGCGATCGACAAGTTCGTGCAGCGGGTCGACAGCGCGATCGTCATGGTCAACTCCTCGACCCAGTTCGCCGATGGCGGCGAGTTCGGCATGGGCGCCGAGATCGGCATCGCGACCGGCAAGATGCATGCCCGCGGGCCGGTTGGCGCCGAGCAGTTGACCAGCTTCAAATATGTGGTGCGCTCCGAGGGCGCGGTGCGGGGCTGAGCCGGAGAGGCGCCGCCGGGCGTCCTGCGACGGGCCTCAGGCAATCTCCAGCGTGACCGCGGCGGCGCCCGCGGTCGCGACAATCCGGCGCGCGTTGCGGGCCGCCAACACCGCAAGCGCAGGGAAATGGACCTGCGCCCCGGAGGCGCCGGACAGGGCGCCGGATAGGGCGCCGGGATTGTCCAGCAGCGCCCAGATCGCCGGATCATGAGCGACGCGCGGACCTGTGCCGGTGATCCGCCAGCCGCGCCTGTGCTCTTCAATTTCGACCTGTCCGCCGAGCGGCAGCGCTTTCGCAGCACAGGAAAGCCAGCATCGCCAGTTGCGTCTCGCTGCGCGATGCGTCGCTGCTGCGGCGCCAGTCGGAGCTGAGGCGTCCGCCCCTGCAATAGTCGCGCAGAACCCGCGCCGCCTCGGATGGGCCGATCATCTGCTCGCCGTCCGCGTCGCCAAAGGCGAGACGGTAGAAATTGATCCGCGCGCGTGCGGCGGTGCAACTGTCATTGATCAGCGCAAGCTCGGGGCTGTCCACCATCTCGCCCGTGAGAGCGAGCAATTCCAGACCGTTGGCGATGGCGCCGACGGGGCTCACCAGATCGTGGCAGAGTCGCGACGCTATCAGCGTTGCGAGTTTGGCGTTAAGATCTTCCATTCAAGCCTCGATGAAAGGGGACATATATGAGTGACCTCAACGCATTTCTGGAACCGGGAATGCTGGTGCAGCATCCCGACAAACCGGATTGGGGGATCGGGCAGGTGCAGTCCAATATCGGCGGCCGTATCACTGTCAATTTCAGGGAGCAGGGCAAGGTCGTGCTCGATGGCGAGCGGGTCACCCTCCTGCCGGTTTTCGACACCTAGCCTTAGCGCGCAGTCGTTTACGAATAGTTAACCAACATCTCCGAACGCCGCAGCAGTCACGCCGCGTCGGGAAAACTGTTTTCCTTTGCCGCGCGCCGCATTAGAACCGCGGCAAGCAGCAGAGGGCGGCCATGGCGCTGGACGACAGGAATTTGACGGTGCGGCTGGCGCGCACGGACGCGGAGATCGAAGCGGCGCAGCGCCTGCGCTACGAGGTCTTCGTGTCGGAACTGGGCGGCGGCGGGGACATGGTGGATCACGCGCGCAGGCTCGAGCGGGACCGCTTCGACCCTTTCTTCGATCACCTTCTGCTGAGCGATGCGCGGCGCGACGGTCAGGTGGTGGGCGTCTATCGCCTGCTGCGCGACGATCAGGCCGCTGCCGCCGGGCAGTTCTACTCCGAGGATGAATACGATCTGACGCCGCTGCGCGCGTCCGGCCGGCGCCTGCTGGAACTGGGACGCTCGTGCCTGCATGCCGAGTACCGGGGCGGGCCCGGCGTGATGCTGATGTGGCAGGCGCTGGCAGACTATGTCGCCGCGCACGGGATCGAGATTCTCTTTGGCACCGCGTCCTTTCATGGCACGGATGTCGAGGCGCTGGCGCACCCGCTGTCGCTGCTGCATGCGCGGCATCTGGCGCCCGAGGCGCTGCGGGTGCGCAGCCGCGCTTTCCAAGCCATGGACTTGCTGCCGGAGGACGAGATCGACCGTCGCCGGGCGATGGTCGAGACGCCCGCGCTGATCAAGGGATATCTGCGGCTTGGCGGCACCGTCGGCGAGGGCGCCTTTGTCGACCATGCGTTCAATACCACGGATGTCTGTCTGGTGATGGACACGCAAAAGCTCAACGCGCAGGCCGCGTCGCGCTACACACGGGGTCGGGGGTGAGCGATCCGACGTGGCGCGGCGCTGAGCCGCCGGTCGTCGCATTGGGCTGGGCGGACTACCTGCGCGCGGCACTGCGCGGTGCGCTGATCGTGCTGCTGCTGTCGGTCGGGGTGGTGTTGAAAATCCTAATGCTTCTGGCGGAGCGGGTGGTCCTGCGCGGGCGGCGGGTCTGGTCGCCGTTTGTCACGCAGGCGGTGTGCCGGACCGCGCTGGCCATCCTCGGGCTGCGGCTGACGGTGCAGGGGCCGCGGATGACGGGGCGCGGCGCCTATGTGGCCAACCATTCCTCATGGCTCGACATCTTTGTGCTGAACGCACGGCGCAATGTGCTTTTTGTGTCGAAGGCAGAGGTGGCGGGCTGGCCGGGCATCGGGCTTCTGGCGAAACTCGTCGGCACGGTGTTCATCAAGCGCGACCGGCGCGAGGCGGCGACGCAGGGACAGGTAATCGAAGCGCGGCTTGCGGCGGGCGATCGGCTGCTGTTCTTTCCGGAAGGCACCTCGACAGACGGTCTGCGGGTTCTTCCTTTTAAAACAACGCTTTTTTCCGCGTTCTTGTCAGAGAACATTCGCCGCGACATGCAGTTGCAGCCGGTCACGGTCGTCTACCATGCGCCACCGGGCGCATCGCCGGCCTTCTACGGATGGTGGGGCGATATGGCGCTGGGGCCGCATCTTATCCGGGTGCTGGGCGCGCGGCGGCAGGGCCATGTGGAGGTGATCTATCACCCGCCGCTGCGGGTGGCGGAGTTTTCCGGACGCAAGGCTCTGGCGCGGGAAGCGGAAGCGCGGTTGAGCGCAGCGCATCCGGGAACTGTGGGGTGATCCGATAAAAATGCGCTGATATATCAGCGCATTGCCGAGGTAAGCTCACGCAACGCGGCAACCGGGTCTTCGGCGTTCCAAATCTCTTCGCCGATGGAAAAGAAGTCGGTCACCGGGGCCAGTTTGGCAACAAGCTCGGGCGTCAGGCCACCCTCTGCCACCACGGGCAGTTCGATCATCTGCGACCACCATTCGAACACCTCGTAGTCGGCCAGCGTGCCGTCGCCGAGCGCGGCGCCGCTGAGCGGGCCGAAAGAGACGTAGTCGGCCCCGGCTTCGCCGGCGTTCATGCCGTCGTGGCGCGAGCTGCCGCAGAAGGCGCCGACGATGGCATCTGCGCCCAGTTCCTTGCGCGCGGCGCGGACCGAGCGAGAGCCGTCGGTGAGGTGCACCCCATCCAGACCCAGCCGCTGTGCCAGCACCACATGAGTGTCGATCACCAGTGCGATATCAAAGCGATGCGCCACCTCGCGCACGGCGTCGGCGGCGCGCTGCAGCCGGTCCTCGTCGCGCGTGGCGAGCGACAGGCGGATGCAGGCGAACTCCTCGGCCTCGAGCACCGAGGCGAGCTGGTCGGGGAAGCTCGAGAGATCGAACTCGGGCGGGGTGACCAGATAGAGCTGAGGCTGATCTGCTTCGGCCATGGCGCGGCTCCTGACTTGCGAATTGCGCCCCTATATCGCGGCTTTAGGGTGCAAGAAAAGGGGGCAGCGTCATTTCGGCGGCAGCGCGCGGACAAACTGCAGCGAAAGCTCGGTCAGCCGGGCGCGCGTGGCGTCGTCGGCCATCGCCTCGGGGCCGGCCTCGACAAAGCCGCCCATGCGCCGCGTGCCCATCATCGCCGGACCAACATCATCCAGCGCACAGGCCGCGTCCTGCGCCGCCTTGCCGACTCGGTAAAGCCCGCCTTCGGCGCGAATGCCGCAGAGCATGTTGCCCTCCAGAAGAAAGCAGATGCCGCCGAACATGCGCTTTTCGCGCAGCCCCGGCAGCGGGCCGAGATCGTCGCGGACGGTTTCAGTGAGGCCATCATCGAGGCTCATGCGTGGCGCTCCTGCCAGTGGGCTGTCCCCAGCATAGGCGTCGGATGCCTCCGGCGGGGATATTTTTATCTAAGCGAAGCGGTAGTTTAGGCGCGTGGGCGCGCGAGGTCTGTGACAAGGACGTGGTTGGGGTAGGCCTCGTCATCGATGCGGAACTGGGTCTCGCCGATGTGCCGAAAGCCCATGCGCTGGTAAAAGGCGATGGCGGGCGTGTTTTCGGAATTCGTCGTCAGCCAGACCGAGGTCGCGCCGCCGTCGCTGGCCCTGCTCAGGGCGGCCTGCAGCAGCGTCCGGCCCACTCCGCGGCCATGGTGGCGGGGCTGGATGTAGAGCGTGGCGATCTCCCATGTGCCGCAGCCGGGCAGCGGGCCGGGGGCATCGCTGGAAAGGCGCAGGAACCCGTCGATGCCGTCGCGGTTTTGCGAGACGATGAACCTGTCCGCCGGGCCTTGCAGCCAGCGCTCGAAATTGGCGCGGGTGAAGGTGTCTAGCGCGTAGTCGGCGAAGCGTGCGCTCACGCCGTGGCGTATATAGGTGCCGAGCCAGACCTCGACCGACAGGGCGGCAAGGCTGGACGCGTCGGCGAGGGTGGCGTCTCTGAGGGGCATCTGGCGGTCGTCCTTGGCTCCGGGCCTCAGTGGCAGGGCGGCTGGCGGGCCGCAAGCGTAGGTGCCGCCTGTGACAAATCGGAGCCGCGAGGTGCGGCTTTCTTGCTCTTGGCGGCGGGCGGGACTATGCGGGAGCGGAATTTACGGAGTTTGTCATGCCAAGCGAGACGAGGCAGCCGGCGTTTGTGCTGGTACGGCCGCAGATGGGCGAGAATATCGGCGCGGCGTCGCGCGCCATGTGGAACTTTGGCCTGGACCGCATGCGTCTGGTCAGCCCGCGCGACGGCTGGCCGAACCCCTCGGCGACGGCCATGGCCTCGGGCGCGGGGCGGCTGCTGGACGAGGCGCGGCTGGTCGAGACGACGGCGCAGGCGGTCGAGGATTGCGATCTGGTGTTCGCCACCACCGCGCGGATGCGCGGGCTGACCAAGCCGGTCTATTCGCCCGAGCAGGCGATGAAGGAAGCTGCCGCGCGTCTTGCACAGGGCGGTAAGGTGGCGGTGATGTTCGGCCCCGAACGCGCCGGCCTCGAGAATGCCGATGTCGCCGTGGCCAATGCGCTGATCAACGTGCCGGTGAACCCCGAGTTTCCCTCGCTCAATCTCGCGCAATGCGTGCTGCTCTGCGCCTACGAATGGCAGCGCGCCTCGTCAGATATCGCGGCGCAGCGGGTCGAGATGGCGGGCGCCGAATGGGCCACCGGGATCGAGGTGGAAAAGCTGGCGGAGCACTACGAGGACCGGCTGACCGAGGCGGGCTTCTTCTTTCCCGAGCACAAGGCCGAGAGCATGAAGCTGACGCTGCGCAATCTCTGGAGCCGCATGCCGCTGACCCGCGAAGACGTAAAGACCCTGCATGGGGTAATGCGCCAGATGGTGCGCTGGAAGGAACGTGGCTGACTTGATGGCGCGGCAGGCGCCGCCTATCGTCGCCACGACGGATGAAGGAGAAGATCATGGCCGGAAACCGCAAGCTCTTTGAGGAGGTTGGGGCGGAGACCCAGAAAGCTGCCCCGGCGGGCGGCATGATCGACAAGGGGCGTGGCGGCGCGCGCGGCGCGATCCGCGTCTGGCTGATGCTGCTGTTCGTGCTGGTCATGGCGATGATCGTGGTCGGCGGGCTGACCCGGCTGACCGACAGTGGCCTGTCGATCACCGAATGGAAGCCCCTGCACGGCGCCATCCCGCCGCTGAGCGAGGCTGAGTGGCAGGAAGAGTTCGCCCTCTACCAGCAGATCCCGCAATACGAGCTGCTCAACAAGGGCATGACCCTTGCGGAGTTCAAGGGCATCTACTGGTGGGAATGGGGGCATCGGCAGCTTGGCCGGGTGATCGGGCTGGTCTGGGCGCTTGGCTTCTTCGGTTTCCTGATCGCGCGGAAGATTCCCGCGGGCTGGACTGGGCGCTTGCTGCTGCTGGGGGCGCTTGGCGGGCTGCAGGGCGCCGTGGGCTGGTGGATGGTCGCCTCGGGCCTCGTCGGCGACATGGTCGCCGTGGCTTCGTATCGGCTGGCCACCCATCTTGGGCTGGCGTTCATCATCCTTGGCTTCATCGCTTGGGACATCTTCCTGCTGGGACGGCCCGAGCGCGACCTGATGCAAGCCCGGCGCCTGCGAGAGCCGAAGCTCTTCTCCATGTCGACGGGGCTGATGCATTTCGCCTTCCTGCAAATTTTGCTGGGCGCGCTGGTCGCGGGGATCGACGCCGGGCGCTCTTACACCGACTGGCCGCTGATGGCGGGCGGGTTCTTTCCGCCGCAGCCCTTCGATCTGGTCCCGGTCTGGCGCAACTTTTTTGAAGATCCGGGGCTGGTGCAGTTCATGCACCGAATGGCCGGTTACCTGCTGTTCGTCTTCGGCATCGCGACGTGGCTGAAGGGCCGCAAGTCGGCCAACGCCGACACGCGCTTCCGGTTCAACGCGGTGATGGCGGTGCTCTGCGTGCAGGTGGTGCTGGGCATCGCGACGGTGCTTTACGTCGCGCCGTGGCACATCGCGATCACCCACCAGCTGGGCGCCGTGGTGCTCTGGGTGCTGATCCTGCGCGCCCGTTTCGGTGCGCAGTTCCCCAAGACACAATCCATTCGGGAGCCCCGCTGACATGTCCGCTTTCGATGATCTGATGGCGTTCGAGCGCGACACCGGGGCACTGGCGCAGGTTGCCGGCCGCCTTGGCTGGGATCAGGAGACCACCATGCCGCATGGCGCGGCGGACCAGCGGTCTGAAGAGATCGCGGCGTTGGAGGGCGTGCTGCACGCCCGCCGCACCGATCCGCGCATTGGTGAGCGGCTGGCGGTGATCCGCCCCGAAGAGCTTGATCAGGTCGGGCAGGCGCAGCTGCGCCACATCACCCGCAGCTACACGCGCGCAGGCCGCGTGCCCGGCAAGCTGGCCGCCGATCTGGCGCGGCTGACCAGCCGGGCGCACCGCATCTGGGCCGAGGCGCGGGCGGATGATGATTTCGCCGCCTTCGCCCCTGTGCTGCGCGACGTGGTGGCGCTGAAGCGCGAAGAGGGCGCTGCGCTCGCCGATGGCGGCGATGTCTATGACGCGCTGCTCGACGATTACGAGCCGGGCGCCACGGCGCAGCAGCTGTCCGACATGTTTGGCGCGCTACGGCCGCGGCTAGTGGCGCTGCGGCAGGCGATCCTCGAAAAGCCCGCGCCGGCGCCGCTGAGCGGCACCTATGACGACGCTGCACAGATGGCACTGTCGCGCAAGCTGGCCGAGACCTTTGGTTATGATCTGAGCCGCGGGCGCGTCGACAAGGCGGTGCATCCGTTCAGTTCGGGCAGCGGTGACGACGTGCGGATCACCACGCGGACCAATGCGCTCGATCCGTTCAACTGCATTTACTCGATCATCCACGAGACCGGCCATGCCGCCTATGAGCAGGCGATCGACCCCGCGTATCGCTTTACCCCGCTTGGCGAGGGGGTGTCGATGGGCGTGCACGAAAGCCAGAGCCGCATCTACGAGAACCAGATGGGGCGTTCGGCGGCGTTCACGCACTGGTTGCACGGGCAGGTGACCGAGGCTTTCGGCGACATCGGCCTCAGCCCCGACGCGTTTTACAGGGCGGCCAACGTCGTGCAGAACAACTATATCCGCACCGAGAGCGACGAGGTGCAGTACAATCTGCACGTGCTGCTGCGCTTCGATCTGGAGCGGGCGCTGATCTCTGGTGATCTGGCGGTGGACGATCTCGAGGCGGCGTGGAACGACCGTTTCAACGCGGACTTCGGCTTTGCCGTCGACAAGGCCTCGGACGGGGTGCTGCAGGATGTGCACTGGTCGGCGGGTCTGTTTGGCTACTTTCCGACCTACAGCCTCGGCAACGTCTATGCGGGCTGCCTGCACAAGGCGCTGCGCGCGGCCGTCCCCGATCTCGACGCGCAGATGCGGGCGGGGGACCTGTCGGCGGCCACCGGCTGGCTGCGCGAGACCGTGCAGCGCCATGGCGGCCTTTACGCCCCGCGCGAGGTGATCGAGAAGGCCTGCGGGTTTGCCCCAAGCGAAGCGCCTCTACTGGAGTATCTCGAAGAGAAGTTCGGGGCGCTCTACGGGCTGTGAGCTTTGGCGGGGCGGTGCGCCGCCGCTCTGCCCATCATTCCAGATGCGGACAAGAAAAAGCGGCCCCGAGGGGCCGCTTTGAGTGTGTTCGTGAGTGGTGTGCTTTCGAGCCTAGTTCGTGTCAGGCGCAATGGGGTGGGCTATGCTGAACCGTCCGCCGCCGAAGAGAACCAGCGGAATAGCCAGCAAGGCGACCAAGCCGCAGCCGTATAGGGTCGTGATGTCGAATTGGTCCAGCCCCGTCGCCAAAAGCGCGTGAGCGAAGTAAAGGCCCAATCCGATCAGGGCCACGGCGCGCACCCCGATGCCAAGGATCAGCCAGATGGCGATCGAGGCGAGGAGTGCGCACAAGAGAGAGGTCGCAAGGCCCGGTAGCTGCACGGAGAGGGCGCCGATGAGGGTTGGGTCGGCGGTGAATATCTCTTTGGTCACGGTATCGCCGAGGGTAAGGGCGAGCGCGACCCGCAGGGCACATTGCAATGTTGGTATTAAGCTGACCATTCTTTTGCTCGTTACGTCCGTGGTGTGACCTCACGGAACTTTTCACATCTGAACTGTTACACTGCTCTGTGTCAAAGCCAAGCGTTAATAGGTTAAAGTTGACGTTGCGTAAACCGATGGTTGCGCATGGTGTTTGGTATTCGCGCGCTCATGCGTTCTCGGCCTGGACGCATGCCGCGCCATGTGTCGCGAAACAGTGGATGACCCAATCGACGGCGCGCCGCATCCCCGGATCCGAACGGCGGCTTTCGTGATAGAAGAGCCAGCAATCAAGCGTCACCGGCGCTGCCGAGGGGCAGACGGGGACAAGGTCGGGGGTCCGCTGCGCCAGAAGATCGGGCAGCGGGCCAGCGAGTCGTGTGGTCTGCATCAGGGTATAAAGCGCCATGAAATGATCGACGCGGATTTTCGGCTCTTTGCCAAAATGATCATGCGCGCTGCGTAGGATGCGCGACCGGTTTGGCGCCTGATTGAGACCGATCCAATCGCCATCGGGATCGGCGTCCTTGAACCGGTAGGGCCGGAAGGTCAGATCGCCCGCCTTACGGGCGATGATCCGGCCCTGATCCGGGCGGCCGAATTGAACCACGAGGTCGTTCTGCCCCAGTCCCTCGCGGTCGAGTCGATCGGTGAGAGAGAGCTGCACGCCGGGCAAGGGATTGTCCTTGGGGTCGAGGCCCGGAAAAAGCAGCAGGGCGCTGATGATCGGTGAGGCTCCCAGCGCAAGCGGGACCATATCGGCTTCGAAGCCCGAGTCCTGATTGTTCAGGGTCGCTTTCAGTTGGCCGTCGAAATTCAGGGCGACATCGATCAGGTCTCGCACCGCTTCGGAGGGGCGCCAGCCATCGGCGGTCTTCACGAAAGCGGGCACGCCTAGCGTTTCCGACAGCCGTTCGATCCGTCGCGAGACGGTGGCAGTATTGGTTCCCAGTAGTTTGGCTGCAGCTGTCATGGTGCCGGTCTTCGACAGTGCGACTAGGAAACGAAGGTCGTCCCAATTGTTCATGGTGGTCGGTGTACTCAAATATTATGGGGCGTCGTGTCGTGCCGGCGCGGTACCTGTCTCAAGTTGCAACGATGAGGCTGTCTGCTCTCACCGGTGGTAACTGCGGTACAACCTAGGTCTGGACGTAGGGGCAGGCAAGGTCAGCGCCCCGGACACAGACTGCCGATTTGTGTCAGAGGGCTGTAACGGAAGACAAAAAAGTCGCCGCACCCGATAAGGGTGCGGCGATGTCTTCCGGCTCTGGGGGCCGGCAAGTGGATGGACGCGCCGGAGAGCGGCGCGTCGGGCGGTGGGTTAGCCGAAGTACTCGCCAAAGCTGCCACGGTAGGCGGCAGCGAGCTCCGCAAGGGGTGCCTCGCTGGAGCCGAAGCGCACGGTATCGCCGGTGAATTTGCCGACGCTGCTGAGGGTGACCCCGGCCTGTGACGCGGCGGTCATCAGAGCCTCGGCGCTGTCGAAGTTGCAGGCGATCAGGTAGCGCCCCTGATCCTCACCGAACAGCGTCGGCGTGTCGGCGGCGTCGAGGTGCACGCCGACGCCCGAAGCCTCGGCCATCTCGAAGGCCGCCATCGCCAGACCGCCGTCGGCAAGGTCGGTACAGCTGCGGATCCAGTCGCGGTTGGCGAGGATGAACTCGCCGTTGCGGCGCTCTGCATCGAGGTCGACCGCCGGGGCATCGCCGTCTTCGCGATTGAAGACTTCGGCCAGCAGGGCCGACTGGCCGAGGTGGCCGGTGGTCTCGCCAACCAGCAGCGCCACATGGCCTTCGCGGGCGTAGCCAAGGATCGGCTCCTCGCCAGCCGCGATCAGTCCAACGGCACCGATGGTGGGCGTCGGCAGGATCGGCTCGCCGTCGGTTTCGTTGTAGAGCGAGACGTTGCCCGAGACGATCGGCGTGTCGAGCGCGAGGCAGGCTGCGCCGATGCCGTCGATCGCGCCGACGAACTGCCCCATGATCTCGGGCTTTTCAGGGTTGCCGAAGTTCATGTTGTCGGTGGTCGCCAGCGGGCGGGCACCAACCGAAACGAGGTTGCGATAGGCTTCGGCCACCGCCTGTTTGCCGCCCTCAACCGGGTTGGCGCGCACGTAGCGCGGTGTCACGTCCGAGGTGAATGCCAGCTTTTTGTGGCTGCCGTGCACGCGGATCACGCCAGCGCCGAAGCCGGGGATGCGCACGGTATCGGCCATCACTTGGCTGTCGTACTGCTCGTAGACCCACTCGCGCGAGCAATAGTTCGGCGAGGAGACCAGCGCCTTCAGACCGTCGATCGGATCAATGCCGGGAACGTCGTCGAGCGGCTCAGCCGCGGGGGTCGGGACCCACGGGCGGTCATACTCGGGCGCGGTGCCAGAGAGCGCCTTGAGCGGCAGGTCCGCTTTCACGTCGCCATTGTGCACGATGAGGAAGCGGTCTTCGGCAATGGTCTCGCCGACG
Organism: Salipiger sp. ABF4_146; assembly: GCF_056161345.1. Classification (NCBI taxonomy): domain Bacteria; kingdom Pseudomonadati; phylum Pseudomonadota; class Alphaproteobacteria; order Rhodobacterales; family Roseobacteraceae; genus Salipiger; species Salipiger sp. ABF4_146. Next base: position 41,946 of record NZ_JBSWYX010000007.1, on the reverse strand, counting down.
ATGGCGAAGTCGAGGTCCCACTTGTCGAACACGGCTTTGGCCTCGGCTTCTTTCGCCGGGTCGAGCACCATGAGCATGCGCTCTTGGCTTTCCGAGAGCATCATCTCGTAGGCGGTCATGCCATCTTCGCGTGTCGGCACCTTCTCAAGGTCGAGACGCACGCCGAGGTCGCCCTTGTCGCCCATTTCCACGGCCGAGCAGGTCAGGCCCGCGGCGCCCATGTCTTGGATCGAGATCACCGCGCCGGTTTGCATCAGTTCGAGCGTGGCTTCCATCAGGCGTTTTTCGGTGAACGGGTCACCAACCTGAACGGTGGGGCGCTTTTCCTCGATGGTCTCGTCAAACTCGGCCGAGGCCATGGTCGCGCCGCCGACACCGTCACGGCCGGTCTTGGCACCAAGGTACACCACCGGGCGGCCAACGCCGGATGCGGCGGAGTAGAAGATGCTATCGGTGTCGGCGAGGCCCGCCGCGAAGGCGTTCACAAGGCAGTTGCCGTTGTAGGCGGAATGGAAGCGCACTTCACCACCGACGGTCGGCACGCCGAAGCAGTTGCCGTAGCCGCCGACCCCCTCGACCACGCCGTGCACCAACTGGCGGGTCTTGTGGTGGTCTTTCTCGCCGAACGACAGCGCGTTCATCGCCGCGACCGGGCGCGCGCCCATGGTGAACACGTCGCGCAGGATGCCGCCCACGCCCGTCGCCGCGCCCTGATAGGGCTCGATATACGAGGGGTGGTTGTGGCTTTCCATCTTGAAGATGACCGCCTGACCGTCGCCGATGTCGACAACGCCGGCGTTTTCGCCGGGGCCGCAGATGACCTGCGGGCCTTTGGTCGGCAGCTTGCGCAGGTGGATCTTCGAGCTTTTGTAAGAGCAGTGCTCGTTCCACATGGCCGAGAAGATCCCCAGCTCCGTGAACGTCGGCTCGCGGCCGATGATCTGCAGGATCCGCTCGTATTCGTCGGGACTGATCCCGTGGGCGGCAATGAGCTCTTCGGTGATGGACGGTTCCTGCATCCTGACTCCCCTTAGCGTGGTTGGTGCGCTCTTTAAGGCAAGGGCGCGAAAGGGGGAAGAGGGGTCAGGGCCTCTGCGCGGTCACAAGGTTCATTCTTGCGGGGATTGTGGCGTTGCCGTTGGTCGAGATTCCGGCAAAGGCGTTTTCAATATCCCGTCGGATCGCCTCGGCCTGCGCCTCGGAGGCCACCTTGTCACGCATATGGCGCACGGCGGGGCCAATGCGGGTGGCCAGTTCCGCCGCAGCGGTGCCGGTTGGCAGGCGCAGGTCAGCGTCCACTGTCTTGATGGTGATGCCCTCAAAGCCAGCGCGCGAGAGAATGCGCCGCACGCGCTCGGGGTCGCGAAAGGCCATTGGGCCGGGCGCATCGGGATCACCGGCGTCTGGCGGGCCAAGCTGTGCAACCGCGGCCTTCATCGGCAGATCAAACCACGGGTTCTCTTTGCTGCCGCGCCAGCAGATAAAGGCGAGCCGCCCCCCGGGGCGAAGAAACTGCAAGATATTGGCAAAGGCTGCGTCCGGGTCGTCGAAGAACATCACCCCCATGCGTGACACGCAAAGGTCGACGGGCGCGGCTGGCTGCCAGACCTGCGCGTCGGCATGAATGAACTCGGGGCGGATGCCGCCAAGCGAAGCGGCACGGGCGCGCGCCACTTCTAATAGAGAGGAGGAGACGTCTACGCCGGTGACATGGCCCTCGGGCGCCACGGCTGCTGCCAGAGCAAGCGTCGTGGCCCCGGCGCCGCACCCCAGATCGATCACTGTTTCGCCGGGCTGCGGCGCTGCGGCGGCGAGCACCAGTTCCGACAGATGCGCATGCAATGTGTCAAGCTCGTCACGCATAGCGACCCACGTCAGCCCGGGTCCGTCGGTCCAGAACGTCTGCTGCGCTGCGTTGCCGGGGGAAATCTCATCCGCTGCCATGGCATCCTCCTGTCGCTCAGGCAGGCTACCGCAGGCGCCGGTTCCGCCAAAGTAACCTCTGGCGATTCCGCAAAAAAAAGGCCGAGCACAAAGCTCGGCCGAAGTCCAACAGGGAGGTTGAAGATGACGCGCGCTAGGGCGCTTCAAGCTTCGTGTGCTGAATATGTGATCAGTATTGAGTCGATCAAGGGCCGAAATCGCTGTGAAGCGTCATTCCTGCCATGCAGTGTTTGCATGGCGCCTGACTTTTGAGCAAATTCAGTCGGCTCCCATCGCTTTGAGCTGCCGCCGATGCGCGAAGATCTCGTCCTGCACGAAGTCGCGGAACGCCGTTACACGCTTGGAATGACGCAATTCTTCGGGATAGGCGAGGAACACGGGCACCTCGTTGGATTCCACGTCGGGCAGCACCCGCACCACATGCGGGAAGTCCTCGATAATGTAGTCCGGCAGCACGCCGATGCCGAGGTTGGCGATCACCGCCTGCAACACGCCGAAGTAATTGTTCACCGTCAGACCGGTGCGGATGTCATAGGTCAGCAGTTTCTGCACCAGTGCCTTGCCCGACAGCACCTGCGCCGAGTTTGGATTCTGGCAGATCAGCCGATGCTCGGACAGATCTTCGAGCGACTCGGGCAGGCCGTTCGCCTCCAGATAGGCCGGCGAGGCATACATGCGCATGCGGATCGACATCAGACGCTTGCGGATCAGGTCGGCCTGACTCGGCTCCTTCATGCGGATCGCGACGTCGGCCTCGCGCATGGGCAGGTCGAGCACCCGCTCTTCGAGCATCAGGTCGATCTTTAGATCGGGATACTTTTCATAAAGCTTGGTCAGACGCGGTGCCAGCCAGAGCACGCCGAAGCCGTGTGTCGTGGTGACCTTCAGTTCGCCGAACACTTCCTCTTCGCTGTCGCGAATGCGCGCGGTGGCGCTGTCGATCCGCTTCACCATCGAGGCGGTGGCGTCGAACAGCAGCTCGCCCTGTTCGGTGAGAATCAGTCCGCGGGCGTGACGGTGGAAGAGGGTGGTATCCAGCGCCTCCTCCAGCGCGCGAATCTGCCGCGACACGGCGGATTGCGACAGATGCAGCGCATCTCCCGCATGAGTCAGGCTGCCGGCATCCGCGACAGCGTGAAAGATCCTGAGCTTATCCCAATCCATGGCGGCATCTTATTCAACTTTGGCGCCCTGTATACGACAGGAACGGTAAACGGAAACACATCTTCGCCGACTGTGGGAAAATAACGAAGATTTCCCTATCCGGGTCAGTATGTGTGACCTAACATAGGACGATAGCTGCAAGCACTATGAGCGAAGGGAGGCGCGCATGAGCAAGCAAGCAATTTCCCTGCAGGACAGGTTCGATTTAAGCAAGAGTCCGGTCCTTTTGAATGGCACGCAGGCGTTGGTTCGCCTGATGCTGATGCAAAAAGAGCGCGATCGCGCCGCCGGGCTGAACACCGCCGGCTATGTCACGGGCTACCGCGGCTCGCCGCTGGGCGCCGTCGACATCCAGATGAAGCGCGCCGGAAAGCTGCTGACCGAAAATGACATCGTCTTTCAGGAAGGTCTGAACGAGGATCTCGCGGCCACGGCGCTCTGGGGGTCGCAACAGGCCGAACTGCGCGGCGAGGGCAAATACGACGGGGTCTTTGGGCTCTGGTACGGCAAGGGGCCGGGCGTCGACCGGTCCGGCGACGTGATGCGCCACGCCAATATGGCGGGTACCTCGCAGCACGGCGGCGTGCTGATGGCCATGGGCGATGACCACACCGGCGAAAGCTCCACCGTCTTGCACCAGTCGGAATGGGCTCTGGTGGACGCCTATATGCCCGTGGTCTCGCCCGCTGGTGTGCAGGAAGTGCTGGACTACGGCGTCTACGGTTTTGCGCTGTCGCGCTTTGCCGGCGTATGGTGTGGCCTCAAGACCATGAAGGATACGGTCGAGGCGACCGCCGTGGTCGATGGCCGCCCGGATCGCATGTCGCTGGTGCTGCCGGAGTTCGCGATGCCCGAGGGTGGGCTGAACATCCGCCTAGGCGATACGCCGCATCTGCAAGAGACGCGGATGATCGACTTCAAGCGCTTCGCCGCCGAAGAGTTCTCGCACGCCAACAAGATGGACAAGCGCGTCTGGGGCAAGCCCGGCGCCAAGATCGGCCTTGTGGCTGCGGGCAAGAACTGGCTCGACCTTCAGCACGCCATGTCGCTGCTGAATATCGACGAGGCCGAGGCCGAGCGGCTGGGTCTAACCACCTATAAGGTGGGCCAGACCTTCCCGCTCGACATGAAGGGTTTCCATGATTGGGCCGAAGGTCTCGATCTGATCGTCATCGTCGAGGAAAAGCGCAAACTCATTGAGGTGCAGGTCAAAGAGGCGATCTTTGACGACCGTCGCGGTCGCCGGGTCTACGGCTGGTACAAGGGCGGGGCAGGCGGCATGCACCGCGAGGAGCTTTTCCCCACGCGCGGCGCGCTCGATCCGGTGTGGATCGCGCAGAAGCTGGGCGAGATCTTCGTCGAGGAGGGCCGCGGCACCGATGGCATCAAGGCAGGCCTTTCGGCGCTCGACGCGGCACGCAAGGCCGACAATGCGCCTGATCTGGCGGCGCGGCTGCCGTATTTCTGCTCGGGCTGCCCGCACAACACCTCGACCAAGCTGCCCGAGGGCGCGCGCGCCTATGCCGGCATCGGCTGCCACTACATGGTGCAATGGATGGACCGCGAGACCACCGGCTTCACCCATATGGGCGGAGAAGGTGTGAACTGGGTCGGCGAGGCGCCGTTCTCCAAGCGCAGCCACGTCTTCCAGAACCTCGGCGACGGCACCTACAACCACTCCGGATCGCTGGCGATCCGCGCGGCGCTCGCCGCGGGCACCAACATCACCTACAAGCTGCTCTACAATGACGCCGTGGCCATGACCGGCGGCCAGCCCAACGAGGGCGGGCTCACCGCCGACCGCATCGCGCGCGAGTTGAAGGCGATGGGCGTCGAGCATCTGGCGGTGGTCTACGACGAGAAGGAGGAGGTGAACTTCGACCTCTTCCCGGGCGGCATCGAGACATTCGAGCGCGCGGACATGGAGGCGGTGCAGAAACGTTTCGAGCAGATCGGCGGCGTTTCGGTCATCCTCTACATACAGACCTGCGCGGCTGAAAAACGCCGCCGCCGCAAAAAGGGCAGCTTCCCCGACCCCGACAAGCGGGTGTTCATCAACACCGACGTCTGCGAGGGCTGCGGCGATTGTGGCGTGCAGTCGAACTGCGTGTCGATCGTGCCGGTGGAAACGGAACTGGGGCGCAAGCGCGCCATCGACCAGTCGAGCTGCAACAAGGATTTTTCCTGCCTCAAGGGTTTCTGCCCCTCCTTCGTCACGCTCAAGGGCGCAAAGATGCGCAAGGGCGAGACCACGGATCTGGACCTGCCGCATCTGCCGCAGCCGCAAATCCCGCAGATCGACAAGACCCACAACGTGGTGATCACCGGCGTCGGTGGCACCGGCGTGGTGACCGTGGGCGCAGTGCTGGCGCAGGCGGCGCAGATCGCCGGCATGGGCGCGGGGATGATGGAGATGGCCGGCCTCGCCCAGAAGGGCGGCGCGGTGCACATCCACCTGCGGCTGGCCAACCGCCCTGAAGACATCTCGGCGGTGCGCGTGGCCACCGGCGAGGCCGACGCGCTCATCGGCGGCGATCTGGTGGTCAGCGCCGGGGCCAAGACGCTGGGGCTGACCAAGCGTGGCCGTACCGGCGCGGTGGTCAACGGCCACGAGATCATCACCGGCGAGTTCACCCGCGAGCCCGAGTTCACGTTGCCCTTCGATCAGCTGCGCGTGGCGCTGGAAGCGCGGATGCCGGACAATCTGGCGATCTTCGACGCCACCGAACTGGCGCGCGTCACCATGGGCGACTCGATCTTCTCGAACATCATGCTGCTTGGCGCGGCGTGGCAGCAGGGGCTTCTGCCGCTGCCGCATGACGCCATCGAGGACGCCATCCGCCTCAATGGCGCTGCGGTGGAGCGCAACCTGCGCGCCTTCGAGATCGGCCGCTGGGCGGTGATCCATCCCGCCGAGGCGGCGGCGCTGTCCGCGCCCAAGGTGGTGGAGAAACCCAAATCCCTCGACGAGAAGATTGCCTTCCGCGAGGCGCATCTCACGGCCTATCAGAACCCACGTCTGGCGAAGCGGTATCGCGCCATGCTCGGCCCGATCACGGACACCCGCCTGCGCGAGGCGGTGGCCAAGGGCTATCACAAGCTGCTCGCCTATAAGGACGAGTACGAAGTGGCCCGGATGCACCTCGAAACCCGCAAGAAAGCCGAGCAGACCTTCGAGCCGGGCTTCGAGATGAGCTTCCACCTCGCGCCGCCGATGCTGTCGAAAGAGGGCTCGGACGGACGTCCGGTGAAGAAGATCTACGGGGAGGGCATGCTGAAGACCTTCGGCCTGCTGGCAAAGCTGAAGTGGCTGCGCGGCACGCCGCTCGATCCCTTCGGCCGCACCGCCGAGCGCAAGATGGAGCGCGCCCTGATCGCGCAATACGAGCGCGACATGGCCGAGGTGCTTCCCAAGGTTACGCCCGAGACGCTGGAGGCCGCCGTGGCGCTGGCCGAGCTGCCGCTGAAGATCCGTGGCTTCGGCCCGGTGAAAGAGGCCGCCGAGCGCGCCGCCGCCAAGCGCCGCGAAGAGCTGCTCGCCATGATCCGCGCCGGCGGCACGCCCTTCGCGCAGGCAGCCGAGTGACGCCATCAAGCGAGGCGGTGGCAAATGCGCCGCCTCGCCGCTTCGTCTAGATGCAAATATCCCGGGGGTGCGGGGGCAGCGCCCCCGCCTTGCTGCCGCGCGTCGAAGGCACCGAACGATGTCGTGAGCGCGCCGCAGGCTGCAATGGATCTCCCAGCCAAAGCGCCGTAAGACCGATTCCCAAGGCTTCCGTCACGCGACTCGCGCGGCGGACATCCAAGGCAGACCGGCAAAGCCCGGCTGAATGCAGGCGCGCAACGGCGCGGCAAGGAGGGCAGAGATGGCGGTGGGCGTATTCGATTCCGGGCTCGGCGGGCTGACGGTGCTCGACGCGGTGGCCAAGCGGCTGCCCGAGGTGCCCTTTGTCTATTATGCCGACAGCGCGCATGCGCCCTACGGCGTGCGCGATGCCGAAGACATCTACAACCTGACGGTCGAGGCGGTGCACAATCTCTGGAACGCCGGCTGCGATCTGGTGATCCTTGCCTGCAACACCGCCTCGGCGGCGGCGCTGCGACGCATGCAGGAGGGCGGTCTGCCGCCCGGCAAGCGCGTGCTGGGGGTCTTCGTTCCGCTGATCGAGGCGCTGACCGAGCGCCAATGGGGCGACAACTCGCCGCCGCGCGAGGTTGCCGTGCAGCACGTCGCGCTCTTTGCCACGCCGGCCACCGTGCGCGCCCGCGCTTTCCAGCGCGAATTGGCGTTCCGCGCCATCGGTGTCGACGTCGAGGCGCAGGCCTGCGGCGGTCTGGTGGATGCCATCGAAGACGGTGACATGATCCTTGCAGAGGCGCTGGTGCGCAGCCACGTCGAGGCGCTGAAGCGCAAGATGCCCGAGCCGCAGGCGGCGATCCTCGGCTGTACGCATTACCCGCTGATGCAGGAGGTGTTTCAGGAGGCGCTGGGGCCGGAGGTGAAGGTCTACTCGCAGGCCAATCTGGTGGCCTCGTCGCTGGCGGATTACCTGCAGCGTCATCCTGACATGTACGGACCGGGCCGCGAGAGCCGCTTTCTGACCACCGGTGATCCGCGGAAAGTATCTGTGCATGCCACGCAGTTCCTGAAGCGGCCGCTGAGCTTCGAGAGCCTCTGAGGTCTGCGGCCCTGCGCGACAGAGGCGGGGGCGCTGCCCCCGCACCCCCGGGATATTTTCGTCTAGACGAAGAGGACGGGGCGCAGAGGTCAGGGCGCAGAGATCTGGGCGCGGCGCGGTGACGCAATTTGATTTGGAACAGTTCTCTTGGCGGCTTAAGATGCCATATAGGGAGAACGGCATACGTGCTGAGGAGTGAAGAATGGGTCTCAAATCGCTGAAGAAGCAGCGGCGCATCCAGATCGTCGCACTGGCGGCAGTGGCGCTGGCGGTGTCGACCGCGCTGATCGGCTACGCCATGCGCGACGGGATCAACTTCTTCCGCTCGCCCAGTCAGGTCGTCGACGCGCCGCCCTCGCCAAGCGAGACCTTCCGCATTGGGGGGCTGGTCGAAGCCGGGTCGCTGGTGCGCGGTCAGGGACATGAAATCAGCTTCTCGGTCACCGATGGCGGGGCTTCGGTGCCGGTGGTGTTCGCCGGTGTGCTGCCCGACCTGTTTGACGAGAACCAAGGCATGGTCGGCACCGGGCGCTATGTGGACGGGGTCTTTCAGGCGACGGAAATTCTTGCCAAACACGACGAGACTTATATGCCCAAGGAGGTCATTGATGCGCTGAAAGAGCAGGGCGTCTACGAGGAGCCGACCCCCGAAAGCTGACATTGCGCACAGCTTTCTTTGCGAGGCGTCCCGGGCGGGGCGCCTTTTTTGTGCCTTTGTGGACAGATGGTGTCGGCAAAGCGTGGCGATCGGCTTGCCGCCCTTGCCCCCCTTGGCGGTTGGCGGCCGGTGCGCTGGCACCGCCGAAACAGCGGCGAGGCGCTTGGACCGAGGCGTCAGGGCCGCGCCCGCAGTGGCCGAAGCGGCGTGCCTTAGGTCGCGCGCTCGTAGAAGCACAGGTGCGGCAGCGCCGCGTCGGGCACGGGCTGGTAGGGGCCGCGTTCGGCAAAGCCGAGCCGGGCGTAGAGCCGCCGCGCCGCGCTCAGCGTCTTCATCGTGTCGAGCCTGAGCAATGGCACGCCCTTGACGCGGGCGCACGCAGCCAGTTCCTCCATCAGCCGCTGCGCGAGCCCGTGCCCGCGTGCGGTGGGGGTGACGTACACGCGCTTGATCTCGAGGCTGCCGTCGGCCAGCGGCTGCGACATGGCGCAGCCCGCCGGCGTGCCATCGAGCCGCGCCAACAGCACGGCGTCATGCTTGCCGGGCAGAGCCTCCAGCAGATCAGTATATGCAGGGTCGGGGTAGAGCAGCGTCACCAGCGCCGGGGCGTCCGGGTGGTGGTCGCGCAGGTCCTCGCGGTAGGCGAGGCACAGGGTGCGCACGGCGGCGAAATCCCGGGGATCCGCCGCCGCGCGAATGTCGATCTGGCTCAAGCGAGCAGCCGCGGTCAGCCGTTGGCTTCGCGGATCTTCTCGGCGGCGTCCTTGTCGTAGGTGACGCCGTTTTGCTCGAACAGGCTGTCGAGCTCACCCGAGAGGGTCATCTCGGTGATGATGTCGCAGCCGCCGACGAACTCGCCTTTCACGTAAAGCTGCGGGATGGTCGGCCAGTCCGAGTAATCCTTGATGCCCTGACGGATGGCGTCATCGGCCAGCACGTTCACGTCGACATACTCGACGCCCATGTAGTTGAGCACACCGGCCACGCGGCTGGAAAAGCCGCACTGGGGCATGGTCTTGGTGCCTTTCATATAGAGCACCACGGCGTTGGCTTTCACCGTCTCTTCGATCTGGGTGGTCGCTTCGGTCGTCATCTCGTGTCTCCTGTCTGCGCGCGCCGGGGCGCTACGGCACGGGCGCGCGGCGTGGAATGGTTTAGTCCGGGGCTTTCGTGGTGAGCGCCAGCGCGTGCAGCTCACCGTGGTTGCCGTCCATCTTGCCCTTCAGCGCGGCGTAGACCGCCCGCTGCTGCTGCACGCGGTTCTGGCCGCGGAAACTTTCGTCGATGACCTCGGCGGCGTAGTGATTGCCGTCGCCGGCAAGGTCGGTGATGGTGACTTTGGCCTCGGGAAAGGCGGCGCGGATGAGCTGTTCGATCTCCGTCGCTTCGATTGCCATGTGGGCGGACTCCGCTGTCTTACTGTTCTACTCAGATGTAAGACGGGTGCCGCGCAGGTGCAAGCATGGCCCGTCGCTTGGCACGGGGGCAAAGGCCCCGTGTTCTAAAGGCGCTGCGTTTCGCTCAGAGTGCCAGCTCGACCCAGACCGGCACGTGGTCCGACGGTTTGTCGCGGCCGCGCACATCGCGGTCGATGCCGCATTCAACCATCAGATCGGCGCAGGCGGGGGTCATCAGCACGTGGTCGATGCGGATGCCGTTGTTCCGCTGCCAAGCGCCGGCCTGATAATCCCAGAACGAGTAATGCCCCGGCCCCTGCACGCGGGCGCGGAACGCCTCGGTGAAGCCGAGGTTGAGGATGCGGCGGAACGCGTCGCGGCTCTGCTGCAGGTACAGCGCATCCTTCTCCCAGGCCTGCGGCTTGGCGGCGTCCTCGGCCTGCGGGATGATGTTGTAATCGCCCGCCATCAGCGCCGGGGTTTCTTCGGCCAGCAGGTCCTGCGCGCGGACGTGCAGCCGGTCCATCCAGTCCAGCTTGTAGCCGTATTTGCCGTCCCGGATCGGCTGGCCCTCGGCATCGAACTCCACCGGGTTGCCGTTCGGCAGGTAGAGCCCGCACAGGCGCAGCGCCTCTTTCTCGCCGACCACCGTCGCCTCGATCCAGCGCGCCTGCTCGTCGCTGTCGTCACCGGGCAGGCCGCGGCGCACGTCTTCGAGCGGATGCTTCGACAGGATCGCGACGCCGTTGAAGCCTTTCTGGCCGTGCGTCTCGACGTTGTAGCCGCGCTCTTCGATCAGGTCGCGCGGGAAGGCTTCGTCGACCGACTTGATCTCCTGCAGCAGCGCCACGTCGGGCTGCACCTCGTCGAGCCAGTCGGTCAGCGCGCCGATGCGCGCCTTGATGCCGTTGATGTTGAAGGTGGCGATCTTCATCTGGTGCCCTCCGCAAGTTGCGCAACCTATCGCCCAAAGCCGAGTCGGGAACAAGGGCAGGGCGTCAAATCCGAGGGGATTCGGGGCCCCTGCGAATCGAAAATTCCCAGGTTCGATGACGCAAAGGAAAGCATCCCCAGAAAATTTCTTTCTGTGGGCAAGTCGTATTGTTGCGTCAGGCAGTATCACTGTGGCGTATTGTTTCTGTGAGCAACTCCGGTATAATGCAACTCAGGCAAGAAACTATATTGCCTGAAGCAAGTTTGCCGGGAAACCCTGAAGCACGATTTCAGTGCTTATCCAACCAGGGAGTTTCCTATGTCCGCTCTGCTTAAGACTTTTATTGCCTCCGCCCCTCACACCGCTGCCGAAGCGGACCTGTTCTCCGGCGAGGGCTGCTCGCTGTTCACTTCGGGTGCCGCGCCGCTGGCGCAAGCTGACGCTCTCGAGGGGGCGGGGCTGGAAATGTTCACCTCCGGCGCCGCGCCGAGCCTGTCCGAGACCGCCGCCGGTGACGCGGTGGAGTTGTTCACTTCGGGTGCGGCGCCGGTGCGCGGCGAAACCGCCGCAGGCGAGGGCGTGGCGCTCTTCACCTCCGGCGCCGCGCCGCGCCAGTCCGAGACCGCTGCCGGTGACGCGGTGGAGATGTTCACCTCGGGTGCGGCGCCGGTGCGCGGCGAAACCACCGCAGGCGAGGGCGTGGCGCTCTTCACCTCCGGCGCAGCGCCGAGCCTCTCCGAGACGGCCGCCGGTGACGCGGTGGAGTTGTTCACCTCGGGTGCCGCGCCGGTGCGGGCCGAGACAACCGCGGGCGAGGGCGCTGCACTTTTCACTTCGGGCGCGGCGCCTCTGCGCTCGGAAACCGCAGAAGGTGAGGCAACAGGTCTTTTCACCTCGGGCGCCTGATCCCCCGAACTGCTCGCGCGGGCGCTCAGGAATGGCGCCCGCATGACCTAATCCCATTTTATCGAGATCCGTTGCCATGTCCGCGCCAGTGCCTTCCGCTTCCCCGTCACCCGCTGCAAATGTCATTGCCTTCCCGCCGTCGCGCGGGCGCCAGACACCGGGCGCGGGCGCCGCAGACCTGATTGATTGTTTTGCGCGGCATCGGCGGCGGACCGAGGACGTGTTCTGGTTCAAGGAAAACGCAGAACTGCTGAACATTCTCGAATGCACCGGGGCGGAGGTGCCGGTGCAGGCGCTGGCGGTGCATGATGACTTTTATCAAGGCGCCGAAGACCGGCTGGCGTTCTTCCCGCAGTATTACCGCTTCCTTCTCTCGCTGGTTCTCGACCTTGAGGACCTGGGCCTGGAGGATCTGGGCCTGCGCGGCGAGGCAGGGCTGCGCATGGCCGATCGCATTGCCAAAGATGCGCTGCCGGAAGCCGAGCTTTCGGACCTGCAGCGGATGGAGGCCCGGCGCCTGCTGGCGCGACGGGGCATAGCATGCGGTGCTGACGATCCGGGGCTCGAAGACCGCCTGCGCGATTTCTGCGCCCGCACGCGAAACTTCACCCTGCCCAACAAGAAAGCCGCCTACGAGCTCACGCATATCGTTTTCTATCTCAGCGAATACGGTTGCCGCGATCCACAGTTGCCGCCCGAGGCGCTGATGAGCCTGCAGTTCGCCGGCAACCTTGCCTACCTTGAACAGAACCCCGATCTGCTGTCAGAGGTCTGCATCGCCCTGCGGTACGCCGCAGAGACGCCGCCCGCGCTTTGGACCCTCTGGCTTGGCCAGCAACTTCGCGACTTCTCTATAGAAGAGGGCGCGCAGATGTCGGTGCAGGACGACTACCACGATTTCCTCGTCTGCAACTGGCATGCCGCGGTTGCGGGCCGGACCGCGTTTGAAATCCCCGCCGGGACCGGGCGCCGGCGGTTCCTGCGCGGCCCGCAGCAGGGAACGCCGCTGCGCGAGCTGTCGCAGGCACTGCTCGCGGTGGGCACCGAGCGCTCGCCCGACTGGCCGCTGATGCGCCGCCGCATGGGGCGGGCGCTGTCGCCGCAAGTGCTGGGGCTGCTCGATGAGATGGCCGAAGGGCTGGAGCATTTCGGCGCATTCTTTGCGGGCTTCGCCCGGGCGGGGCAGCGGTGAGCGGCGGGCGTTCGGCGCTGCTCGGAGCGGGGCTTGTCGCGCTTTATACCGCGCTCATCGCCGCCGCCGACGGGATCACCAAGCTGATTGCCGGCGGCTACGCGGCGCCGCAACTGTTTGCGCTGTCTTCGGCGCTGGTGCTGGCGTTTGCCATGTGTACAGCGCGCCCCGAGGGCGTGCGCCGCTCGTTGGCGGTGCGTTGCCGCCGCACCATGGCGCTGCGCGCGGTGCTGACCGTGGTCGCCGCGATTGGCTTTTTTCAGGCCTTCCGCCTGCTGCCCTTCGCCGATGTCTTCTTGTTCATCGGCCTGATGCCGCTTGTGGCCGCCGCGCTCTCGGGCCCGGCGCTCGGCGAGCCGGTGCGCCCCGCCGCGTGGCTGGCGCTTGCGGTCGGTGCCGGGGGCATCTTGTTTCTGATGCCCGAAGGCCGCGTGGCGCTTGATGCCGGTCACGGCTGGGCGTTGCTGGCGGCGCTGAGCGGCACCGCCTCGATGGTCGTCGCCCGTCGCATCGCGAAGCGCGAGCGCAAGCCGCTGGCGCAGGTGTTCTGGCCCAATCTCGCTTTGGCGCTGAGCATGGGGGCGGCGCTGCCCTTCGTCTGGCAGCCGATGCCGCTGGCCGATGTGCTTTGGGTGGCGGGCTACGCGGTGTTCCTGTTCGGCGCGCGGGTCGTCTCGGTCGAGGCGCTGCGGCTGCTGCCCGCCTTCGTTGCCACGCCGCTGATGAACCTGCAGTTCGTCTGGATGGTGCTCATCGGCTTTTTCGGCTTCGGCGAACTGCCGACGCTGGGGGCCATGCTGGGCGCGGCGCTGGTGATCGGATCGGGCCTGTGGCTGGTCGCCGACGAGGCGCTGCCCGTGCGCCGGGTGCGGCGGGCCTAAGGCGCCGATCTCCATCCCTCGCGGGCGGGTGCCGCGCTGGCCGCATGGGGCCAGCGCCGCGATGCCGCATCCGCGCAACGCTTTTCGCCGGCGGCTTATGGAGCTTTTCGCCGGCGGCTTATGGACAGGCGGGGGATGGAGATATACACCCGAGCGGAACCCGCAGACGAGGCGCAAGAGAACACCCATGCCCACGCTGAACGACATTCGCTCGACGTTTCTGAACTACTTCGCCAAGCAGGGCCACGAGATCGTGCCTTCGAGCCCGCTTGTTCCCCGCAATGATCCCACGCTGATGTTCACCAACTCCGGGATGGTTCAGTTCAAGAACCTGTTCACCGGCGTCGAACATCGCGACTACACCCGCGCCACAACCGCGCAGAAATGCGTGCGCGCCGGTGGCAAGCACAACGACCTCGACAACGTGGGCTACACCGCGCGCCACCACACGTTCTTCGAGATGATGGGGAACTTCTCCTTCGGCGACTACTTCAAGGCAGAGGCGATCCCCTTTGCTTGGGAGCTGATCACCAAAGAGCTCGACATTCCCAAAGAGCGGCTTTTGGTCACCGTCTATCACACCGATGACGAAGCCGCCGACATGTGGAAGAAGGTCGCCGGCCTGCCCGACGACCGGATCATCCGCATCCCCACCAACGACAACTTCTGGATGATGGGCCCGACCGGTCCCTGCGGCCCCTGCACCGAGATCTTCTTTGATCACGGCGACAAATACTGGGGTGGCCCTCCGGGTTCGCCCGAAGAAGACGGTGACCGCTTCGTGGAGATCTGGAACCTCGTTTTCATGCAGAACGAGCAGTTCGAGGACGGATCCATGCGCGCGCTTGACATGCAGTCGATCGACACCGGCATGGGCATCGAGCGGGTTGCGGCGCTGCTTCAGGGCACCAACGACAATTACGGCACCGACCTCATCCGCTCGCTGATCGAGGCGTCGGCAGATGCCACCTCGACCGATCCGGACGGGCCGGGCAAGACTCACCACCGGGTGATCGCCGACCACCTGCGCTCGACCTCCTTCCTGATCGCCGATGGCGTGATGCCCAGCAACGACGGCCGCGGCTACGTGCTGCGCCGGATCATGCGCCGCGCCATGCGCCACGCGCACATGCTGGGCTCGAAGGATCCGGTCATGCACCGGCTGGTGCCGGCGCTGGTGCGCCAGATGGGCGCCGCCTATCCCGAACTGCACCGCGCGCAGGCGCTGATCGAAGAGACGCTGAAGCTGGAGGAAACCCGCTTCAAGCAGACCCTCGACCGCGGGCTGAAGCTGCTCGACGACGAACTGGTCGGCCTGACCGAAGGTGCCAAGCTGCCGGGCGAGGCGGCGTTCAAGCTCTATGACACCTACGGCTTCCCGCTCGACCTGACGCAGGACGCCCTGCGCGAGCGTGGCCGCGAGGTCGACACCGAGGGCTTTGACAAGTCCATGGCCGAGCAAAAGGCCAAGGCGCGCGCCGCATGGTCCGGCTCGGGCGAGGCCGCCGATCTGGCGATCTGGTTCGACATCGCCGAAGAGCAGGGCGCCACCGACTTCCTCGGCTACGACACCGAGACCGCCGAGGGCCAGATCCTCGCACTGGTCAAGGATGGCCAAGCGGTCGACAAGCTGGCGACCGGTGAAAGCGGCTGGGTGGTTCTGAACCAGACGCCGTTCTACGGCGAAAGCGGCGGTCAGGTCGGCGACACCGGCTGGCTGCGCCGTCTGGAGAACGAGGACGATCAGGCCGAGGTCACCGAAACGCAGAAACTGGCGGGCGGCAAGATCACCGGCCATATGGTCACCGTCAAGTCCGGCACCTTCTCGAAAGGGGACGCGCTGGGGCTGGATGTGGATCACAAGCGCCGCGGCAAGATTCGCGCCAACCACTCGGCGACCCACCTGCTGCACGAGGCGCTGCGCCGCGCGCTTGGCGATCACGTCGCGCAGCGCGGCTCGCTGAACGCGCCGGAACGCCTGCGCTTCGACTTCTCGCACACCAAGGCGCTGACCGCCGAGGAAGTGGCGAAGGTCGAGACCGAGGTGAACGCCTTCATCCGCCAGAACTCGGCGGTGAGCACTCGCATCATGACCCCCGACGACGCCCGCGCCATCGGCGCGCAGGCGCTGTTTGGCGAAAAATACGGCGACGAGGTGCGCGTGGTGTCGATGGGCACGCTGGCCGGCTCGGGCAAGGGCTCGGACGGGCAGACCTATTCGCTGGAGCTCTGCGGCGGCACCCATGTCGCCCACACTGGCGATATCGGCATGTTCGCCCTGACCTCGGAAACCGCGTCTTCGGCGGGGGTGCGCCGCATCGAGGCGCTGACTGGCGACGCCGCCATGGCCGAATTGCGCGGCCGCGACAAGGCGCTGTCGGGCATCGAGTCGCTGCTCAAAGTGTCGGGCGAAGAGGCTGTGGCGCGCGTGTCGGCGCTGCTCGACGAGCGCCGCAAGCTGGAGAACGAAGTGGCCCAGCTGCGCCGCGATCTTGCCATGGCCGGCGGGGCCGGGCAGGGCGGCGGTGACGCGCGCGAGGTGAACGGCAAGAAGTTCGTCGGCCAGGTGCTGTCGGGCGTCTCGGGCAAGGACCTGCCGCCGCTCATCGACGAGCACAAGTCGCGGCTCGGCTCGGGCGTGGTGCTGCTGATCGCCGACACCGGCGGCAAGGTGGCCGTCGCTGCTGGCGTGACCGAGGACCTGACGGGCTCTGTCTCGGCGGTGGATGTGGTCAAGGCGGCGGTCGCGGCGCTCGGCGGCAAGGGCGGCGGTGGCCGTCCTGATCTCGCCCAGGGTGGTGCCAAGGACGCGGCGCAGGCCGAGGCGGCGATCGCCGCAGCCGAGGCCGTGCTGGCGGGCTGATCGCGCGCCACCACAGCAACCCGAGGGAGGAGGACCTGAATGACTGCCTACGTTATCGCGCGCATCGACGTGACCGATTACGAGGAATATGCCGTCTATGCCGGCCAAACCATTGCGCTCGCCGAGAAATTCGGCGGGCGCTTTATCGTGAAGGGCGGCCCGCAGAGCTTTGTCGAAGGCGACGGGCCGGGCCGTCACGTGGTGATAGAATTTCCCAGCCGCATCGCCGCCGAGCGCTGGTACAACTCTCCCGAATACCAGCGAATCCTGCCCACCGCGCTCAGCGCGTCGAAGCGGGATCTCGTCATCGTCGAAGGAATGAACTGATGCCCGCACTCTGGATCGCCCATGTCACCGTCTCCGACGAAGAGGCCTATGGTAAATACGCCAAGCTGGCAGGCCCGGCGATTGCCGCGCATGGCGGGCAGTTCATTGCCCGTGGCGGGCGCTTCGTGCAACTCGAGGGCAAGGAGCGCCCGCGAAATGTCGTGGCGAAATTCCCCTCGGTCGAGGCGGCAGAGACCTGCTATCATTCGCCCGAGTACCAAGAGGCCCTGAGCCACGCGCGCGGCGCCTCCGAGCGTGAACTGCTGATCGTCGAAACCTCCGAGTGAATCCAAGTGGCCCGGTGAGCCTCAAGGCTCTTCTGGAAACCCATCACGCGCCGGGCCGTCTCGACTGGATCGGCCTGCGCGCCGAGCGCCTCGCGCCGCTGCGCCCGGTGGCTGAGGCGATGATCTCCGAGGCCGGGCTGGAGGGCGACCATAGCCGCCCCGGCAAGCGCGCCGTCACGCTCATTCAGGCCGAACACCTGCCTGTCATCGCCGCGCTTTGCGGGCATGAGGTGCTTGCCCCCGAGGTGCTGCGCCGCAACCTTGTCATCTCCGGCATCAACCTCTCGGCCCTGCGCGGACGGGAGGTGACCCTCGGCGAAGCGCGCCTGCGCTTCACCACCGTCTGCGCGCCCTGCTCGCGGATGGAAAAGGCGCTGGGGCGGGGTGGCTACAATGCCATGCGCGGCCACGGCGGCTGGTGCGCCGAGGTGATCCGGCCCGGTGCCATCACGCTCGGCGCCAGATTCACGCCCGTCTAAGAACCGCCCGCGCGGGCGCAAGACCTGCAAGAACACAGACAACAAAAAAGAGCGGCCCCTTAACAGGCGCCGCTCTGCATCTTCTTCTCTTGCCAAATACGTTGGGGGTCCGGGGGCGAAGCCCCCGAAGCCACGCCGCGTGGCTTACTGGCTCTTGGCCATCCGCTTGCGCTCATGCGGGTCGAGGTAGCGCTTGCGCAGACGCACCGCGTTCGGTGTCACTTCCACCAGTTCGTCGTCGTTGATGTAGGCGATGGCCTCTTCCAGCGACAGGGTGACCGGGGTGGTCAGACGCACGGCTTCGTCGGTGCCCGAGGCGCGGACGTTGGTCAGCTTCTTGCCCTTCAGCGGGTTCACTTCCAGATCGTTCTCGCGGCTGTGCTCGCCGATGATCATACCCTGATAGACCGGGGCCTGCGCGCCGATGAACATCTTGCCACGGTCCTCGAGGTTCCACAGCGCATAGGCCACGGCCTCGCCGTTCTCCATCGAGATCAGGACGCCGGCGCGGCGGCCTTCGATCGGGCCCTTGTGCGGGGTCCAGCCGTGGAACACGCGGTTCAGCACGCCAGTGCCGCGGGTGTCGGTGAGGAACTCACCGTGGTAGCCGATCAGCCCGCGCGAGGGCACATGGCCGACGATGCGGGTCTTGCCGGCGCCGGCGGGCTTCATCTCGACCAGCTCGCCCTTGCGCGGGCCGGTGAGCTTTTCGATCACCGCGCCGGTGTATTCGTCATCGACGTCGATGGTGACTTCCTCGACCGGCTCGATGCGCTGGCCGTCTTCTTCCTTCATGATCACCTGCGGGCGCGAGATGCTGAGCTCAAAGCCCTCGCGGCGCATGTTCTCGATCAGAACGCCCATCTGCAGTTCGCCGCGGCCCGAAACCTCGAAGGCTTCGCCGCCGGGGGTGTCGGCGATCTTGATCGCCACGTTGCCCTCGGCTTCCTTCATCAGGCGCTCGCGGATGACGCGCGACTGCACCTTCTTGCCATCGCGGCCGGCCAGCGGGCTGTCGTTGATGCCGAAGGTGACGGTGATGGTCGGCGGGTCGATCGGCTGCGCATCGATGGGATCATCCACCGCCAGCGCACAGATGGTGTCGGCCACGGTCGCCTTGGTCATGCCGGCGAGCGAGACGATGTCGCCTGCCAGACCTTCCTCGATGTCGGCCTGCGCAAGACCACGGAACGCCTGCACGCGGGTGACGCGGAACTGCTCGATCTTCTGGCCGACGCGGCTGATCGCCTGCACCGTCTGGCCAACCTTGACCTTGCCGCTTTCGATGCGGCCGGTCAGCAGGCGGCCCACGAAGGGGTCAGAGCCCAGCGTGGTCGCCAGCATGCGGAAGTCTTCGTCCTGATGCTTGATCTGCTTCGGGGCGGGGACGTGGTTGACGATCAGGTTGAACAGCGCCGAGAGGTCCTTGCGCGGCCCGTCGAGATCGGCGTCCGCCCAGCCGTTGCGGCCCGAGGCGTACATATGCGGGAAGTCCAGCTGGTCTTCGTCGGCGCCCAGCGAGGCGAAAAGGTCGAAGCACTCGTCGAGCGCGCGGTCGGGCTCGGCGTCGGGCTTGTCGACCTTGTTGAGCACCACGATCGGACGCAGGCCGAGGGCGAGCGCCTTGGAGGTGACGAATTTGGTCTGCGGCATCGGGCCTTCGGCCGCGTCCACCAGCAGCACAACGCCGTCGACCATGCTCAGGATACGCTCGACCTCGCCGCCGAAGTCGGCGTGGCCGGGGGTGTCGACGATGTTGATGCGGGTGTCTTTCCACTCCACCGAGGTCGGCTTGGCGAAGATGGTGATGCCGCGCTCGCGTTCGAGATCGTTGCTGTCCATGGCGCGCTCGGCCACGGCTTGGTTCTCGCGGAACGCGCCGGACTGTTTGAGCAGCTCGTCCACAAGCGTGGTCTTGCCATGGTCAACGTGTGCGATGATCGCGATATTGCGCAGGTCCATAGGAATGCCTTTGAAGGGAGGTTTGCGCGCGGGTTATCCGGGGAAGGGACAAATTGCTAGCCCTAATGCGGCGAGGCGCCCGAAAACAGGTGAATCACAAGGATCCCGGCAACAATCAGCCCTATTCCGAGGATCGCCGCGAGGTCTAGCTTCTGGCCAAAGGCCACCAGCCCGATGATCGAAATGAAGACGATCCCGAGCCCCGACCACATGGCATAGGCGAGCCCCACCGGCATCGACCGCAGCACCAGCGCCAGCAGGTAGAAGGCGGCGGCATAGGCCACCACGACGATCACCGAAGGCAGCGGCCGGCTGAACTGCTGGCTGGCCTGCAGCGCGGCGGTACCGATGGTTTCGGCAAGCACGGCGAGGGCGAGGGTCAGATAGGGCATGAGAGTCCTCCGAAAGCGGGTTCGCGTCCCTTCTGGCCCGCCGCGGTGGCCGCTGCAAGCTGGTCGTCGCGCCTCGCGGGAGGGCGGCAGAGGCCGGGGTGCGCGGCGTTGGACGATGATCACTCGGAATGAGCCGCGTTCATGCGGAGCGGGCGGAAAAGCCGCCGGTTTTAACCGGACGTGAGGAAATCGGCCTTAGACGAGGGGGAGTGCCCTTTCTTTGCGGAGGTTCGACATGACCGCCACCGGCGTTTGCCTGCCCGGATTTGCACAGCATCGCCCGCCCCGTGCCCGTATGGCCTCCGAAGACGCCATGGCGCGTCAAGACGCGGCCGCCGTCGCGGCGCACGGGCGAAGACCCCTCTGGACCATCGCAGCACTGGTGGCTGTGGCGCTTTGCTGCGCCGCGCCGGGGCGCGCGCAGCAGATCGACACCGCCGCCCTCGAGGCGGCGATCGATGCGCATATCGCGCCGCTGCGCAGCGATCCGCAACTGATCGAAGCGCTGCGCACGCAGAACGCGCGGACCGCCGCATATGACGCCCCGCGGATCGAGCAGCTCGACGCAGACTGGCGCGCAGAGATCGGAGCGGCAGACAGACCAACGATTGCGCCGGTAGTGGGCAACCCGGTGTCGCAAATGCTGCGCGCCCGCGCGCAGGCCTCGGACGGGTGGGTCACCGAACTGCTCTTGATGGACGCCCGCGGCCTCAACGTGGCGGTCTCGCAGGTGACCTCGGATTTCTGGCAGGGCGACGAGGCGAAGTTTCTCGAAACCTATCCGCGCGGCGCCGAGGCACGGCATGTGGGCCCGGTTGAGTTCGACGATTCCAGCCAGCTGTATATGGTGCAGATCTCGATGACGGTCGCCGATCCGCAAAGCGGCGCACCGCTTGGCGCGCTGACGGTCGGGGTCAATGCGGAGATGTTGCAATGAGGGCCGGGGCGTTGCGTATACTCCGCGCGGCCAAAGGCCTGCGCCTGCCGGGGTCGGTGGCGCTGAAGATCGCGGGTCTGCTGGTATTTTCCACGCTTGTCGTTGCGACGGTGGTGGCGTGGCAGGCGTGGCGGCTCAGCGACAGGGTCACAATGCTCGGGCTCGCCGCGACAGCCCGGCAATCGGTCGAAGCCGCCTCAGCGACCCTTGGCCCTGCCATGCGCTTTGGCGACACGCAGCGCATGACAAGCCTGCTGGAAAAGCACGTGGACAGCAGCGGCGCGGACCTCATCGGTGGCTTGGCTGTCGGCAGCGACGGTGCCATTCTCGCGCAGGCCGGGGCGCTCGAAGGGCTTCAGACACAGCTGCAATCGCTGGCGAGGGCGGCGCTGGACAGCGGTGAACTGCAACAGGCTCAAGACGGGCGCTTCGTCGCGGTTCCGGAAAGGCTGCCGGGGCAGGCGCAACCACTGGGCGCCGTCGCCGAGGTCTGGAGCGATGCTGGCCTGCGCGCGGCGACCGCGGGCGATCGGCAGCTCATGCTGCTCAGCGCTGCGGGCAGCCTTGTGCTGCTGATCGTGATGGCCCTGATCTGGCTGCGCAGAGCCGTGTTGCGCCCGCTGTCCGCGCTTCAGCAGGCGATGGCACGGGTCGCGGCAGGAGACTACGAAGTCGAGCTTTCCATGGTGGGCCGCCGCGACGAGTTCGGCGAACTGGCCCGGCATCTGGCCGATCTGACCGAAACACTGGGGCGCGGGCGCGACGCGCAAGAGGCGCGCGGCCGGGCGCATGAAGCGCAGAACCGCGTTGTCCGCCATCTCAGCGAGGCGCTGGACGAGCTTGCGCATGGCTCGCTCGAACACAATATCCGCGATCTATTTCCCGAAGAATACGAAGAGCTTCGCGGCAATTATAACCGCGCTGTCGATAGCTTGCGGGCGGCGATGCATGACGTTCATTCCGGCGCGCTCAACATCCATGGCAGCGCCGAAGAGATTGCCCGCGCCTCGGATGACCTGTCCCGCCGCACGGAAACACAGGCGGCGACCCTCGAGCAGACCGCCGCTGCCCTGGATGAGATGCTTTCGAGCGTGCGGGACGCTGCGCAATCGGCCCGCGATGCGGAAAGCAGCGTGCAAACCGCCTCGAAACTGGCGGATCAGAACGGCGAGGTGATGCGCTCCGCGGTCGAGGCGATGGGCGGCATCGAACGCAGTTCTCAGCAAATCAACGAGATCATCGGGGTGATTGATGACATCGCGTTTCAGACTAACTTGCTCGCGCTGAACGCTGGGGTCGAGGCCGCACGCGCAGGCGAATCCGGCAAAGGCTTCGCGGTGGTCGCCTCGGAGGTGCGCGCACTGGCGCAGCGCAGTTCTGACGCGGCGCAGCAAATCAAGACGCTGATCAGCGGTTCGGCAGATCAGGTGCGCGACGGTGTCGAACTGGTGGAACGCTCGGGTGAGGCGCTGAGCGAGGTGGTGGCGCAGGTCGGACAGATCTCGGCGCTGGTAAGCAATATCGCTGGGGTCGCATCGGAACAGGCGCAGGGGCTCACCGAGATCAACACCGGCGTCAGCAATCTCGACCGCGTCACACAGCAGAACGCTGCGATGGTCGAAGAAAGCACCGCCGCGGCCCACATGCTGCGCGGGGATGCCGGAAAGCTGTCTGACCTGATCCAAGGGTTCCGCCTCGGTACGACCGCTGCGGCGCCATCGCCCACGAAAAGCGCGGCTTCGTGAACAAGCAGGGTCGGGGCTCATGGCACAAACGGCCGCCAGCCGAGATACGGCTCAAGTGGCGCAGTTCAGCTCCAGGCGGGAGCCATGCGAGAACAAACGGTGAGAAGAACGGGATCTGCTTTGGCAAGACAAGGAATCCAGTGCAAAAGCAGAGCTCTTATCAAGCGGCGATCCGGTCTACGCATTGGCGCGAAGCGCATGCCGCCACCGGAGCGACTTACACATGGCAGGTGCCGCCGGGGCCGTGTAGCGCGATACCTCGGCTCAGGTTTGCGCGGCCAGAGCCTGGGCCACCACGTCCACGAAATCTGCTTCGTCGCGCACGGTCGCCATATCCGAGGCCTCCACCGTAAGCCCCCAGTTGCGCGCCATAGCCTCGTAGCGCGGCTGGCGGTGGGCCAAGGCCCGAGCGTAGGTCCAGCGGATGAAGTCGTCGGGATCGACGGCGCGTTCGGACAGGCCCTTTTCGTCCAGATACTCCGTCCAAGCCGCCGCAAGAAACTCGGGCTGGTAGGCCATCGGCTTGGGCGCCTGATCGAAGCGCCGTACCAACTCATCGGTATGCGTGTCGCTGCCGCGGATCCAGATCATCAGAGCCTGCCGAGACAGTTCCGACAGGATCGGGTCTGCAGGGTCTTCCGCATCCACCCATTCGCAGATCGATCCGCCAGTGTCGCAGATGAAATGCGGGTAGCCATAAAGCTGCTGCGCCCGCTCTATGAAATAGCCGGTGTCGAGCAGCGCCTGCTCCTCGGCCCGGCGGAACTGGTCCTGCCGCAGCCGGTAGGTCTGCATGTCGAGACCGCCGCGCGCCGGATCGCCGGGCTTGCCGAGGTAGGTGGAGACGGGGGTGAGGTTCTCGAAGGTGATGTTCGAGCCAATGTAGATCGAATCCGACAGCAGAAGTTCACGCAGAAACGGGTTCTTCATCGCCTCGGCTTTGGCATTGTCGGCGATATATTCGCCCATGTAGCGCGTGCCGATGCGGTAATCGATCGAATAGTGGAACCAGTCGCCCGACTGTCGCAGCATCGACGAAACATGGGTTTTGCCCAGTCCCGACATGGCAAAGAGCACCACGTGTTTGCGGGGCGCTGCGCGCCAGTCGGCGGCGGTTTCATACAGCATTCTTCGGCTCTCCATTCGTCCGCCCCGACAGGTACTTGCGTGTGCGGCCGGCGTCAAATTCCCGGGTCAGGCGCGCGGCGCGGGGGCGCGACGTGCGGCCCGGGTTTCGCGCAGGATATTGGCGTAATTCGCGGCAAAGATGATCGCGGCCCCAAGCAGCACCCATGGGTCGAGCGGTTCGGCGTAGAGCAGCATGCCGACGATGGCGATCACCGGCAGCCGGGTGAAGTCGATTGGCATCACCACCGACGCTGGGGCCAGGCCAAGCGCCGTCGTCAGGCAGTAATGCGCGCAGAGCCCGGCGATACCGATGACCACCACACCGGGCCATGCCGCGGCAGAGGGCAGGGCGATCTGTCCGTCGAAGCCGGCGCAGATCAGCCCCATCACCGCCTGCGTCACCGTCAGCCAGAACAGAATGCACAGGGTGCTTTCGCTGCGGGTGAGCTTGCGCGTGTAGATCGCCGATCCGGCGAAGCCGATCGCGGCGCCGGCGGCAGCGAAGATCCCCGGAGAGAGTGTTTCGGGCGAAGGCCGTGTCACGATCAGGATGCCAAGAAAGCCGACCAGAGCCGCGGCGGCGCGCGGCCATGTCAGCCGCTCGCCCAGCACCAGCGGCGCCAGCAACAGCGCCCAGATCGGCCCGGTGAACTCCAGCGCGAAGACCTGCGCCAGCGGGATCACGGTGATCGCGTAAAGCCACAGGTTCTGCCCGGTGAAATGGCACAGGTTGCGGGTGATCTGCGTGCCGAAGTGGCGCGTGGTGATGGTCTTACGGCGGCCGGTGCCCAGCACCACGGCGCTGACGATGGCGACGCCGATCAGTGAACGGTAGAGCATGATCTCGAAGGTATCGAGGCCGGAACTCACGTAGCGTCCAGCCACCGCCATGGCGCTGAACGAGATGATCGAGCCGATCATCCACAGCGCGGCGCGCGGCACGGCATTGGGCGCCGCGCTGGCGGTGACAGTAGAACTCACAGGTCCGCCATGGCGTAATCGCGCGGCAGATCACCGGTGATCTCGAACCAGTCGCTGGCGCGGGTGCGCGCCTGATGCGCCTCGAAGGCGGCGCGGCTCAGGAACAGTTCTGAGACTTCAAAGACGCCGGGATCGGTTTCGCGCAGTTCGAAGAACACGCAGCCCGGCTCTTCGCGTGTCAGGCGGACGTGCTCGGCCATGGCGGCGCGCACGGCGTCGGCGCGGTCGGGCGGCGCGGTCATCGTGCCGGTCAACTGAACGGCGCTCATGCGGCGGGCGCTCTGCGGCGCGGGGCGCCTTGGTCTAGTGTGGTCTGTGTCATGGGGTCCTCTTGCGGCGCGAGACTGGCCCGGCGCCGCGCCGGGGGCAAGCCCTGATCTTGCGGCCGATGCAGCGCGGCCACGGTCGCGGCAGACGGCGCGGAGGCCAACGGACATCGCGCGGCGCTGATGGAACAGGACGGCAGGCGGCGCGGAAACAAAAAAGGGCAGCGCCAGTGGCGCCGCCCCTGATCTGCTGTGCTGTCCCCGCGCCTCAGCCGAGCTTGACCAGCGCGTGGCGCTTTTTGCCCGCCGAGAGTTTCACCGGCTCTGCAAGCTTGCCCGCGTCGAGCATCAGCCCGGCGTCGGTCAGCGGTGCGTCGTCCATGCGTGCGCCGTTTTCAGCGATCAGGCGCTTGGCCTCCTTGCCCGATTTGGCAAGACCGGCGCGGACGATCACCTGCACGATCGAGATACCATCGCCGATCTCATCGGCGGAAAGCTCCAGCGTCGGCAGATCATCTCCGACGCCGCCTTTCTCGAAGACCTCGCGCGCGGTCGCCTCGGCGGTGGCGGCGGCCTCGGCGCCGTGGCACAGCGTGGTCACCTCATTGGCGAGGATGATCTTCGCCTCGTTGATCTCCGAGCCCTGCAGCGATCCCAGCCGCTCGCATTCCTCGACCGGCAGTTCGGTGTAGAGCTTGAGAAAGCGCCCAGTGTCGGCGTCGGTGGTGTTGCGCCAGAACTGCCAGAACTCGTAGGGCGAGAGCATTTCGGAGTTGAGCCACATGGCACCGCCTTGGCTCTTGCCCATCTTGCGCCCGTCCGAGGTGGTCAGCAGCGGCGAGGTGAGGCCAAAAATCTCGTGGTCCAGCACCCGGCGCGTCAGGTCTATACCGTTGATGATGTTGCCCCACTGGTCCGAGCCGCCCATCTGCAGCACGCAGCCATAGCGGCGGTTCAGCTCGAGGAAGTCATAGGCCTGCAGGATCATGTAGTTGAATTCGAGGAACGACAGCGACTGCTCGCGGTCGAGGCGCGATTTCACGCTCTCGAAGCTCAGCATGCGGTTCACCGAGAAGTGCCGCCCGATGTCGCGCAGGAACTCCAGGTAGTTGAGCCCGTCGAGCCATTCGGCGTTGTTGAGCATCAGCGCGTCGGTCTCGCCGCCGCCGTATTGCAGGTATTTCGCGAAGACCTGCTTCATGCCCTCGATGTTGGCGTCGATCTGTTCGGGCCCGAGCAGCGGGCGTTCGTCGGAACGGAACGAGGGGTCGCCCACCTTGGTGGTGCCGCCGCCCATCAGGGTGATCGGCTTGTGGCCGGTTTTTTGCAGCCAGCGCAGCATCATGATGTTGAGCAAATGGCCCACATGCAGCGACTTCGCCGTCGCGTCATAGCCGATATACGCGGTGACCACGCCTTTGCTCAGCGCCTCGTCGAGGCCCTGATAATCGGTGCAGTCGGCCAGATAGCCGCGCTCGATCATGACGCGCATGAAGTCCGATTTGGGATGGTAGGTCATCGCGGATCCCTTCTATAGTTCGATCGTTCCTATAAGCGCGGGGAAGGCGAAGGTGAAGGGCAAGTTGGGTGCACGCTCCGTTTGGGCACTTGGGTGTATGTCGGGAACCTCTCTCGACGGGGTCGACGCGGCGCTGATCCGCACCGATGGCGCAGAAATCCATGAGTTTGGACGCACGGGCTATCGGGCGTATTCCGAGGCGGAGCGTCAGGTGCTGCGCGCCGCGCTCGGGTGCTGGCCGGACGACGGCAATGCCGAGGTGCTTGCGGCGGCGCTTGAGGTGACGCAGCGCGCGCATATTGAACTGCTGTCGCAGTTCCCCGAGGCCGAACTGGTGGGTTTTCACGGCCAGACGCTGGCGCATGACCCACAAGGGCGCGGCACGCATCAGTTGGGCGACGGCAGCGCGCTGGCCGAAGCGCTGGAGCGCGACGTGGTGTGGGATTTCCGCTCCGCGGATGTGGCGCTGGGGGGCGAGGGCGCGCCGCTTGCACCGTTCTATCATTTCGCTTGCGCCAAGAAGATCGGCGCGACGCGCCCGGTGGCCTTCCTCAATCTCGGCGGCGTTGGCAATTTGACGTGGGTCGATCCGCGCAAGGCATCGCCCGAGGCGCCCGGCGCGCTGTTGGCCTTCGATACCGGTCCGGCGAATGCGCCGATCAACGATCTGGTCGGCCAGCGGCTTGGCCTCGAGTGCGACCGCGATGGCGCTTTGGCCGCGCGGGGCGAGGTGGTTGACGGCGCGCTGGAGCTGTTTCTCGAAGAGAGCTTTTTCCGCCGCATGCCGCCGAAATCCCTCGATCGGGATGATTTCTCGCTGATGCTCGATCTGGTGCGCGAACTTTCGGATGCGGATGCCGCCGCGACCATGACGGCGATGGCGGCGGCGGCGGTGATGCAGGGGATGGAGCATTGCCCGATCCCGCCCGAGCGGCTGCTGGTCACCGGCGGCGGGCGCCACAATCCGGTGATGATGGCGATGCTGCAAGCCGGGCTCGACTGCCCGGTGGTGCCGGTGGAAGACGCAGGGCTCGACGGCGACATGCTTGAGGCACAGGCGTTCGGTTTTCTGGCGGTGCGCGTGGCGCAGGGCTGGCCGACTTCCGGCCCCTCGACCACAGGTGTCGCCGCGCCGGTGGGCGGCGGGCAGGTGGCGCGGGTGGGCTCGCTGGTGGCGGGCTGAACGCCGGGCCGGATGTTCGCAGGCGGCACCCCGCTAAGCAAAAGGCCGGGGCGAACCCCGGCCTTTGTATATCTCAGATCATTCCCACTCGATCGTGCCCGGAGGCTTCGA
Organism: Salipiger sp. ABF4_146; assembly: GCF_056161345.1. NCBI lineage: Bacteria > Pseudomonadati > Pseudomonadota > Alphaproteobacteria > Rhodobacterales > Roseobacteraceae > Salipiger > Salipiger sp. ABF4_146. Next base: position 14,011 of record NZ_JBSWYX010000007.1, on the reverse strand, counting down.
GGTGATGTCGTAGGTGCAGCGGTTGATGCCCTTCACCTCGTTGATGATCCGCGTCGCGGTCTCGCCAAGGAACTCGTGGCTAAACGGATAGTAATCCGCCGTCATGCCATCGACCGAAGTCACCGCGCGCAGGGCGCAGGCGTAGTCGTAGGTGCGGCCATCGCCCATCACGCCGACGGTGCGCACCGGCAGAATCGCCACGAAGGCCTGCCAGATCTCGTCATAAAGCCCATGCTTGCGGATCTGGTCGATATAGACCGCATCCGCCTTGCGCAGAATGTCGAGCTTGTCGCGGGTGATCTCGCCGGGGCAGCGGATCGCAAGACCCGGACCGGGGAAGGGATGACGGCCGATGAAGCTGGCCGGCAGGCCCAACTCGTGACCCAGCACGCGCACCTCGTCCTTGAACAGCTCGCGCAGCGGTTCGACCAGCTTGAGGCCCATCTTTTCCGGCAGGCCGCCGACGTTGTGGTGCGACTTGATCGTCACCGAAGGGCCGCCCGAGAAGCTGACGCTCTCGATCACGTCGGGGTAGAGCGTGCCCTGCGCAAGATATTGCGCGCCCTCGATGCCGTCGGCGTATTTCTGGAACACGTCGATGAACAGCTTGCCGATGATCTTGCGCTTGGTCTCGGGGTCGGACACGCCTTCGAGTTCGCCAAGGAACAGGTCCTGTTCCTGTGCGTGAATCACCTGCAGGTTCATGTGGTCGCGGAACATCGCCACCACTTCGTCGGCCTCGTTGAGACGCAGCAGGCCGTGGTCGACGAAGACGCAGGTCAGCTGGTCGCCGATGGCTTCGTGCAGCAGCGCGGCAGTGACCGAGCTGTCGACGCCGCCCGAGAGCGCGCAGATCACCTTGGCGTCGCCCACCTGATCGCGAATCTGGCGCACGGCTTCTTCGCGGTAGGCATCCATCGTCCAGTCGCCGGTGAAGCCGGCTTCCTTGACGAAGTTCTCGTAGAGCGTCTTGCCGTTCGGCGTGTGGTGCACCTCGGGGTGGAACTGCACGGCGTAGAACTTGCGCTCGGGGTCGGCGGTCACGGCGAAGGGCGCGCCGGGCGAGGTGGCGAAGACCTTGAAGCCGGGCGCGAGTTCCGAGACGTGGTCGCCGTGGCTCATCCACACCTGCTCGCGGCCGGTGCCGTCGAGGAACCAGCCCGACAGCAGGTCGAGGCGGTCTTCGTTCGGCGTCACATAAGCGCGGCCGAACTCGGCGGTGTGGCTCTGGCCGGCTTCGACCTTGCCGCCGAGGTCTTGCATCATGACCTGCTGGCCATAGCAGATCCCAAGGATCGGCACGCCGAGATCATAGGCGGATTTGGGCGGGCGAGGCGAACCCTCGCGCGTCACGCTGTCGGGGCCACCGGAGAAGACGATGGCCTTGGGGGCGAACTCCTTCAGAAACGCGTCGGTGACGTTCTGATAGGGGTGGATCTCGCAGTAGACGTTCAACTCGCGCAGGCGCCGCGCGATGAGCTGCGTCACCTGGCTTCCGAAGTCGATGATAAGGAGGCGATCATGCTGGGTCATGCGGCTGCTTTAGGCGGGCGGCGCGCGGCGCGCAAGAGGCTGGGTGCAGCATGAATGGATTTGCCGCATTTCCATGGGGAGTGGCGGGCGGTGCGGTGCGGGCGGACCGTTGCGTGGGCGGACCGTTGCATGTTGGCTTTGTCTGCCCTGATGCGCTCCAAACTGATGGCCCCCAAACTGATGCGCTCCAAGCGGGGCGACACCAACTCTGCACTCACGCCCGTGCTGCGCATCCCGTTTGCGGTCCGGCTAGTCGATGGGGCTGAGCAGGGCAGGGGCCGTCACCAGCCGCCTAACGCCGTGGCTGTGGGTTTCTTCAAAGACGTTGCCCATGCTGGCCCATGCGTCGAGCGTGGCGATGTCGAGCCGGGCGCAGCGCGGACGCACCGACCATGTGACCTGCAGCGGTGAGCAGACCTGCTGGCTGTAGTTTGGGCCGGTGGTCGATCCGCGAAACACCACGGGCGTGCCGGTGCCGGTGGGCAGGCTGCGCGCCTGATAGCGCCCGCCGCGCAGGGTGCCGAAATAGATGAAGTCGCGAAAGTCGAGCGCATTGCGATCGTTGACCACCAGAAAGACTTGCGCTTCGACCCGCAGTTCAGGGTTGGCGCAGGCGTCGGAAAGGCAGGCGCCAAGCCCCGGTCCCGGAGCGACCGCGCAGGACGAATAGACCCAATGCACCTCGATGGTGTCACCGGGGGCGACCCCCTCGAACCGGGCGTTGCCGCTGCGGGGGCGCGACAATTCGGCTTCGGACAGCGTGCCGGAGCCGGCGCATTTGAAGCCGCCATGCTCACCCGGCCCGGCGTAGATCGAAAAGCCGGGACCAAGGTGTTCGGCATTCGTGTGGGTGTGGATATTGCACAGGTTCATCTCTTCAGGCGGCGGGGCGAGGCTGAAGGCCGCGGGATTTAGGCCGTAGCCATTGCCAATGTCGCGCGGCGTCTGCGGGCCGAAGCCCTGACATAGCGCGCCGTTATCCTCCGGGGGACGGGCCTGCTGCCCGCCCGCATGGCCCGCGCTGGCCCCGTGTCCGCCAGCCGATGCCTGCGCCGCTGGATGTGTCTCGCCATGTGCCTCGCCATGTGCCTCGCCGTATCCTTGGCCATTCGCCCCGCCATCTGCGCTGGTTTGGCCGTGGCCCTGCGAGCCGCCTTGGCTTTGTTGATGCCCTGTTTGGTGCCCTTGTTGGTGCCGTGTTTGATCCGCTTGTGACAGGCGTTCTGACTGGCGTTCTGACTGGCTTTCGGGCGGATAGGTCACCTTCGCCTCGGCTGCGGCCTCAAATGGGCGCAGAAGCAACGTCAGGACGAGCAGCGCGCAGCGCGCGGACGGCGCCCATACTGCGGCGATTCTTTCGAGCGGTGCCATACACGCCTCCTACTGTCCGTGTGTTGCTGCGCGGCGTCGGGCCGAGCGTTTTCGCCAAGCATTCCCGGGCGATGCTTCGGAGACTTTGCGGCACAGGTCTGAACCGCGGCTTAATCGCGCCTCAGTAGACCGCGTCGGGCAGGGGGATATCGTTTTCGATTTGATCTTTCCTGTCCTTCTGACGGGCCCAAAGCGCCAGCGTGAGGAAACTGCCCGCATAGATCAGCCCACCAATGGCCATCACCTCGCCGGATATCGAGCCGACGGCGGCGCGATCCATCGCCTCTTGGAGCGAAGTGACGGGGGTGGGATGGACGATGATCTTGCCAAGAAAAGCGATGATCTGAATCAGCATGATCCAGAAGTAGCTGCGCCGGATGCGACGCCCCATGGCGTGCAGGTAACTGATGCGAAACGCCGGGCGGCGGAAATCACGGTACAAGCTCTGCGCCCAGTCGGGCGTGTCGTCGCGGCAGGCGCCCAGCATCGGCCCGTAGAAATTCACCTCCATGCTGCGGAACCGCCGGCGCCACAGGTCGCAATAGCGGTAGCGCCGCGCCTCGAGCGTGAGGAAGAAGAGGTTGAGGATGCCGACCAGCACCAGCGGCAGCGGCGAAGCATCCGGCGCGGCGTAGGCGATCGACAGCGCCACCCCCAGCGTCACCACAGCCCAGTTTGTCGTGGTGTCGAGCCGGGTGCGCCAGATCGTGCAGCGATACACCTCGCTGCGGTAAAGATGTGCCAGCGCGCCGATCTCGGCGCTGCCGAGCGCGCGCGTGTGTGTGTGCAGTTGCTCATCCTTCATGGTGAGCCCCCTTTGGCCTTTGCAAAGCCCCGCACCCATAAAACATGCTACCCGGATACAGCTTAAGAACCCGTTTCAGTTGGTTCAGGCGGCGCAGATGTCGCATTTGGCCGCAGGGCGGCGCAAAACTCGGCTCTGGCCAGCGCCGGGCTGGGCTACTACTGAGGGGCGCGCGGACAAATTCGGAGGACGCCATGGCTGAGGCAGGGACGCGGAAACGGACACGCAGCGGCGGCGGCGCGGCACGGCGCGCGGCGCGTGGCTCGGCGCAGGTCGAGACGGCCCGTTTCATCGAGCGCAATATTCCCAATTTCGAGGTCCTCAATGACGAGGCGCTGGAGATGATCGAGGCTGGTGCCGAAACGGTGCTGGAAGAGATCGGCGTCAATTTCGTCAACAACCCCGCCGCGCTGGAGCGCTGGCGCGAGGCCGGGGCCGAGATCGAAGGCGAGCGCGTGCGTATTCCGCGCGGGCTGGCGCGGCAGCTGTGCGGCCATGCGCCCGCGCGCATCACCCAGCACGCCCGCAACCCCGCGCGCAGCGTCGAGATCGGCGGGCGCGCGCTGGTGCTGGCGCCGGTCTATGGCCCGCCCTTCGTGCATGACGCCGAAAACGGCCGTCGCTACGGCACGATCGCCGATTTCCGCAATTTCGTGAAGCTGGGGCAGATGTCGCGCTGGCTGCACCATTCCGGCGGCACGCTCTGCGAGCCCACCGATGTGGCGGTGAACAAGCGCCACCTCGACATGCTGCACGCCCATATGACGCTGTCCGACAAGCCTTTCATGGGCGCGGTGACCGAGCCGGGCCGCGCGCGTGACAGCGTCGAGATGTGCGAGATCCTCTTTGGCAAGGAGTTCGTGCGCGACAACACAGTGATGACCTCGCTGATCAACATCAACTCGCCGTTGACCTTCGACGACACGATGATGGGCGCGCTTGAGGTCTATGCCGCCGCCAATCAGGCCTGCATCGTCTCGCCGTTCATCGTCGGCGGGGCGATGGCACCGGTGTCGGTGGCGGGCACGCTGACGCAGGTGCTGGCCGAAGGCATGGCGGGCATCGCCTACGCGCAGCTGGTGCGCCGCGGCGCGCCGGTGATCTTCGGCGCCTTCGTCACCTCGATCGACATGAACTCCGGCGCACCGACCTTCGGCACGCCCGAAGCGGCGCAGATCACCTATGGGGTCGGTCAACTGGCCCGGCGTCTGGGGCTGCCGTACCGCTCGGCCGGGGGTTTCTGCGGCTCGAAAATGCCGGATGCGCAGGCGGGCTATGAGAGCGCCAATTCGCTCAACATGGGGCTGCAGGCGGGGGTGAACTTCATGCTGCACGCCTGCGGCTGGCTCGAGGGCGGGCTGGTTGCGTCCTACGAGAAATTCGTCATGGACGCCGACCAGCTTGGCGCGCTGCACAAGTTCGCGCAGGGGGTGACCGTCAACGAGGCCACGCAGGCGCTGGACGCGATCCGCGAGGTCGGACCGGGCGGGCACTATCTTGGCTGCGCGCACACGCAGGAGAACTTCAAGACCGCCTTCTGGCGCTCGGACCTGTTTGATTACAAACCCTTCGAGACGTGGTCGGAAGAGGGCGCGCGCGACACGATGCAGCTTGCGACGGCGCGGGTGAAGGCGCTGCTGGCCAGCTACGAGCAGCCCGCCATCGACGCCGATGTCGAGGCTGCGCTGACCGACTATGTGGCGCGCAAGAAGGCGGCGGTGCCCGACGCATTCCTTTGAGCCTGCCCGGTTAAAGCCGGGCGCTCAGGCCTCGGCGCTCAGCGCGCGGGCCTCGCCGATGATCGCGGCCAGCATCTCGACGTGCCGGCAGGCGGAATAGCCTGCCGCGCGTCGCTGCCGCGCCGCGTCCAAATCCTCTTCCAGTTCGATCAGGCGGATCAGTGCAGCGCCGGGGCGTGGCGTCGCTGCGACCGCCAGAAGCCGCGTGAGATGAGTCTCGCGGCGGTATTCGCCTGCGCCGATCCGCGCGGCGCGCACCAGAAGGCGAGGGCGGCGCATGGCGCCAAGGCGGCTCTGGAGGTCTTGCATCTGGTCGTCTCCGGCTTTGGGAACACAGACCAAGCTTTGCACGGGAGGACCGCATGTTGCCGCCTCGCGAGTGTTTGCGTACGCGGCCTTCAGGGTTGTTTATATTTTGTGGATAACTCTCGTAAATTCCTAAAATCATTAACTTTTGCCTAAGATCGCAGCGCGCAGATTTCAGGTTCACTGTGGAAAACCCTGCAAAATCAGGGCGTAGCTTAGGGGGACTTGTTCAATGATTTCGAGCCAACACCACGCAAATACCGGCGGGCTGCCGAACTGGGTGCCCAAGATGGCCCGTCTTTATCTGGCGCATACCGAAGGTGGCGCGGGCATTCGGGCGCTGGCGCGGGGGCAGGGCTGTCATGCCTCTACGGTGTTGCGACAGGTGCGGCGGATGGAATCCTTGCGGGACGATCCGCTGGTGGACGAGGCGCTGCGCCGGTTGGGCGCGGCGGGGGGCGCTGACGTGCCGCAAGCGAAGGAGATCGGAGCGATGAAACACCCCGAGAGCGGAGATCTGGCACCGGACGCGGCGACCTTGGCGCGTGAGGCGCGCCGGGTGCTGCGGCGGCTTTGCGAAACCGGGTCGGTACTGGCCGTCGCGGCGGAAATGGACAAGGCCGTGGTGGTCCGCGATTGCGGCGACGGCGGCTCGGCACGGGTGGCGGTGGTGGCGGCGCCGGTGGCACAGGCCATGGCGCTAAAGGGCTGGATCCGCTGCGACAGCCCGGGGCGCATCTCGCGCTATCGGATCACCGCCGCGGGGCGCGGAGCGCTGGGGCGCTTGCTGGCCGAGCAGGAGAGTCGCCTGCGCGGCTTTGCCGAAACGCAGGCGGGGTTCGACAGCGGGCGTGAGGCCGAAGAGGCACTGGCCGAGGAAGACGCCGATCCGCGCGGCAAACGCCGTTTTGCCCTGAGTGAGAGCCCACTGGCGGCGCTGGCGCGGCGCCGCGACCGCGATGGCCGCCGATTTCTCGACGAGGGCTTGGTGCGGGCCGGAGAGCGGCTGCGCGAGGATTTCGAACTGGCGCAGATGGGGCCGCGCGTTGCGCAGAACTGGGACCAGTTCCTGACCGCGGGTGTGCGGGTGGATGCGGCCGATCTGCCGGCGCCGGGCGGCGATGCGGCACGGGCGCGGTTCACCGGCGCGTTGCGCGATCTTGGGCCGGGGCTGGGTGATGCCGCGCTGCGCTGCTGCTGTTACCTTGAAGGGTTGGAAGAGACCGAGCGCCGCATGGGCTGGGCGGCGCGCTCTGGCAAGGTTGTGTTGCGCATCGCGCTGCAGCGCCTGCGCAGCCACTACGAGAAGGTGGATGCGGCGGGCGGCGGTCTGATCGGCTGAGGCGCGGCGCGCTGCGCGGCAAAGACGAAAGGGGCGGTGCCGCATTGGCACCGCCCCTTTGTACGCGCTCTGTGGTGTCCCCGCGGGGACGCGCTTATTCTGCGGCGCGGACCGGCGTGTCGTCGGTCACCGGGATACCGGGATAGTCGTCGATATCGCCGCTTTCGAGGTCTGCCGCGGCCTTCTTCACACCAGCCAGATAGTCGGGGTGCACGCGGCCCAGAACGGCATACCACCGCTCGCGCACGCTGTCGGACACCGGCGCCATGGCGCGGGCCATGTTCAGATGCAGGCGCTTGCGTTCATCGTCGTCCATCACCTCGGCGTAGAGCGCGCGGGGCTGGACGTAATCGGCGTCCTTGTCCTCTTGCACGTACCGGTCGGCATCGCCCGAGATCTTCAGCGGCGGCTCTTGAACCGACGGGTCTGCCTTGGCCGATTCCTCGTATTGGTTCGGCTCGTAATAGGCATCGATATGGCCGGTCTGCGGTGGGAAGAACCGCATCGAGCCGTCCTTGTGGTAGTGATGCACCGGGCTTTTCGGTGCGTTCGCCGGCAGCGCCTCGTAGTGCGTGCCCAGACGGTAGCGGTGCGCGTCGGCATAGGCGAAGAGACGGCCCTGCAGCATCTTGTCCGGTGAGTAGCCGATGCCGGGGATCTTGTTCGACGGCGAGAAGGCAGCGTTCTCGATCATCTGAAAGTAGTTGTCGGGGTTCTTGTTGAACTCCAGCATGCCGACAGGGATCAGCGGGAAGTCCTTGTGAGGCCAAACTTTGGTCAGGTCGAACGGGTTGAAGTCCAGCTCGGCGGCCTGTTCCTCGGGCATGACCTGAATATTCAGCTCCCACTTCGGGAAGTTGCCGTCCTCGATCGCGTTGAACAGGTCTTCCTGATAGCTCTCGCGGGTCTCGCCCACCAGCTTCTCGGCCTGCTCATTGGTGTAGTTGCGGATCGGCTGCTGGCTGCGGAAGTGGAATTTCACCCAGAAGCGCTCGCCATCATCGTTCCACATCGAGAAAGTGTGCGAGCCGTACCCGTGCATGTGCATCGGGTTCTTGGGGATGCCGCGATCCGACATCAGGATCGTCACCTGATGCACCGACTCCGGCTGTGCGGCCCAGAAATCGAACATCGCCTCGGGCGAACGCAGGTTGGTCTTGGGGTGGCGTTTCTGCGTGCGAATGAAGTCGGGGAACTTGTAGGCGTCGCGGATGAAGAAGATGGGGGTGTTGTTGCCCACCATGTCCCAGTTGCCGTCCTCGGTGTAGAACTTCACCGAAAAGCCGCGCACGTCGCGTTCGGCATCCGCCGCGCCCTGTTCGCCCGCCACGGTGGACCAGCGCGAGAGGATGTCGCAGGTGTTGCCGACCTTCGAGAACAGCTTGGCGTTGGTGTATTTGCTGATGTCGTGGGTGACGGTGAACGTCCCCTGCGCGCCCCAGCCCTTGGCGTGCACGACCCGTTCGGGGATACGTTCGCGGTTCTGGTGCGCGAGTTTCTCGATCAGCTGATAGTCTTCCAGCAGCACCGGGCCGCGCGGGCCGGCGGTGGTCGAGGTCTCGTTCGTGGGAACCGGCGCGCCGCCGGACGTGGTCAGTCGCTTGCTCATGACGTCCTCCGTGAGTGTCTTGCTGAGGGATCAACTAGAGGCGCTGTCATAAGTTCCCAATTGCGGTTTCCTTGCGCTGTGATAGGAAAACATTATGCCTGTCACCCTGCGCCAGTTGAGCTACTTCAAAGCCCTTGCCGAGCAACGGAATTTCCGCCGCGCTGCCGAAAGCTGCCATGTCTCGCAGCCGGCGCTGTCGGTGCAGATCCGCGAGTTGGAGGCCGCGTTGAACGGTCCGCTGGTCGAGCGGCAGTCGCGCGACGTGGTGCTGACCCCTTTTGGGCGCGAGGTTCTCGACAGCGCCGAGCGGGTGCTGTCGGAAATCACCGGTTTGGAACAGGCGGCGCGGCGGCGTGCCGGGTTGGCCGGGCGGCTTTCCTTGGGGGTGATCCCGACCATCGCGCCGTACTTTCTGCCCGAGGCGCTGGCGGCGCTGCGCGCCGAGGACATCTCGCTCGACGTCGAAGTGACCGAGGCCAAGACCGAGCGGCTGCTGGCGCAGCTGTCGGATGGGGCGCTTGACGCGGCGCTGGTGGCTTTGCCGATCGAGGACGATGGCATCGAGGTGCTGCCGCTCTTCGAAGATCGCTTCCTGCTTGCCGGCAGCGCGACGCGGCTCGATCAGATCGCGCGCGTGTCCAGCCCCGAAGGGCTTGCCGAAAGCCAGTTGCTGCTGCTTGAGGACGGGCATTGCCTGACCGATCAGGCGCTGGCGGTCTGCGGTCGGGGCAGGGGCAACGCGCGCATCAACATGGGGGCGACCTCGCTGGCCACGCTGTCGCGGCTGGTGGCGGCGGGCTTTGGGCTGACCTTGATGCCCGAGCTGGCGGCGTTGACCGAGTTGCGCGCCTCGCCCGGCATGCGCCTGCGCCGCTTTGCGCAGCCGGAACCGGCGCGGCTGGTGGCACTGGCGCGGCGTGCGTCGAGCCACCGTGAGGGATGGTTCACCGAGCTTGCGGATGTCTTGCAGACCGTGGGCGACGATCTGGTGGCCGGGGTCCGGCAAAGCGACGAGATCGCGGGCTAAGCGTAGATTTCTGTCAGGATTGCGCACGTATGAAGCCGCGCAGGTAATCTGCGCGGCTTCCTGATCCCTCACGAAACCTCCGTGCTGGCAATGATCGCTGGGGAGACGAGTGTGCCGGGCACGGGCAGAGCCGCTATTGGGACGTATTTGGGATCGGGGCCTTGGGACAGGGGCCCCCATCCGTGGGGTACCCGGCAGATAAAAAACAAAACACAATGCCGAGCAGTTAAAGGCGCTTGGTCGACCGAGCGAGACTCGTAACAACTAATGATTCGAAATGACGTCAAACTGGTAACTGAGGCAGAATACAGGCTTTAGGGGCCGCGCCTAGGAATGATTTTCGGATGTTTCAGAGCGGTAACAGAGGACCTTTCTGCGTTGCCGAAAGGTAATCCACGGAAAATATGGGCTAAATGTCGCCGATCTCGTGGCGGAAGCCCGCTTGCTGCAAACACAGTGTTTCCGAAATGTGAAGGTCATCGGCGCTCAAACAGTGAGATCCTGTGCGCGAGCACGCCGAGTCTGCTCAAAAGGCGTTGTTTACGTTAGGGTAAGGCTGGTGCACCGCGCCCTGAGCGCCGCGCGCCCCGGAGGGAGGAGACATGATGAGACAGGCTTTCGGCGTTGTGGCCCTTGGCATGCTTGCCGTCACGGCGTTGCCATCCTTGGCGCAGCAGAGCGAGGAGGTGAGCTTTGCGCCCGGTAACTACGGCACGATGATCAGTGGCGAGATCACCGGGCAGGCGTATCACGACTATCGCCTTGGCGCGGGCGCCGGGCAGGAGCTTTTTGTCGACCTGAAGGTCGGCGCCAGCGATGGCCACGGCTCGGTCTATCTTAATGTGCTGCCGCCGGGCAGCGACGATGTGGCGCTCTATGTCGGGGCGCGCGACGAAGACCGATCCGAAACGGTGCCTCTGCCCGAGGACGGCACCTACACCATCCGCGTCTACCTGATGGGCAATGACCGCGACGCGGGCAAGACGGTGGCGTATTCGATTGATGTGTCGATCCAGTAGTTCTTTGGCCTGACGATCGGCGGCGCTCTGCCGTTGCGTCACGAATTTTCTCGGAAGATCACGCGCTTGTTGCATTTACGTGAGGTAATTGAAATAGTTGCTACGTGGGGTGGAGGTAATTGATTGCCGTAAGCCTTATGGTTGTGGGTTCGCGCTGTTCCGATGTTGATCGGGGTCCGGTCTTTTGCATCGGGAAACGTGGGCGCTCACGCGGGATACGCGCCGGAAACGGGCAATACCGCGCAATTGAATGAGGTTTCGATTTTGAACGACACACTTGGGAGATTTTCATGAGACCCGACCTACTCAAGGCCGCCCTTGTCGGCAGTCTGGTGGCCTTCGGTTCCGCCGCCTGGGCGCAGGACGAGACCGCTGACAAGCCGAACATCCTGGTGATCTTTGGCGATGATATCGGCCAGACCAACCTTTCGACCTACAGTTTCGGCCTGATGGGCTACACAACGCCCAATATTGACCGGCTCGCCAACGAAGGCGGAAAGTTCACCGACTATTATGCCGAGCAAAGCTGCACCGCCGGTCGTTCGACGTTCCTGACAGGCCAGTCGACCCTGCGCACCGGCCTGTCGAAAGTGGGCCTTCCGGGGGCCGCTGCGGGGATGCAGGCTGTCGACGTGACGCTGGCCTCGGCCCTCAAGGATCAAGGCTACGCCACCGGCCAGTTCGGCAAGAACCACCTTGGCGACCGTGACGAGCATCTGCCCACCGAGCACGGCTTTGACGAGTTCTTCGGCAACCTTTACCACCTCAACGCCGAGGAAGAGCCGGAACAGTTCAACTACCCGCAGGACCCGGAATTCCGCGAACGCTTCGGCCCGCGCGGTGTGCTCCACTCCTATGCAGATGGCGAGATCGAGGATACCGGCCCGCTGACGCGCCAGCGCATGGAGACGGTTGACGAGGAAACCGCCGCCGGGGCGATCGACTTCATGACCCGCGCGGTGGAGTCGGGCACCCCCTTCTTCACGTGGTACAACACCACGCGGATGCACTACAAAACCCACGTGCGCGACGAGAACCGCAGCGAGCCGGGTCTGACCGCGCCGACCGAATATGCCGACGGCATGGTCGAGCATGACGCGCAGATCGGCGAGGTGCTCGACGCGCTGGATGATCTGGGTGTCGCCGACAATACCCTGGTGATCTACACCACCGACAACGGGCCGCACCAGAACACCTGGCCGGACGCGGGCACCACGCCCTTCCGTTCGGAAAAGAACACCAACTGGGAAGGCGCGTATCGCGTCCCGGCGCTGATCCGCTGGCCCGGTCACATCGAGCCGGGCACGGTCTACAACGAGATGTTCTCCGGACTCGACTGGTTCCCGACCATCATGGCCGCCGTCGGCGATACCGACATCAAGGAGCGGCTGCTGGAGGGCACCACGATCAACGGCTCCGAGTACAAGAACTATCTCGATGGCTACAACCAGCTCGACTACCTGACCGGTGCCACCGACGAGGGGGCCCGCAACGAGTTCTTCTATCTCAACGATGACGGCGAGATCGTCGGTCTGCGGTATGAGAACTGGAAGGTGGTGTTCAAAGAGCAGCGCATGAAGGGCACCATGGCCGTCTGGGCCGAACCCTTTACCGAACTGCGTGTGCCCAAGATGTTCGATCTGCGTGCTGATCCCTACGAGCGGGCCGACATCACGTCGAACACCTACTGGGACTGGCTGAGCGACCATGCCTATCTGGTTGCGCCCGCGGCGCAGGAAATCGCCAAGTTCTTCGCCACGTTCGAGGAATATCCGCCGTCGCAACGTCCGGACAGTTTCTCGATCGACCAGATTCAGGAAGAGCTGAACAACAGCCTCGCGAACATGGGCAGCAACTGACGCGGCCGTTTTGAGCAAGGGGCTGGCGCGGACCGTGCCAGCCCCGCATTTATTTGATGATTGTCTGGGGGCCGCCGTACTGCGGCCGCCCGATCTTGGAAGGGACATCAATGCACAGCCCCTATACTCCTTGCGCCGCCGCTTTCGCAGCCATCTGCCTTGCCGCCCCCGCGCTGGCCGATCCGCTGCCGTCGTGGAATGACACCGAGGCCAAGGCGGCGATCGTCGATTTCGTCGAGAGCGTGACTGATCCCGCCTCCGACGACTTCGTGCCCGCGCCCGACCGCATTGCCACGTTCGACAACGATGGCACGCTCTGGACCGAGCAGCCGGTCTATTTTCAGGCGCTCTACGCGCTTGATGTATTGCAGGAGAAGGCCGAGGCCGATCCCGATATTCTCACCTCCGACGCGCTGAAGGCGGGGGCCGAGGGCGACGTCGAGGGCATCCTCGCCAGCGGGATGGAAGGCTTGCTGGAGGTGATCAACGTCTCGCACTCCGGCCTGACCGTGGACGAGTTCCAGAGCGACGCGCATGACTGGCTGTCGACGGCCCCGCATCCGACGACGGACAAGCCGTATATCGAGATGATCTACCAGCCGATGCTCGAGCTGCTCAGCTACCTGCGCGACGAGGGGTTCAGCACCTACATCGTCTCGGGCGGCGGCATCGACTTCATTCGCGCCTTCTCGGAGGACACCTACGGCATTCCGCCTTGGCAGGTGGTCGGCACCGAGGGCAACACCGCCTATGAGGTGGTCGATGGCACGCCGATGCTGACCAAGAACGGCGGCGTCACCTTCATTGACGACAAAGAGGGCAAGCCCGTCGGCATCATCCGCCACATCGGCCAGAAGCCGATCTTTGCGGCGGGCAATTCCGACGGCGATTTCCAGATGCTCGAATACACCACCTCCGGCGACGGTCCGTCGTTCGGGCTGCTGGTGCATCACACCGATGCCGAGCGCGAGTTCGCCTATGACCGAGACGGGCACATCGGCACGCTGAATCGCGGGCTCGACGAAGGGCCGGGCCTCGGCTGGACGATTGTCGACATGGCGCAGGACTGGCGCACGGTGTTTCCGGGTGAGTGAGTTGGGTGGAAGGGTAAGTCAGCTATGGAAGGCATGACCGAAACCGGCACGCGGGCGCAGATCGAAAGCCTGCGCGCGCGCATGGGCGAGGCGATCATCGGCCAGCGCGAGGTGATCGAGCGGCTGCTGATCGGCCTTCTGGCCAACGGCAACCTGCTGGTCGAGGGGCTGCCGGGGCTGGCCAAGACCCGCGCCATCAAGGCACTGGCGCGCAACCTCGAATGCGACTTCAGCCGCATCCAGTTCACCCCCGATCTGCTGCCCTCGGATGTCACCGGCACCGAGGTCTATTATCAGGGCGAGGGCG